>JAAXGZ010000023.1 GCA_012271135.1 Caldilineales bacterium | reverse complement strand
ATATCAACGAGATTGAAACAGTGCCATGGATTTTTCGCGGCTTGTTGCCTATTTCAGGATGGGATACAATGCCCAATCAAGATTTCTGTGAAATCATCAAATTGAAGGGGTTCCCTTCAAGAGGTAGGCTACCATGAGGAAGCAACACGGGTTGTCTCGGCGTCGATTTCTACAGACAACATTGATGGCCGGGGTGGGGGTCGGCTTGGCGGCATGCCAGCCCCTTCCTGTATCAGAGGTTGCTCCAGAAGATACAGCTGCGCCTGAGCCGGTAACCGTCAGACTGTGGCACCACTGGGGTGGTGGTCGCGTCCCCTTGATGGACACCCAAATCGCAGATTTCATGGCCGCGTACCCTCATATCACAGCAGAGGTCACGCTGCAGCCCTGGGGGCAGCGTCTGGAGAAACTGCTGGCATCGATTACGGCGGGCACACCCCCCGATGTCACCATGCTTGCCCAGCATGACATGGCTCCATTTGTCAGAGCGGAAGCCCTTCTGCCCTTGACGGAAAGGATGGCGGAAGCGGGCATCACGCTGGACCAGTACTATGGGCCCGAAGCCAAAGCCATGCAGCGGGAAGGTAATGTATGGGTACTGCCCAACACCATGGGTGGTGCCCAAAATCTCATGTTCTACATTCCTGCCGACTTCGAGGAAGTCGGTCTCGATCCGGAGAATCCTCCGTCGACCTGGACTGAGATGTTGGACGCGATTGCAAAGCTTGTGGTCTTCGAGGATGATGAGATCAAACGCCTGGGTTGCACCTTGTACGGCGGTCCGGATGGTTTCAGACACTACATGGCCTGCAATGATGCTCCCATGATCAGTGATGATGGCCAAACGTCCTTGATCGACAATGAGCTAACCGTAGAGTCCGTACAGTTTATGTTTGACGTAATGGAAGCTCAGGGTGGTATTGAAAAGGTAGCCGCTTGGCAGAGCACCACTTCCGCCTTTGAGACCAACCCCTTCTATTCCGGGTTGCAGAGTATCCAGTTTAGCGGCGGCTGGAATTACTTCTACGTCAAGGATCAGGCACCTGACCTTGATTACCTGTCCGCGGTCAGTCCCGTGAACAACGACAGCCCTTGGGTAGGCAGTTATAACTACAGTTGGGGTTATGCCATGCCGAGGGGAACCAAGGTACCGGACGCAGCTTGGCAACTGCTAAAATGGCTCACCTATGATCTTGAGGGAAGCTGCAAGTTCATGACAGCGCAGCTTCAGGCACATCCCCTCAAGGCATGCTCGGAGACTCCTGCGTACCAGACAGCCCCGTTCTGGCCCGTGGTCGAAGAGGCGACTGAGCGCACCAAGGTGTACGGAAACTCGTTCCCTGTGTGGAATGAAGTAGGTGATGTCATGAGATCTTCCTTGGAGGAAGTCTACTATCACCGTAAGACTCCCGCGGAAGCAGTCGCAGAAGTAGGGGTCAGGCTTCAGGAAATGCTGGACGAGTGGTGGGCTGAGGCTTAGTCCCACCAAAAGCCTTTCCTGCTGTGAGAGGTAGGCAGTTGGGGGTGAAACGGGTTCTCTTGACAGGAGCCGTCGGCGTTCTTAGTCAAGGGAATCCGTTTCTCCCGCAATGATTAGCGGTCATGTCCGGGAACGGAGATTGTTCTGCTGACCCGCGAGCAGGGCACAGCAGGCAATTGCTCCACACGCTTTAAGCCGGCTCCTGCGAAATGCATTGGGCCAAGGAGGTTCGATCTGTTTGATTCCATGAGGTTCCCAACCTCAAGGCTGTCAAAAAGTCGGTCCATACAGCGCAGGGAAGCACTGTACGGTCTTCTCTTTATTTGCCCTGCTGTTTTGGGAATGCTCATCTTCAATCTGGGCCCGATCCTGGCTGCACTGGTTTTTAGTTTTACCAAGTACAGCATCATAACGAAACCCAAGTGGACGGGCTTGGCCAACTACCAGAAGGCGTTTACGGAGGAATTGGTAGCACAGTCCTTTGGAATCACGGCGTACTATGTGTTGGTATCGGTACCACTCGGGATTGGCTTGGCTTTTGCCGTTGCCCTGTTGCTGAACAGGATCAAAGGAGCCTACATCTACCGCACTGCGTTTTACGTACCCAGTGTCGTACCCACCGTGGCCTCAGCGGTGATCTGGCTGGTAATCCTCAATCCCAGTGTGGGCCTGGTTAACTATCTTATTAGCCTCTTTGGCGTTAAAGGACCCGGGTGGCTGATCGATCCGGATTGGGCCACACCAGGCTTGATCCTGATGAGCCTTTGGAGCATCGGCACCGGAATGGTGCTTTACCTGGCTGGGCTGCAAAGCGTTCCGGAACATCTGCATGAAGCGGCCGAAATCGACGGCGCCAGGGCGTGGCGTCGTTTCTTTGCCATCACCTTGCCAATGATGACTCCAACCCTGTTCTTTCACCTGGTTATGGGACTGATCGCCTCGTTCCAAGCATTCAATGCGCCTTTCATCATGACCAGAGGCGGGCCGGTCAATTCCACCTACTACATTTCCCTTTTGATTTACGACAACGCGTTCCGCTACTTTAAGATGGGTTACGCCTCGGCCACCGCCTGGATGCTGTTTATTCTGGTGTTGCTGCTGACCTTTCTTATCTTGAAGACATCAAGATCCTGGGTCTATTACGAAGGCAGGACAGGGGGCCGATTCTAAATGGTTGGCAACATTCGCTGGCTGCTGGTTCGTCGTCGGTTCTCCACGGTAGTCTGGCACCTGATCGCGTTGATCGGGGCGCTTGCCATGATCCTGCCTTTGGTGTGGATGATCTCGGCTTCCCTACAGACCATGGCACAGGTTGTCTCCTTTCCCCCATCCTGGATTCCCAATCCTTTCGCCTGGGAAAACTACCCTGCAGCCTTGACTTTCCTGCCTTTCGGACTCTATTTCAGGAATACACTGTATGTGACCGCGGTGGTGATTGTCGGCGACTTGACGTCCAACGTACTGGCAGCCTACGGGTTTTCGCGCTTCCGGTTTAGGGGGCGGGATTTGTTGTTTGCCTCTCTGTTGAGCATGTTGATGCTCCCCGGCATTGTCCGGCTCATCCCCACCTACCTGCTCTTCCATCAGCTGCGCTGGATCAATACCTTTGCCCCGCTGATGGTGCCAGCATTTTTTGGTTCGCCCTTCTACCTTTTCCTGCTGCGCCAGTTCTTCCTGGGCATTCCCGATGACTTGACCGATGCGGCGCGCATTGATGGCTGTTCGGAATTGGATATCCTCTGGCGAGTCGTCCTGCCCCTGGCAAAGCCGGCCCTGGCCACCGTAGCCATTTTCAGCTTCCAGGCCAGCTGGAATGACTTCATGGGCCCCATGATTTTCCTGACCGATGAACGGCTTCGCACTGTGGCTCTCGGACTACACAGTTTCCGGGGTCTACCCTACATGAACTCGTTATATAACCAACTGATGGCAGCCTCGACCGTGATGGTAATCCCTGTCCTGTTGGTCTTTGCCCTCTTCCAACGCCACTTCGTGCAGGGCGTTACCCTGACCGGTATTCGCGGATAGTCCCTGTACCGTCCACAGATCCAAATGCCTTTGTCGTCTCTGTGCTGTGGGATCTTGTTACGCCGGAGGAACAGCCATGAGTAGAACTGATCCGATCATTGACAGCGACTTCCCGGGCGGCAATATTGTTGTCGATTCGGTGGATGGTGATTTGATTTCCCTACATCAGGATTTGCGCGATACATTCGTTAACTGGTTCTACTGGTACTTCCGCATCAGGGGAGCTGCTGGCCGCACTCTGGAATTTCGCTTTACGGCCAGCGATGCCATTGGGGTGCGGGGTCCGGCCGTGAGTGTCGATGATGGCAGACACTGGTCTTGGCTCGGGGAGGAAGCAGTTCAGGGACAGAGCTTTACCTTCACATTCCCTCTCCAGGCGGACTCCGTGCACTTTTCGTTCACGATCCCGTATCTGGAAGCCCACTTGCAGGCCTTCCTGGCTCGGTATTCCCGCCACCCTCATCTCAGGATAGGTACTCTATGTCGCACCAAGCGGGGACGGGACGTGGAAATGCTGCATCTGGGACATCTCGATGGGTCCCCTGACTTTCGGGTCCTGTTGATGGGTCGCCACCACGCTTGCGAGGCGATAGCGACGTACAGCATGGAAGGGATGTTGGAAGCAGTATTGACCCAGACGGGACTGGGCGCATGGCTGCGGGAACACGTCGAGTTTCTCGTAATCCCCTTCATGGACAAGGATGGCGTGGAGGAGGGAGACCAAGGCAAAAGGCGCCGACCCTACGATCACTGGGAGGATTACGGAGAGGGGAGCATTTATCCAACTGTGCAAGCTGTCAAAAAGCGCGTTCCGGCCTGGAGCGAAGGAAAACTCCGATTCATCCTGGATTTTCACTGTCCTGCCATCAGGGGCGGCTCCCACGAGCGCATCCACTTTGTAGGGGGTCCCGACCGGGACAACTGGCGGCGTGTGGAACGCTTTTGCGCCATCCTGGAGCAGACCCGCACTGGTCCCTTGCCCTATGGGGTGAACAATAATCTCGCCTACGGAGACGAGTGGAATGTCGACTACGGGCCACGACAGACCTCGGAGCGCTGGGGCGAAGCACTTCCCGAGGTCCTGGCCAGTTCTGTTGTGGAGATTCCCTATGCCAACGTCGACGGCGAGATGGTCACCCCTGAATCAGCCCGTGCCTTTGGGTGGGATCTGGCCACCGCGTTGCATAAGTTCTTAGCGGAGCCCAGGATCTGAACTGCTCGGGAGATGGGCGCAGTCAGGCACCAACACATCGCTTGCAAGCCATGCCTCAAGACGGAAACGGGCATGGCTGGGTTATGGTCCGTAGGCGTTCCAATTGATGTACGGTTCCATTGTACGCATCGGTTCGTACGATTCTGCCCTCCCAACACCGTTTTTACTCTGTTGTTCCGCTTCTGTAGACTCCAAAAATCCGCCGAAAGGAATCCAAACCCATGACTATTCTGCGCAACCACGGATTAACTTGCGACGTTCTTGTTGCGGGTGGGGGCCCGGCAGGTTTCCCTGCAGCCTTGGCGGCCGCCCGTTGTGGGGCCAGCGTGATTCTCTGCCAGGACCGACCCGTTTTGGGAGGCAACGCGTCCAGCGAGGTACGTATGCACATCGTGGGTGCCGATGCTAGCGGACACCGCGGTCGGGAGCTGGAAACCGAGGCCCGGGAAGGAGGCATCATTGAGGAGATTCGATTGGAGACTGCGGTCCACAACGACCAACGCGCTGCCTCCATGCTGGACCTCATTCTCTACGATCGCTGCCAGGCTGAACCGAACCTGCAACTAATGCTCAACACGCGGGTTGTCGATGTGGAATTGCAAGGCGAGCGCATCGCCCTGGCTGTGGCCGAACGTCAGTCCACGGAGGATCGCTTCCAAATAGGGGCCCGGATCTTTGTTGACTGTACCGGCGACGGCCAGATGGGGGTCTCAGCCGGTGCCGCCTACCAGCATGGGCGCGAAGGCAAAAATGTCTACGGAGAGAACTTGGCCGCAGAGCACAGTGACGGCAAAACCTTGGGATCCACCCTCCTTTTCCAGGCGCGGAAACATGACCGGCCAATGCCTTTCGTCGCGCCACCGTGGGCACGGAAATTCACGGAAGAGGATCTGATGTTTCGGCCGCACAGCATGCCAGGTGTTAATGGTGGCTTGGAATACGGCTACTGGTGGGTCGAGTGGGGCGGGGAGCTGGATACCATCAAGGACAACGAGGCAATTCGGGATGAACTGCTGGCCATCCTGCTGGGCATCTGGGACCATATCAAGAACGACGGGGATCACGGAGCAGAGAATTGGGCCCTGGACTGGTTTGGTTTCCTGCCCGGAAAGCGGGAGTCTCGCCGCTTCATGGGCCAGTACATGCTGGTGGAGCAAGACCTGACTCGGTCCACCCCATTTGACGACGCCATAGCATTCGGCGGCTGGCCTATCGATACCCACCCACCGGCCGGAATTGATGCGGTGGACGAGAGACCTTGTGATCAGAGGATGACGGACTACGTTTTTGACATCCCCTTGCGCTCTTGTGTCTCTCCGGGACTGCCCAACCTGATGTTCGCCGGTCGCAACATCTCGGCCAGCCATATTGCCTTCGCCTCTACCCGGGTCATGGCAACCTGCGCGGCGATAGGCCAGGGCGTAGGCACAGCGGCCGCCTATGCAGCGGCCCACAATATGGACTCGGCTGATTTGGCTGATGATCCGGCTGCAGTACTCGCCATCCAACAGCGTCTTTTACGGGACGATGCCTACCTTATCGGTGTGACCAACTGCGATCCTTGCGATTTGGCTCGACAGGCCAAAGTGTCGGCTACCAGCCAACAGACCTGCGGTGAGGCTGACAACGTCATTTCAGGCCAAACCCGGGCTGTATTCGGCAAGGGGGGCGCGCCGCCCGACCGGGCTCATCCGGGATTGCATCGCTGGATGAGCGATCCCGCCGACGGACTGCCCGCGGTTCTGGAGTTGGCTTGGGAGCGAGCCATTCAGCCAGCCCAGATCGAACTCGTTTTCGATACAGGCATGTACAGGCCTCTGACTCTCTCCCATTCCGATGCCTTTATGGAACGCGTGATCTGGGGCCAAGGCCAGCCAGAGACGGTACGAGGCTATCGGATTGAAGGACATGTGTCTGGCGCGTGGCACTCTCTGCTCAATGTCACAGACAACTACCAGCGGCGGCGTATACACAAGCTGGAAGCCGGCAAACCTGTGGATAAGGTACGTGTCGTTGTGGAAGCCACTCATGGCCTCGACCACGCCCGAATCTGTGAGGTGCGCGTCTATGAAGCGGATGCGCCAGTCTGGTGCCACAGCCCGTAGAGGTTATTTCCTCCCGTGATCTCGACAAACTGGTAACAGGTTCTGTCTCAGTGATTTGTTCGGGTTTTGGCCCGCGGACAGTGAAAGCACGCAAGTCCGAGTGTGACGCGGATTTACAGGGTCGCCGGACAAGACCGTTAGTGACTGAGGCGCATCAACGAACTGGTGGAAGGCATGCCTCTGCCGTGCGTTGCCAGGGAGAGGCAGGAAATGAGCAACTACACGTTTCTTCACGGAGTGGGCCTGACGCCATCTGGTACCTTATAACTCCTGAACCTTCTGGGATGTCGAGTTCCATGGCTTCCGCCTCTTCCCTCCGACGCCTCCGAGTCGGCCATGCCGATGACGTGCGCGACGGCACCTGTCTACAGGTAGAGGTTGCCGGCCGTTCACTGGGCCTTTTTCGGGTTGGTGGACAGTTCCGGGCAGTCCTGAATCACTGCCCCCACGAAGGAGCCCCCATTTGCCGGGGCACGGTTCGGGGCACCACGCTGCCCTCGGTGCCTGGCACGTTCCGGTGGGGGCGGGAAAACGAGATCCTGGTCTGTCCCTGGCATGGCTGGGAATTCGCGCTCGACTCGGGCCAGTGCCTGACGGATCGGCGTCGTCTCGCCACGTTTCCCACCGAGGTCGCCGATGACGGCACCCTCTACGTTCTGATGCGGGGGCAGGCCGCTCCTGAGCCGGCAATCCCTTCCACGGACGCCGGCCCGGCCCGACGCCGGAATCCGGAATCCACCGGGACAGCGCCGCCATGAACGCGGAGCGCGGTTCGTTTCGTCAATTGCTGGGAACCCTGCTGCGCAACCGGGCGGCGGCCGCGAGCTCGGTTTTCCTGGTCGTCCTGATTTTCTGCGCGGTGCTCGCACCTGTCGTTGCCCCCTACGATCCGGTGGCCATCGACGCCGACAAGGTCCTGCAACCACCCGGGCCCGAACACTGGTTCGGTACGGACGACACGGGGCGCGACGTTCTAAGCCGCGTGGTCTGGGGCGCGCGGATTTCGTTGCGCGTAGGCCTGATCTCGTCGGGCATCGCCACCATCGCCGGCCTGATTCTGGGGCTGCTCAGCGGCTTCTACGGCGGCGTAGTCAGCTTTGTCATCCTTCGTACCATGGATCTGCTGCTGGCGTTTCCGGGTGTCCTGTTGGCGATCGTCATCGTGGCCATCCTGGGAGCCAGCTTGGAGAACGTGATGATCGCCGTGGGCATCAGTGCCATACCGGCCTTCACCCGCATTGTCCACGGCAGCGCGCTCGCCCAGAACCAACTGGACTTCGTCGATGCCGCACGCCTGATCGGCAGTTCCAACGGGCGCATCGTGGTGCGCCACATCCTGCCCAACATCCTGGCGCCGGTGATTGTCCTGTCCACGCTGCAGGTGGCCAGCGCCATTTTCGGCGCCGCCTCCCTAAGCTTCATCGGGCTGGGAGCCCAGCCGCCCACCCCGGAATGGGGCGCCATGGTCAGCCGGGGACGCTACAACCTGCGGGAAGCCATGTGGCTGTCCACGTTCCCGGGGTTGGCCATTGCCCTGGTGGTGGTCGCGATCAACATCCTGGGCGACGGCTTGCGGGATGCCCTGGACCCGCGCATGCAGGTGCGATAGGAACCGTGGACACGAGCGGCGCACCCGGGGACCTGCGTTGCACGGCTGCCGACGCCTGCCATCAAGCTTGGTCACCTTGACCCCGCATATTGGGCGAATCGGCCTGTTGGCACGGATTTTGCGCTGCTGTAAGATTGTGGATCGAGCCGCAGCAGTTCCTCTGCCCGATTGACGGACAACAGCAGTCGGCGGGGTTGCTGTCGCGCGGCTTCCCTTGCCGAATTTTCGGGAGCAACAACACCATGTTGAAAAACAGATTGCGTACCCCTTGGATCTGGCTGATAGCCATCGTGGTACTGGTGGCAGGCTGTGTCGCACCCACGGGCGATGCCCCTGCGATGGAAGAAGACGCCGCCATGGAATCCATGGGCTCCGGTACCTTGACCATTGGCATTCGCAACGTGGACTACGACACGTTCGATCCGCACGCCAGCGCCTTCACCCAGGCCGCCTACGTGTTCCGGAACATCTTCGACCGCCTGATTTATCTGGACGACGATGCCAATTACGTGGCCGGGCTGGCCACCGCCTGGGAAGCGTCCGACGATGCGACGGAGTGGACCCTGACGTTGCGCGACGACGTGACGTTCCATGACGGCAGTGCGCTCACGGCCGGCGTGGTCAAGTTCAATTTCGATCGCATGAAGGATCCGGCGACCGAGTCGAAGCAGGCCGGTCCCCTGCTGGGTTCCTACACGGGCTCCGAGGTGGTTGACGACACCACCCTGAAGGTGACCTTCGAAACCCCCTACGCGCTCTTCCCGTTTGCGCTGTCGTCGCCCTTCATGGGCATTGTTTCCCAGCAGGCGGTGGAGGAACACGGCGACAACTTCAGCGATGCGCTGACTGGTTCGGGGCCGTTCAAGTTCGTCAGCGAGATCCCGGGCAACGAGGTTGTGCTGGAACGGAACGACGACTACAACTGGGGCCCTTCGATCTTCCATGAAGGACCGGCCCACCTGGAATCGGTGGTGTTCCGTTTCATCCTGGAGGAAGAAGCGCGCCTCTCCGCCCTGGAGACCGGCGAAATCCTGATCATTGACGAAGTGCCGCCCGCCGCCGTGGATCGCGTGCAGGGAAACCCGGCCACTTCGGTGCTGGGCGCCCCCAAGGTCGGCTTGGCCCGGGGCATTCACTTCAACACCACCTACCCGCCCACGGACGACATTCGCATGCGGCAGGCCTTCATGCACGCCATTGATCGGGAGGAAATCGACCAGATCGTGTTCAAGGGCGTGTATCCGGTGGCGTATCAACTGCTCACGCGGGGCGTGAAGTTCTACGATGCCAGCGTTGAGAACATGTTCCCCTACGACCCGGAACGGTCCGTGGAACTGCTGGAGGAAATGGGGTACACCGAGATCAACGATGACGGCTACCGCATGAAGGACGGTGAGGTCCTGTCCCTCTTCCACGCCACGTTCCCCGGCTATGTCGCCGAACTGCCCGCCGAGGTAATCCAGGCGCAGCTCAAGCGCGTGGGCATCGAGTTCCTGGTCAACGTCATGACGGGTACGGCCATGATGGACGGCATGGCCTCCCTGGACAGCACCTTCAACACGGCCTTGATTGGCACCTACAGCCCCGATCCGGGCCTGTTCCTGGACCGCATGTACCACTCCAGTACCTTGGGCACCCGCAACTGGTCCCACTGGGCCAACGACGAGTTGGATGCTCTGTTGCGCCGAGGCCTGGAAACCGGGGATGAAACGGAACGGGCCGAAATCTACGCGGAAGTCCAGCGCATCATCAATGAGAATGCCTTGGGCGCCGGCATCTATGCCAACGTTTCGATCTTCGGCGTCAGTTCCAAGGTGGACGGCTTCCGGTTTGATCCGTACGCCCATCCGGAAATCTTCGACGTTTCCATAACCGAGTAGTTGTACCGTCTCTGACACGGAGCGGGGTCTCCCCGCTCCGTGTCCCCCTCGCCACTGCCTACGCGGCCTCGCGCCCGGAGTTTCAGCATGAAATATCAAATCAGCGATCAGGAACTGGATCGGCGCGTCGGCCACATGCGCGCCCATATGGAACAGCAGAACCTGGAAGGCCTGGTGGTGTTCGGCGCCACGCGCACGTTCTATCTCAGCGGCTTCCACCATCTGGCCACGGAGCGTCCGGTGGTGCTCGTGGTGCCCTTGCGGGGGGAACTGGCCCTGTTGGTGCCCCACCTGGAGGAAGAGAACATTCCGGTGCGCAACCCCAACATCAAGGAGATGAAGGTCTATCGGGAATACCCGGGCCTGAAGCATCCCATGGTGTACCTGGCCGAACTGCTGGGCGACAAGGGACTGGCCGAAAGCCGCCTGGGTGTCGACAGCTCGGGCTGGGGCGGCGGCATGGGCTACCGGGGCCCCGACCTGTCCGAGGTAGTGCCCAAGGCCACTCTGGTGAATGTGCGGGACGTGATTGACGACATGCGCGCGGTCAAGTCGGCCGAGGAGATTGAACTGATTCGGCTGAGTGCCATGTTCGGAAACGTGACCCACGGCTTCCTGCAGGACCATATCGAACCCGGAGCCGCGGAAGTGGACGTTGCCCAGCGGGCCAGTCGCGACGGCACCGCGTTCATGATCAAGGCCTTGCCGGAGGATTGGGAACCCTATGGCCGGTCCGAAGGCGCCCATGCCAGTTTCACCTCGGGCCCCAAGACCGCGTTCAACCATCGCCGGGCGGGCGGACGCCGCCTGAAGCCGGGGGACGTCATCCTGACCTATGCCGGCGCGGAAGTGGGCGGCTATACCAGCGAACTGGAACGCACACTGATGATCGAACCCCTGACGGACGACCATCGGAAGTACTTCGATCTCGAGGTGCAGGCGCAGGACGTGGCCTTCGATGCCATCCGACCCGGCGCCAGGATGTGCGATGTGGAAAAGGCGGTCAATGCATTTCTGGAAGAGAACGGTCTCTACGACCTTACACGCACCCATATCGGCCACGCCATCGGCATTGAGGGCCACGAAGGGCCGTTTTTGGATCTCGGGGACCAGACCGAAATCCAGGTGGGCTTCTGCCTGACGGTTGAACCCTGCCTGTTCCTCCCGGGATTTGCCGGCTTCCGCCATTCGGACACCGTCGTGGTCACGGAGGACGGCATTGACATGATCACCTACTACCCCCGGGACATCGAGAGTCTGACGATTCCCGCTTAATCTGCGCTTCTGCAACCGGGCACGGAGAAGGACCCATGGCCAACGGCCTTGTCATCCTGCAATCGCAGGTGGGACTCACGGACCCCCACGTGGTCAACGACAATGCCGACAGCCTCAACATCCTGAACAACCTGTTCGAGCCCCTGGTCCGACGGACCCGCGACGGATTCCGGCCATGTCTGGCCCGGTCGTGGCACGTGGGGGAGGATGCGCGGACCTGGGAGTTCTCGCTGCGCGCCGGGGTGAAGTTCCACGACGGCACAACCCTCGCCGCCGAGGATGTGGTTGCCAGCCTGGAACGGGCCCGATCCCCGGACGTGGGCGGGGTGCTGGGCACGGAGGGCCTCTTCCACAGCTATCTCGGTGATGCGGTCATCGCGATTGTGGATCGCCATGCCGTGCGCCTGGTCACCGCGGAACCGATGGCCGATGTGCTGGACCTGATCGCAAGCATCCCAATCCTGCCGGCCGCTGCCATGGACGCCGTCCTGGAGAATCCCGTCGGCAGCGGTCCCTATCGGCTGCACGATGATGCGGGCCGGACAGTGACCATGGTTGCCCACGGGGACCATTGGCAGAGCCGGCCACCCGCATTTGACCGGCTTGCTTGGAAGGTTGAATCCGACCCCGCGCAGGGGTTGCGGCAACTGCAGCTCGGCGAAACGGACATTGTCACGGGGGTGACCCATGAGATGGGACTCTGCATGGAGGCCGACGAACGGACCCGATTGCGGACGGCTCCCAGCAACGTCTGCACCGTCTTCATGTGCAACCTGCTGCAGGGGGTCTGCACCGATACCCGGGTGCGGCAGGCGCTCAACTACGGCTTCGACCAGTCGCTTCTGATTGATCGGGTTACCCACGGATCCGCCCTGCCCCTGGCCGGGCCCTTGACCGTCAAGCACACGGGGCATGATCCGGCCGTCGCGCCCTATCCCCACGATCCGGGCAAGGCGCGCGCCTTGCTGGCGGAGGCGGGGTGGGGCCAGGGCCTGTCCCTGGTCCTGGATGTTCCCTTGGAATTGCCGGACGAGGCTGTGGAACTGGCATCGTTCCTGGCGCAGCAGTACGCCCATATTGGAATCGAGACGGAGATTGCCACCCACGCGGATCGGCCGGCCTATGCCCAGCAGGTGAAGACCAAGGCCATCCATGACGCCTGCTGTTTCGACTCCTCTCCCATCAGTACGTTTCGTGCCCTGCGGGAAAAGTTCCACGGAGGCCTAAAAGGTCCTTGGTGGCTGGGCTATGGCAACGAAAGGCTGGACCGGACCCTGAACCTGGCCCAGGCCGCCGTGGACCCCGACCGGCGTCGGCAGCTGTACCGGTCAGCCTACCGCACGCTGCACGCGGATGCCCCCTGGATTTACCTTTACAACCAGCTGGATCGATGGGGGCTTTCACCGAGGTTGGCGGATTGGCAGCCCACCGTGGACGGACTGATATGGGACTTATAGGCCGGACTTGACCG
>JAAXGZ010000061.1 GCA_012271135.1 Caldilineales bacterium | reverse complement strand
TCGCCTGGAGACGGAATATCGTCCATCGCGTCAGTCAGGGTGACGGCGACATCGTGTTGCTCCAGGACTTCCGCGACCCGGCGAGCGTGCTGCGTTACCGCCACCGTCGCCATTGCCTCGCCCTGCCGGCGCCTGATGTCGGCCGCCAGTTGCTCCAGGCGGCCATAGTAGGGTGTAGCCGGGAGGAAGATGTGGTCGTCTTCCTCCCCAACCCAGGCCTGCAGCTCCACGACGCGATGATTCTCCAGCAGCGTAGTGAAATCCTCCCAGGGCATGCAGGGTGACGGGAAGTTGACCGGGAGCTCGCCTCGCTCCTCGCGGGCTGATCGCATCCGTTGGAAACGTTCCTCCAGCTCCGAGGCCTCAGCCTCCACCCGGCCGCTGCGTTCCAGCACCACCGTGGCCTCCGGACCCAGGTAGTCCAGCAGCGGTGTGCGATTGATGAGGCCGCTGTAAAAGGACAAACTCTCAGGATTGAATTCGGGCCCGCCCAGTCCCGTCAACGATTGCAACTCCTCCTCGATCCTCTCGCGTACCACCTCGTTGCAGCCGGACAGGTCCATTTGGGCGGCGCGTGATGCCAGGACCTCCGCCCCAGACATCTCGGGCAGTTGTTCCCGGGCCGGAATGAGCCGGACCTCGCTGGCGGAGCCTACGGAACGCTGCGTCAGCGGGTCGAAGCGACGAATCGTATCGATTTCATCGTCGAATAACTCGATGCGCAGGGGCAGGTCACAATCGGGCGGGTAGATGTCCAGGATGCCTCCGCGGTGACTGAAAGAGCCGGGAGTGTCCACTACTGGCTCATTGCGGTACCCCAGCTGTACCCACTGGGCAAGTACCGAGTCCAGACGCACCCTGTCTCCGGCCTGCCAGACGCGAGACTCCCCTGACGCGGTCAGCCGCCCTCCCATCAGGTCGGGAGGAGCGGTGTACAGCAGCGCCGATCCAATGGAGCAGACAACCACAGGCGCCTGGCGGCAGCCGTCCGCGGTGGAATCCTGGCTGTGTGCATCTCGGGCCGATGCCAGGGCAGCCAGGGTTGCCAGGCGCTGGTTGCTGGTGTTCCCGTCCACGGCCAGGCGCTCGAAAGGCAGCACTTCCGGTTCGGGCAGGAGGTGGACCTCCGAATCCTCGCCCAGCCAGCTCAGCAACTGGTCGTGAAGGCGGCGGGCATCCTCGGGACGGGGCGTGATCACCAGGGTGGGCGCTTTTGCCCTCCGTGTCAGAGAGGCGATGAACGTCGCCCGGGCGCCCTGCCGGACGGTAACCTCGGGCGCCCCGCCTGATGCGGCCTGCTCCAGGCTATCGCAGTATTCCGGATGCCCCTCCAGGAGTTCCAGGATTCCGTTCAGAGACATGTACCGTTCCAGCGCATTCGTCGATCTTGTTCCGGGGCAAACCGGCGCAGTCGTGGCGAGTTCCCTCCCCTGGCGGGATGAGGACACGCCAATACGGGGGTTGGTTCTGTTGCCAACCCCCTGAGGAGGGCGCCAGTCGTAAAGATCACTGTGATAGGGCTAATCGCTTCACGGGCAGAGATGATTCCAGTCATGGGTGCCGTCGGTTATTTTAACCTCCCGCCGGCAGGTCAAGGAAGTTGCGCAGCTTCGGGATAGTGTCGCCAAATTTGCTTGTTGAGGTGTTTACGTCCCTGAAACCAGCGTAGTCCCGGGAGAATACCGATTCAGGTGTAAATGGGTCGGGCGATTTGGCGCTTGAGGGCAGACTACGCGCCTCTCAATCGACGGAGTTCCTCCTCAAGCCTGGCCACTTCCGCTTCAGCCGCTAACCTGCCGGCATCAGCCGCTAGCCTGGCCGCACGTTCCTCTGCCATGTTGTTCAGGTATTGGCCACTCTTGCGATCGTAGAATATCAGCCGCCCATTACTGGCGCAGAGGCACAGGTCCAGCACCGGACTGTACCCCCACGACATGCCATCCTGCTCCAGGGACAGGTCCACGGGCAGATACGAGCCATCCACCAACAGGTCCCCCGCCAGGGCGTAGCCATAGAAGTCTCCCCCGGTCGGGTCGAAACGCCAGTATTCACCGATGCCGATCTGTGCATAGAGGGACCTCTTGGGGCCCGTATCAACGCGGCGTGTACTGCCTGACGCGACCTCGAGGGCAAAATCCGGTGGCTTGCCCGCCTCGTGGATTACGTAACCGTCCCTCTGCCTTACGGAGACGGTATCCACGCCGAATACGATATAAACGTCGGGCCGCACCCTGCCACGGACGAGGTCGTTCGGGTCGTAGAAGACGAATCCTCCCGAGTCGATGAGGGTATGTGGCTGGTCAGCGAAATGCGCACGCAAAATCTGGTCGGACTGGGCGACGGGCTCGGCTTGCAGCATATCCTCTCTGAGATATTCGGGCCCGGGGCAAACGAAGCCCTCGGGCAATATCCTACGATAGGGCAGGAACGGCGGGGCTTTCTTTGAGGCTCGGGAGAGCATGAATCGCCTCGTGCCTGTCAGGCAATCGTTCGAATGGTACTTATAGATAATAGCAGACGAAAGCAAAGCCACGCATACGGACACTGGGGTCAGCGGTGTATAATCGCATGGCGAAATCGTGTAGGCCATACCCTTCGGCGGAATAGCCAATCCTCTCCCTGGTGTGTTATCTGAATGTCCCTTACCAGCCATACTCCCACGGCATCCCCGTCCAACGTTGAGGGACATTTTGTGTTCACCTCCCCTGTCCTGTACCGGCGTATCGTGATCAAGGCGGGAACTGCCATCCTGTCAGGGGGCGGTTCCGACACCGCCGGGGTTAACCTGGATGTTCTCGGCAGCATCGTCCGCCAGATCTGCCGGCTGCGCGAGGAGGGGGCGGAGGTGCTGCTGGTGACCTCCGGCGCCATTGCCGCCGGACGGATGGCATTGGGCCGGCAGGGCCCCGTTTCCCGCGACATTCGCTCCCGTCAGGTGGCCGCGGCCGTGGGACAGGGCCGGCTGATGCAGATCTATCACGAACAGTTCGCCGGACACGGTGTCACAGTGGCCCAGGCGCTGCTCACCACCGCCGACCTGTCGAACCGCCAGTCCTACCTGAACGTCCGCAACACGCTGCAGGGGCTCCTGGAACTGGGGGTGGTGCCGCTGTTGAACGAGAACGACGTGGTGGCCGTGGACGAGATCGGCTCGGTGTTTGGCGACAACGACCGGCTGTCGGCGCTGGTGGCCAACTTGGTGGACGCCGACCTGCTGCTGATCCTGACCGATATCGACGGACTCTACACGGCCGATCCCCGGGTGGACCCCTCGGCAACCCTGATACCCAGGGTCGAGCGCATCGACCGGGAAATCGAGGGGATGGCAGGCCGCCACCGGCAGCCTTGGGCCCGGGGAGGAATGCCAACAAAGCTGGAGGCGGCCCGCCTCGTGACCACGTCGGGCATTCCCATGGTCATGGCCCACGGCCGTGAGGATGGCGTGGCACTACGCGCGGCGCATGGGGAAGCCGTTGGCACATTCTTCCAACCCGCAGAGGAAAAGTTGGAGGCCCGCAAGCGGTGGATGCTGAGCGGCATCTCTCAGAGGGGCCAGGTGATTGTCGACGGCGGCGCCGTGGAGGCTCTCAGGGAGCACAACAGGAGCCTCCTCCCTGCCGGTGTGCGCCGGACGGACGGCGACTTCGCCCGGGGCGACACCGTCTATATAACCGATGGGTCCGGCAGCCCCATTGCCTGTGGCATAACCAATTACGGGTCCGCGGATATTGAACGCATCCGAGGACTTCGTTCCGGCGAGATAGAGGAAACTCTCGGCTACCACTACGGCGAGGAGATCGTCCACCGCAACAACCTGGTGCTGCTGTAAGGTAACCTAATTTGACCGGAGACTANNGAGGAAGCCGAATTGGGAGTAATATTGCCGTCAGTGCCATCGGCGGAAGTGCTGGCCGAATACATTGAGATAGCCATGCGGGATGCCGTTTTCGTGATTTTTGTTGAAGACGGGACCTACTACGGCGATATCTACGGGTTCCAAGGGGTATGGGCCAACGCCGATACACTCGAAGAGTGCCGTCAGGAACTCAAGGAAGTCTTGGAGGGCTGGATAATCCTCGGAATAGAACGGGGGCATGAGATTCCAGTGCTTCCATCGATGAATCTCGCAGAAAGAGTTAAGACCGTCTAATGCCCGCCTTTGGACCCATAAACAGGAGGAACCTAGTGAATTATCTCAGACGGATGGGCTTCAATGGCCCGTATCCAGGGGGTCGGCATGGGTACATGGAAAAGGGTCCATTCAAGGTGAGCATCCCGAATCCTCATCGATCGGATATTAGCCGAACCCTTCTCGCTCAGATATTACGTCAAGCCGGAATAAGCATAGAAGTGGGAAAAACTCTAGTTTGGCGAATCAGTGCTTAATTCATAACCAACTGGATAGGCCGCCATGACTACCAGAACCGTGGAAGACCTACTGAACATCGGCCAGGCTGCCCGCAGCGCGGCGCGACAGGTGGCGAGGCTGTCCTCCGGGGTCAAGAACCAGACGCTGCACAACCTGGCCTCGCTGCTGGAAAGCGACAACGAGGCCCTGCTGCAAGCCAACGCCGATGACTGTGCCGAGGCCCGTGCCAATGGGCTCAGCGAGGCGATGATCGACCGGCTGCTGCTGACCCCCGACCGCCTGCGGGGCACCGCAGAGGAGCAGCGCAAGGTCGCATCGCTGCCGGATCCCGTGGGTGAGGCCATGGAGATGGCAACATTGCCAAACGGCATGGTGGCCGGCCGGCGCCGCATTCCACTGGGGGTCATCGCCAGCATCTACGAGAGTCGTCCCAACGTGACTGTGGACATATTCGGCCTGTGCTTCAAATCGGGCAACTCGTGCATCCTGCGGGGGGGCAAGGAGGCCCTGCGCTCCAACTCGGAACTCGTCAGGCTGATCCGGCGTGCGTTAACCGGCGCCGGGGCCCCGGAAGGCGCCGTGCAGTTCGTGGACAATCCTGACAGGAATCTGGTGGACGCGATGCTCAAGATGCGCCAGTACATCGACCTGGTAGTGCCGCGGGGCGGTGAAGGGCTGGTGCGTTTCGTCGGGGAGAATGCGACCATGCCAGCGGTCACCGGTGGCGTGGGTGTCTGCCACACCTATGTTGACCGCGCCGCAGACCTCGATATGGCCGCGAACGTGACCCTGAATGCCAAGGTGCGCCGACCTACCATCTGCAACGCCCTGGACACGCTGCTGGTGCATTCGGCAGTGGCCGCCGACGGGCTGCCCCGCATCGCCGCCGGGTTGGCCGCCTCGGGCGTGGAGTTGCACTGCGACAGCCGCGCCCTCAGCATCCTGGGCCCCGGAGCCGGCATCAACGCGCAGCCCGCCCAGGAAGAGGACTGGGGCCGGGAATTCCTGTCCCTGACGGCCGCGGTCAAGGTGGTGGATACCATGGACGAAGCGCTGGAGCACATTGAGACCTACGGGTCGGGCCACTCGGAGGCTATAATCACCGAGGACTACTCGGCAGCCATGCGATTCCTGGATGAGGTGGACGCGGCGGCGGTGTATGTAAACGCCAGCACACAGTTTACTGATGGCGCACAGTTCGGCCTGGGTGCGGAGGTTGGCATCAGCACCCAGAAGATGCATGCCCGCGGGCCCATGGGTCTGCGTGAACTTACCTCATACAAGTGGGTCATAATGGGAAACGGCCAAGTTAGGCCCTGAGAAAAATCCGTTGACGTGAGCCTGTTCAATAATGGCCGATTTCACATTTGAGCGCGAAGTGCGAACTCCGTTTTCGGAGGCCTACAACATCGTCGAGTTCGACCGCACGGTGGGTCGGGTCGACATCCATTTCACAGCCGAGATGGTCCACGTGTCACTGGCAGTGGACGAGAGCCTGACCCAGCAGGCCATCCAGGAGATCATGGACTCCGTGGACGAGGATATCGCCGATGCGGTGGGCATAATCCGGAACAATTTCGTCGTCCACGTGTTCCAAGGCCGGGAGACCGCCGTCTACAGCGACAACGAGTTCAGCGACAACGGTCGCGACCACTAGGGAATGATGAGGAATGCGGAATGAGGAGTTGGGAATAGGACAGAATTCCACATTAATCGTTCCGAATTCCCCAGTCAGCAATGATAGTAGACTCCCACTGCCACATTCTTCCGCCCTCCTTTGCAAAGCGCCGCGAGGAGCTGGCCACCAAAGACGCCACCTTCGCCGAAATCCTGGCCAGTCCTTCCACCCGCATCGCCGACGCTCCCCAACTGCTGGAGGCGATGGAGCGGGACGGCGTTGACCGCGCCGTGGTCATGGGTATGGGCTGGAGCGACTACGATGTGGCCGTGGAGGCCAATGACTACATCATCGAGGCGGTTCGCGCCAATCCATGCCGGCTGACGGGGTTTGCGTCCGTCAACCCCGATTGGGGCGACGCCGCCGTGGCGGAGGCAAAGCGTTGCGCCAAGGCCGGGCTGCGGGGCATCGGGGAAATCCATCCCGACACCCAGGATGTGGACATCACTGACCTGGCCACCATGGCGCCGGTGATGGACCTGGCCCGCGAGCTGTCTCTGCCCGTGCTGGTCCATTGCTCCGAACCTGCGGGCCACCTGTATCCCGGTAAGGGAGTGACCACGCCCGACAGGATATGGCGTTTTATCCGGAACTTCCCGGATAATGTGATCATTTGCGCCCACTGGGGTGGAGGGTTGCCGTTCTATTCGCTGATGCCGGAGGTGAGCGCCGCGCTGTCCAACGTCTACTTTGATTCAGCGGCGTCGCCCTTCCTCTACAGGCCCGAAGTCTACCCAACCGTAGCCTCGTTGGTCGGGGCTGAGCGTATCTTGTTCGCCACGGACTTCCCGCTGATGTCGCCGTCGCGGCCGTTGGCGGAAGTGGCCGGACTGCCCTTGGCGGAGCAGGACCGCCGTTTGATCCTGGGAGAGAACGGAGCGCGCCTGTTCGGTTTTGAGGAGCTGTAACACGAGTATGCCGGACCTGGACAGTTCCCCGGAACTTGGTACACTGCCCGACCTGCTGGCTCCGGGTCTGGCCCTGGTCTTCGTTGGTCTGAACCCGTCGGAATATTCTGCCAGGGAGGGCCATTACTTCGCCAATCCACGCAACCGCTTCTGGCCCGCCTTCAACCGCTCGGCGCTGCTTCCCGCTGCGCTGGGCCGGGAGTGCACCCCCGCCGACGACTCCATGCTGCTGGAATATGGCATCGGTTTCACTGATGTGGTCAAGCGTCCTACACCGCAGGGCAACGCTCTGAAGGCCGCCGATTACCGCCAATGGGCGCCTGCGCTCCGAGAGAGGCTGCTTTACTTCCAACCCCGGCTGGTCTGCTTTCACGGGTTGATGGCATACAAGTCTTACCTGAAATACGCCGGCGGTGAGGGGGGATCTCCTGAGCTGGGGTTTCAGAAGGATCGGGTCGGAATCTCCAGCGTCTTCGTAGTGCCTAACCCCAGCCCGGCCAACGCCAGGTACTCGGTGGGTGATCTGACGGCATGGTATGACCAGGTTGCCGGAATGCTGTTGGACGGGCAATTACAAGGAATCTCGCCCATCGCCGGTAGCCTGTCCTGAGATTGTCGCTAGTCCTGGGTTAGATGAGGAATGCTGCTCCTCCAAGCGGTGATTCGCGGACCCACCATGAGCGGGTTGGCAGCGCCTCGGCCACCGGCCTGCCCGTCAGGGACGTTGTGCTGGGCGCCACACGGGGTTATCATGAACGCAGGTATCTCCGGCCTTGAGCCGGAGTTTTTGCGGAAGGCAGAAACCCCGTCCCGATGAGGGTCCCGCACTAACCCAACCTGCCAGGAGCGGATGGCATGGCTTACCGGAGGTCGGCGTTGGTAACCGGCGGGGCCGGGTTTATCGGCTCACACCTGGTCGACAGGCTGGTGGACGATGGCTACCGGGTGATCATCGTTGACGATCTGAAAACGGGAAAGCTGAAAAACCTCAACCACGAGGCCACCTTCCACCACCTGAGCATCACCAATCCCACGCTGCTGGACGTATTCAAGCGGGAAAGCCCGGACCTGGTCTTCCACCTGGCGGCCCAGTCCAGCGTGCCGAAATCGGTGCAGGACCCCATACTGGACAACGAGGTCAACGTGCTGGGCACGCTTCGCCTCCTGGAGGTGTCGCGGCGCACCGGAGTCCACAAGATCATCTTTTCCTCCACCGGTGGCGCCCTGTACGGCGACCCGGAGGAAGTGCCCTGTCCTGACGACGCGCGGGTCGAGCCGATTTCGCCCTACGGCATGTCCAAGTACATGGCCGAGCAGTACCTGGACTATTACGGCAGGCAGCACCGCCTGAACTACACCACCCTGCGCTACGGCAATGTTTACGGCCCACGACAGGACCCGCACGGCGAGGCGGGCGTCGTGGCCATATTCATCCTGGCCATGCTGACCGGCCACCGCCCCCGAATTTTCGGGGACGGAAACCAGGCGCGGGACTTCGTCTCCGTGGACGACGTGGTCGAGGCGAACATGGCCGCCATTCATCGCGGCCACCGCCAATCTTTCAACATTGCCAGCGGCGAACTGACCAGCGTGAACGAACTGTTCGGGATGCTGAGAGACATCACCGGGTACCGCTGGGAGGCGGACCACGGCCCTACCCGCACCGGTGACGTCTATCGCATCAGCCTGGATTGCACACGTGCGCAGGAGGAACTGGGCTGGGTTGCCCGGACCCCGCTGGCCGAGGGCCTGGCGCGAACGGTGCAGTACGTGAGGGAGAGCGCAGCCGCCGAGGGAGTGCTGCAGGGATAGCTCGATTGGCGCTGAGGGAGTGTCGCATGGTCCCTGGATTCCAGGGCATGTCAATTCACCCTGGGGAGTGTCGTCAATTTGAAAATATCGGCCTCACGGCATCCATTTTCGTCATTCCCGCTTCCGCGGGAATGGCGGGTATTTTCCGGCAGTGTGGGTTGCCGGACGCAAAGAAAGTTAAAATGCGATTGCCTTGGCCCGGTGGCGCCATGCACGCAATGAGCCGAAACGGTAACATGAAAGGACCAACAGCCAAAATCATAGGAAGGGCAGATACATGACGACACCCGAAACGGACTACGATGTGATCATCCTGGGCGCCGGCGCCGCCGGACTCTCCGCCGGTCTCTACACCACTCGCGCCATGCTCAAGACGCTGATCGTGGAGCAGCTGGGCCCGGGCGGGCAGCTGCTGATCACCGACGAGATCGAGAACTATCCCGGCTTCCCCGAGGGCGTGAAAGGCCAGGAACTGGCGATGTGGATGGAGCAGCAGACCACCCGGTTCGGCGCTGAAATCGACTACGCCGAGGTGCAGGGCATCGAGCGCGCCGACGAGCCGGTGAAGACCGTGCACACCGATGATCGCACCCTCACCGCCAAAAGCCTGATCATTGCCACCGGCGGCTCACACAACAAGCTGGGCGTGCCGGGGGAGGACGAGTTCTCCGGCCGCGGCGTGTCCTACTGCGCGGTCTGCGACGGCAACTTCTTCCGGGGCCAGGATGTGGTGGTGGTCGGCGGCGGCGACGCAGCCATGGACGAAGGCCACTACCTGAC
>JAAXGZ010000133.1 GCA_012271135.1 Caldilineales bacterium | reverse complement strand
ATGCGGACGAGGGACAGCTGACAAAGGCGCGTTCGTCCCTGGTGAGCGGTAAGGTGCTGGCGGGAGTGGCCCGGCGGCTGCGCTTGGGAGAGATGCTGAAGGTCGGCCACGGAGTCGAAGCGTCCGGGGGTCGGGACCAGGACTCGGTTCTGGCGGCGACCTTCGAGGCCGTGATCGCCGCAGTCTACCTCGACCAGGGATTCGGGGCCGCCAGGGAGTTCGTGTACCGGCACATGGCCGCGGAACTGGCGGACATCTCCCGGCTGGGCGCTCCTCCCGAGAACCCCAAGTCGCAACTTCAAGAGTTGCTACAGGCGCAAGGAATACCGGCCCCGGCCTACAGGCCGGTCGGGCGCGACGGCCCCGACCACAACCCCGTATTCAGCGTAGAGGCAGTGGTCGGGGAACGGGTGATCGGCCGCGGCCAGGGCGGCAGAAAGTCGGACGCCGAGAAAGCCGCCGCAGAAGATGCCTTGGTACTGCTCCGGTCCGGCAACCTTCACTGGCAGTTACCCGGCGAGAGTCCCAAGCGGGGACAGAGAGAGCCATGAGCCTGCCATTCCCGGGTGTGCGGGCAGGGACGTTCAATATAAGCTGCTCAATCAGGCAGGCAGCATGCTGAGACTGTTTCAACGCAACCGACAGCAAGAAAGGAAGTCCACGGAACAGGCGGTAAAGCCCAGCCGGGAACGATGGTTCGGCCGCATCGCGGGACTGTTGCGTTCACCTCGCCTGGACGAAGCGGTCTGGGATGAAATCGAGGAGATACTCATTTCTTCGGACGTGGGGGTAGAGACATCCCTCAGAATAGTCGGCCGGCTTAAAGAACAGGTCAACTCTGGACAGCTGGATTCTCCCGGCGCGGTGACGGATGCATTGAAGCAGGCGCTGACCAGCGACCTGTCTTCGGACTTCGAGCCATTCCTGCCGGTAGACGACGGGACGGCGAAACCCTATGTGATACTCATGGTGGGCGTAAACGGAGTGGGAAAAACCACCAGCATCGGCAAGCTGGCGCACCATTTCACCGAGTCCGGCAAAAAGGTCTTGTTGGGAGCCGCCGACACCTTCCGCGCCGCCGCTGCCGAGCAGCTGGAGATCCTGGGCGACCGGGTGGGCGTTGACGTCATCCGCCACGCCGCAGGCGCCGATCCCGGGGCCGTCGCCTACGATGCCTTCCAGGCCAGCAAAGCCCGCGGCGCCGACGTCTTGATCATAGACACGGCCGGGCGACTCCACACCAAGTCCAACCTGATGGAGGAGCTGCGCAAGATTCATCGAGTCTTGAGACGACAGGACCCGGCAGCGCCCCATGAGGTGATCCTCACCCTTGACGCCACGACGGGGCACAACGGGTTGGCCCAAGCAAAGTCCTTCCGGGACGCGGTGGACTGCACCGGCATCTTCCTCGCCAAGCTGGATGGCACCGCCAGGGGCGGTATCGTACTCGCCATCCGCCAGGAGTTGCAGGTGCCGATCCTGTTCATCGGTACCGGCGAGGGCATGGCCGACTTCGCGCCCTTTGACGCAGATGATTTCGTGGATGCCCTGCTTGAGCCGGTTCCCTGACCCGTTCCTCCCCTCTCCCCTGTTCCGCGCTATCGGGTGACCGATGGTCGACGCAGTTCTGTGGTACTTGACAATTCAGTTGCTGGGAGTAGCGGCGCTCCCCTGGGCTTTCCAGCTTTTCAGATTTCTCCCCGACCGCGGCCTGACGCTGGCCAAGCCTGCCGCATTGCTGGTCCTTTGCTACCTGGTCTGGGTGTTTGGCTTGACACGACTGTTGCCCAACACCGCACTGACCATCTGGATCACCGCCCTCTGCATCATCGCGGCCTCAATGTGGTTCGCCGGACGTCACAGGCAGGAACTGCAGGGATTTCTGCGTCGACGATGGCCCGTCCTCCTGGTAGGGGAGCTGGTTTTCCTGCTGATGTTCGTAGCCTGGGCCCTGGTGGTTTCCGGCTCCCCGGGAATTACTCACACCGAAAAGCCCATGGACTTCATGTTGGTGAATGCCGTCCACCAGGCGCGGTACTTTCCGGCAGAGGACGCCTGGCTCTCCGGCCACTCCATCAGCTACTACTATTTTGGCCACATCATAGTCGCCACCTTGGCCAAGATGAGCGGCGTGGTGACATCGGTCGGCTACAACCTGGGCGTGGCCACTCTCCCGGCACTGGCGGGCATAGTTGCCTTCGGCCTGCTCCACAACCTGGTGCGGCTGAGTGGCGGCGGGATGCGGTGGGCAATGAGGCTGGGCGCTGCTGCTCCGGCCGTGATCCTGCTGGCGGGAAACCTGGCCGGAGCCCTGGAGTTCGTGCGCATCCGCGGCTGGGGCGGGCCGGGGTTCTGGGATTGGGTGGGCATCGAAGGAATGGAGGCACAGCCCGCCCAAGGGGGGGTATTCTCCGGTGATTTCTGGTGGTGGTTTCGCAGCACACGGATCATCAACACTTCCGCCGACGGCGCCACCATGGACTACACCATCACCGAGTTCCCGGCCTTCAGCTTCCTGCTGGGGGACCTGCACGCCCACGTGCTGGCCATTCCATTCCTGCTGTTGGCCATGGCGCTTACGCTGAACATCTGCGCCTCCGGCGACAAGCTGGAAATGGCCTGGTTAAGGCGCAACCCGGCACAGGCCGTATCGGTTGCCCTGGCAGGAGGGGCGCTGGCCTTTATCAACTTCTGGGACTTTGCCACGTTCATGGCGCTGTTGGCGGCCGCGCTTACTCTCAGGGGCTGCAGGGATTACCCCGATTCCCTGCTCCCTGCCGTCAGTGCCGGGGCGTCCGTATTCCTGCCCATCTTCCTGCTGTCCGTGGCGTTGTTCGCTCCGGCGTACTTTGCCTTCAGCGGCCAAACGGACGGGGTGCTACCCCTGCGAGAGGTGGCCACCAATCCGTTCCACCTGTTCATCGTCCTGGGATTGTTCATCCTGCCTACCCTGGCGCTGCTGGCGCACAAGCTGCGCGGCACGCCGCGGCCGGAGGCTACGGACGCACCACTGGCGGTCGTGGCCCTGGTGATTGCGGCAGCGCCTCTCGGGATCTGGGTGGCAACGGCCTTACAGTTCACCATCGTCGTCCACGGCGCCGGCGCCGCCCTGGATGACCTGGGCCGCCGCCTGACGTTGGCGTTGCCCGGAGCCATCCTAGTTGGTCTGGCGGCCTACGTGGCCGCCGCCCGGGCGCGGCGAGATGGGGAATTTGCCTCATCTTTCGTATTGCTGCTAATGGCCCTGGGTCTCTTCCTGGTGATGGTGGCGGACCTGTTCCACATAGTAGACGCCTTCAGCGGACCGTGGCGAAGGATGAACACGGTGTTCAAGGTCTACTACCAGGCGTGGCTGCTGCTGGGGGTTGCGGCAACATTCGCCGTATACGTGCTGTGGTCCAGGAGATACGGCGCGGAATTCCGTCCTCCATGGCGGTACTGGGCCTGCCTGGCCGGGAAGTGGGGAGGAGGCGCGTTTCTTGCGCTTTTGCTGATGGGTTCGTTCTATTACACTCTGGGGGCCGCGCTGGACCGGGGAGGCGCTTACGGCGCACCCTACGGAGGCCGCACCCTGGACGGACTCGCCTACCTGAAGGTGGAGGACCCGGCGGAGTACGCGGCCATCGCCTGGCTCCGGGACGAGGCTCCACGGGGCCGCATCGTAGAGGCCATCGGCGACGATTACAGCAGGTTCAGCAACGTATCAGCCAGCACAGGATTCCCCACCGTCCTGGGGTGGGTCGGCCACGAGTTGCAATGGAGAGGGTCGTCCGAACCCCTCGCCGGCCGCGCCGAGGACGTGTCGTCCATTTACACATCGCAGGACCCGGGCGAGGTCAGGCAGCTGCTCGAGAAATACGACGTGCGCTACCTTTACCTGGGGAATAGGGAGCGGCAGACATACGG
>JAAXGZ010000070.1 GCA_012271135.1 Caldilineales bacterium | reverse complement strand
TCTGTCCTGATTCCCGAGGCTGTTAACCAGGGATTCACTTTCCATCACAGCTCGGAAGAATACCTGATGCTCACCACCATCCTGCAGGACGGTGCCTGGGTGCCGCACTTCGCCACCCATTACATCGGCATCGGCGGCGTGGTGCTCACTCCCGAGCGTGAGCTGCTGGTGGTGCGTGAAATCTACGGCGTGGCGGGGCGTCCGCCAACCCTGAAGCTGCCAGGGGGAGCGCTGCACCCCAACGAAAACCTGGCCGAGGCGGTGGAGCGCGAAGTGCTGGAGGAAACCGGCGTTCAGGCGGAATTCGAGGCCATAGCATGCTTCCGGCACTGGCATGGGTATCGCTATGGAAAGTCGGACATCTACTTTGTCAGCAGGTTGCGGCCGTTAAGCCGCGAGATCACCATGCAGGCCGACGAGATACAAGAGTGCCTCTGGCTGCCGGTGGACGAATTCCTGTCCCGCGATGACATCAGCAATTTCAACAAGCAGATCGTCCGCGCCGCCCTGGAATCGGAGGGAGTGGTGCAGTCGTTCATCCCCGGGTTTGGCGGGCCGGATACCCGGGAGTACTTCATGCCCGCTCACCTGGTCGACGGTGAGGGCGTCATTGCCTACCCGGGCAGGGATGCCGTGATTGAGGAACAATAGCCTCCCCATTGGATCCCCGGCAGGCCGGAGACGATCTGGATGGGAAACGCTCCGGGCGATGGAGCCGCGGAGAAGCTCGAGCATTTCGACTTTGCAGGAGAACGTATGGTCAGCCAGCAGACTGCCGTAAACACTGAACAGGGCAATATTACTCAGCAAATCACGGGGAGGCCGGTGATCCGCTCCACCCAGGGCGTGATATCCAGTGGCCACTACCTGACCTCCATGGCGGGCGCCCGCGTGTTGCTCAACGGCGGCAACGCCTTCGACGCACTGGTGGCTGCCGGGTTCGCCGCAGCGGTGGTGGAGCCCATCGCGTCCTACTCCCTGGCCGCCGAGGGCGTGTTCATGCTCCATGACGCCAAGACCGGAGACGTGCTTTCCCTCAGCGGGCAGGGCACCGCGCCGGGCAAGGCCACGGCAGCTTTCTACAGGTCCCAGGGGTTGGACCGCATCGCCACGGGCCCAGGGCATCCCCAGTCCCACCTGTCCTTCACCCTGCCCGGGGTGGTCCACGCCTTCATCTCGCTGGCCGAACGGTACGGTACCAGGACCATCGACGAACTCCTGGCGCCGGCGATCTCCTACGCCTCTGACGGCATCCCCAACTACGAGTACATGCTCAACCGCCTGGATTCCGCCTCCACGGCGCAGCAGTTTGATCTGTACTCGCCTGGCGGTTGGGATGTGTTCTACCACAACCGGCGAGTGCCTGAGGCCGGGAGCCTCCTGGTGCAGCCGGGGCTGGCCAACACCCTGCGATCCATGCTTTCCGCACCCGGAAACGGCCGCCAGGGGACGAGGGGGGAGGGACTGCAAAGGGCTAGGGACGTGTTCTACCACGGCCCGGTCGCCCGGCTGATCGCCGACTCAGCGGCCAGCGTTGGCGGCATTATCACCATGGAAGATCTGGCTGGCTACCGGTCCAAGTACGAGACGCCGGTCGGGACCACCTTCCGTGGCCACGAAATTCATGGACAGGACACCTGGACCCAGGGACCGGTTCTCATGCAGACCTTGAACATGCTGGAGAGCTTTGACCTCAAGGCCATGGGCCACAACAGCCCACAGTACATCCACACGGTCATCGAGGCCATCAAGCTGGCCTTCGGGGACCGCGAGGCCCACTACGGCGATCCGGATTTCTCCACCATTCCCATCGACGGCCTGCTATCCAAGGAATACGCCGCTGAAAGGGCCAGGTTGATCGATCCCTCCAGGGCTTATCCCGCGCAGCCGGAGGGCGGCGATCCCTGGCGCTACTCGAAGAAGTCCCGCGGCCCCGGCAACGCCCACGGCAACAATGGCCTCCCGTCCGCGTCCGATCCGGAGACCGTGGACACATCCGCAAGGGATGGCACGACCCACGTGTCGGTCCTGGACAAGCAGGGCAACATGGTCTGCGGCACCATCAGCGGCGGCGCTTTCGCCAAGTCGGTGTTCTTCCCCGATCTGGGATGCGCGCTGAGCACCCGGATCGAAATGTTCAACAACGAGGAGGGACACCCCAACATCGTCGAGCCCGGAAAACGCCCGCGCACCACCCTGATCAACTACATCATCAGCAGGAACGGTCAGCCGGTCATGACCGTAGGCTGTCCCGGCGGTGACAATCAGGCCCAGGCCAACATCCAGCTGATGCTGAACGTCTTGGTGTTCGGCATGGACCCGCAGCAGGCGGTGGAAGCGCCTCGCTTCGCCACCATGAGCAACGTCAACTCCTTCTACCCGCACGTCTATCACCCGGGCCGCTCAGACCTGGAGCAGGCTATTCCGGAGACAACGGCGGAGGAGCTGAGGGCCCTGGGGCACCAGATCGCCAGGGCGGTGGACTGCGGCATGGGTGCCACGGTGTCGGTGCGAGATCCCGAGACCGGACACCTCAGCACAGGCGCCGACCCACGCCGCGCCTGCTACGCCATCGCCCTGTAGTCCCGGACCGGCTGGGCATTGTTCCCATCCGGTCTGCCCGAATAGCAGATCACCACCAATCGAGAGGCGGGCCTTCATGCCCGCCTCTTTTTCTGCCCCGTGCGCCGGAAGCAGGTCAGCGGCGTTCATATTCCCTTCTAACCGTTGGATATAATCATGCCCGGGCCTACTTGAAGAACCCGCATGGGCCGGTTGTAGGGAATTTGCCGAGTAGGAGTGCCGGAATGTTCGCAGGAATTACCGCCGGAGCCATTGCGGCCGTAATCGCGGCGCTGGTCTCGCTGCCGCTGCACGCCCCGGTGGACACGGCCTTCAACAGTGCGACAGTCACTGTCGCGGCCCTCGTTGTAGGAGTGGTTTCAGGCGTCCTGTGGTCCTGGCTCTCCGGGCGGCTGCTGTGGTTCCTGTTCAGCCTGGCTGTAATTTTCGTGGTGGCGCTGGTAGTTGCCGTGGCCGGGAACACCCAGCTGGACCGCATGGTGTCGTACATGGCGCCGCTGGCGGCAATTGTGGTCGTCCTTTGCGCCGTGCTCACTCCCCTGCTCGCGTCGTTCTTTCTCAAGACTACCATCGGACTGTTGAAGTGGACTCCGGC
>JAAXGZ010000038.1 GCA_012271135.1 Caldilineales bacterium | reverse complement strand
AATCCAGTCATGATGGATTGGTATTATATACGCTGTCCTGGACGCAGGGCGATGCCGTGTTCAGGGAACTGCCTGGGAAACAGGGAATTGCGAATCGTGAAGGTTGGCGAGTGCTGCGTGGTCTCCACGCAGATGGGCAACGGACACTTCGGGTATGAGATCGGAGCGTGTCGCGTACAATGCGACACAACCTCCCATGCGAACGCCATTCGGAGCCGGCATGGTCAACCCGTCCCTAGAGGTCCCGACTCGTCCGTCACCGGAAGGACGCGCCACAAACTTTGAATACGGACAGGGCAGCCCCGACCCGCGCGCCCTGGTGCTGGCCGGCGCACTGCAAAAGCACCTGCCCGACGCGCAGGTGCTGCTGTTCGGCTCGCGCGCGACGGGGCGCTGGCGGCCCGGTTCGGACCTCGATCTGGCCGTGATCGGCGGCGATGCTGACGCGGCCGAGGAGGCACTGGCGCAAATCGCCGCCTTCTGCGCGGAGCTGTACGCGCAACGCAGTCCGCGCAGCCAGTTGGTCCACTTCGCGCGCGCGGAATTTGCCGAACTGCGCGTCGCGTGGCCCCATTTGGCCGGCCAGGTGCAGCGCTACGGCCTCAAGCCCAACGGAGAGCCTTTGCCGCAGATGGAACAGAAAGTACCCTGGCCCTCCGTGCAGGAACTCCTGCAGAGCAGTTGCGCCGACCTGGCCGCAGCGCTCAAGTCGGTGGGTCCGTTGCCGTTTCCACGGTCGCCCCTGTACGCCACTCATGGCGCACTGGAAAAAATCCTGAAGGCTACGCTGGCTGCCGAGGACATACCCTTCGAACACCGCCACGATGTCGAAGAATTGATCAAGGATTTGCCCCCCGCGCTGATGCGCATGCTGGACGCGGAGGTCTCGCAGGCGCAACGGCAGTCGTTGGTCGATTTCCGTACTGCTGGTCCCTACGCGGGCGGCGTCAAGATGCCTTGGCCGGAAACCAGTGCGGATCACTTGCTCGCAGCCGTTCAGCGAGTGTGCGGCAGGTGCGCCGATCACATTCTCGCCGCAATGGGCAAACGGCCCGATGAAGTCGGCTACGAGGAGTGGTTGAACGGACGCGATGCGCTCGGCGGCTGGGCCACGCTGCCGTTGGACCACTTCCGGCACATCAACACCTTGCGTAGCGTGTTGGACGGGAAATTGACGTCCACCCAACTGGATGATGTTCAAGCCAACTGGAACCGGCGCGGTGTGCCCGCCGATGCGGTCGAACAAATCGTGACCGTAATGGCCAACCCCGACACCTGGCAAAGCCTGTTCGTCAAAGCGCAGGACCGCGATGCAGACACCGATCAGGTGCGGCCCTCGCGCGACCACCCGCCCAAGGGAACGTGGTAGCGGTTGGGTTCAGTCCCCGGAGTAGCGGGTTCCCATAAGCCGCTCAAGGAGGGGTTTTCCTTCTTCGGCGCAGGCTCCCGTCCCGCAAACGGTCCTCATACGAAGGAGATCCAAGAATTCCGTGGCCGTCCGTTGCCCCTCCAACGGTGGTCGGAATCGTGCAGAAAACCAGCGGCCGCCTGGCGGCCGAGACCTTGCTCGTCATGGGCAAAACAGCTCGCGATGTTGGTTACACCGAATGGCTCTCCGATGGACCTCTGGCTGGTTGGGAATCCATATCGCTCGACTACTACTCGCAGGCTGAAATCGAAGTACGCGCCGAACAGCGCAGCAAAGAGAACACAGACATCGCACACGCGACGCGGCCTTTGCGCGGCGTTTTGCCTGCCCGACAGCTCGATCAAGTTCTGCAGAGCTGGACGGGTGGGCGCGTGCCGGCCGATGCGTTTGAGCGCGCCTTGGCCGTCAGGGACGACCCGTCGCTTTGGCGGACGTTGCTCGTCGAACCGAACGACCGCCCCGCGGTGGGCGGACGGGAAGTCGATGGCGATACACCACCGCCCAAGGGCGGTTGGTGACCCGGAAGGCACGCTTTGCGGGTCATCTACGCGTCGGTGTCGGCGACCTCAGAAGGAGACCGGAGGAACGGCCCAGCGCCGGTCCCAGCCGTGGGGGCGCGGGCGTACAGGCAGGGAATCGATTTGGGCTGTGACCGCCTGCGTCCGGGACGATCGGGATCGGTCCGCCGGTTGCCTCGGCATGAGCAGGCCGATGGCGGTGGCAATCGCCAGGCCGAACAGAAGGCCGCCGCCCGCACCGCTGCGCGTTCCGAAGCCGTCAAGACCAAACACCCACCCCAGCGAAGGGAATACGGCAAACAGCATTATGAGTGCGGGCAGCTGATCTATATGTGGCTGCATGGGCACTGTTTCAATCTCGTTGATATGGGTTGCGGACGCGCAGGCGGCGAGGGCTCCCTACCATGGGTGTTGTCACGACAACCCAAAGGACCCTCGCCGTGGACTTCAGTCCCAGCCCCTGCCCCTCTATGCCCGCCTCCTGGTCGTTCTCGGCCGCCTGCGCGTCCCGCGCTGGCAATGCCAGGCCTGCCAGGGCTGCGCCTCGCCCCGGCCGCTCGTCCTGCGACGCTTGGCCCGGGAGCGACCGCCGGCGGTGCGGATACGGCTGTGGCACGCGGGCACGAACCGGTGCGCAGCCCAGGGAACCCCAAGGTGCCCGCCTCCACCCACCGGCCGGTGGCTGGTTGGGCCGCTTCAAGCCCCGGTCCCGCCCGGCGCGTGGGCTGAAGACCGAGGCGGGGGCTCTCCACTTCGTGCGCCTGAGGGCCCGCGTCAGGGCCTGAAGCGACGCCGGAGGCCCGCGGGTACGGAGGCAGCCCAGGACACGGCCCGGAACCCATATCAACGAAACTGAAACGGCGCCTCGGTCTATGTGACCTGTTCGGTGCGGCGGGACTATATAATTGAAGTGCCTCTGGCGCATTCGGGTTCAAGATGCCGCAATCCAACATTGGTTGTTTGGCATCGGCGATCCGGCTGCGGCCCCTGAAGCACACGCGGACAAACGGAAAAGCATTCGATGAACCACCGCGACCGATGTCTGCCGGCCACCGTTCTCCGTTGGGGCCTTGCCTGGCTGTTGGCCGCGGTGTTGCTGCCAGTGGGGACCGCCCCATTGTTGGCCCAGGATGAAGCCGCGTCCGGCTTTCCGTCCGAAAACGCTCCGATTTCGATTTCCGTCGCGCCGAACGACGGCGCGCGCATTACGGTTGGCACCATCAATGCGCCTGGCGACAGCGGAGTGTTCACCAGTCAGGACGGCGGCGTGACCTGGGTGCAGGCCCGCGGTATTCCGTCCGGCCTGAGTTTGGCCGCGGTGGAGCACGATATCGTCGATCCCGCGATCATTTACGTGGGCGACGCGGCGCAGGGCCTCCTGTTCAGAAGCCAGGATGGAGGAACCAGCTTCGCCGAGCTGACCGGCTTTCAGGACTGGTTGAGTGTGGGCAGCGGGGTCGGCATCCTGTACTCGCAGGAGGCCAACGGCTTCGCGGTTCTTCATGCAGGCACTCGCTCCGACGGTGTTCTCACGAGTTATGACAACGGCCAGTCCTGGATCATCAATGCCATTGGTCTGCCACTGGAACCGGCCGGCGCGCAAACGGCGCGCCGGGTGCGGGCCATCAAGGCGTTCGGGGACGATCTCTACATTGGGACCCACGACGGGGTCTATCGCCAGGGCGCCGGCAGTGACGCGTGGGAGCGAGTCCCCTTCTTTGAACCCGGCGAGGTCATTCGAACCCTGGCTGTCTATAGGAATAGGCTGTACGCCGGTCTGGTCGGGGCCGGCATGTTCCGCACCGCGGACGGCGATACCTGGGAACGGGTTCCGGACTTTCCGGATATCGCGACCGTCTTTGGCCTGACCGCCTCCGATCAGTTGATAACCGCCGCCACCGGAGTCGGTATATGGACCGGCAACGGCGACCAGTGGCTCAAGTCGCAGGTGGACGGAGGCAACTGGTCCGAGCAGTCCTGGTCCATGGACGCGGGCCCGAACGGCCAGAACGTCTACATTGCCACGGACACCGACTGGGTTGTCCGTTCGGTTGATCTGGGTTTTTCCTTCGAAACCTGGGGCTCGTACACGGAGTTGTCGCCCCAGCCACTGGTACCCATCGCCCGGCCTATCGCGATTCCCGTTGAGACCGAACCTGCTCCCACCCAGGAGACGGCGGAGGCTTCGGCCCAGGAGTCCGCTCAGGCACCCGCCGAAACCGAGGCCGAAGCACCTGAAGCCGAAGATCCGGCACCGGAGGCGGAATCCGAAACACCAGTTGAACCCACCCCTGTTCCCGAAGAAGGCGAACCCGCAGCACCGCAGCCCACGCCACAGGCCGTGGCGCCATCCGGATTCCAGCCCACGTTCCTTTCGGGGTTGAATTTGCCGGACGTGGAGTTGCCCTTCCTCGGGCCTGTTTCACTCTTGGTGTTTGCCGCGGCGGTGATCCTAGTGCTCCTCATCATTGTGGGCATCGTGTCCGTGTTTCGTTCCCCCGAGGACGACGGCGAGTAGCTACGTTGATTGATGTCGCCCGGGACTGCAACCTGGACTGACCTGCAGCGGTTCCTGCAGGCTCGCGACAATCTACAGCTTGCCACGGCATTGCCGGCCGACGCGCGCGCCCTCGGGCCTGTTCGCTGGGACAGCCGGGAAGTGGATGCGGGTGATGTCTTCATTGCCAAGTCGGGCTTGGAGACGGATGGTCACCTGTACGTTGCCGATGCGGTTGCTGCCGGCGCCGCACTGGTGCTGGGCACGGAGCCCAAAGCCGTGGTTGAAGCCCGGTGTGCCGGAAGCGGTTTGGTACTGCCAGCCTACCTTCGGGTGAAGGACAGCGAACGTGCGTTTGCTCAGGCTTCCGCTCTCTGGTTCGGATTTCCGGCCCGCCGGCTGACAACCGTGGGTATCACGGGGACCGACGGCAAGACAACGACGGTGGGCCTGTTGACTAGCATTCTGGAAGCCGCGCATCGGAGCAGCGGCGTGGGCGGTGGTGGTTTCCAGGCTGGTGCCGTGTCCACTCTGGGTTTCGTGGAAGGGGGCCGGGTGACCGATTCCGGCTTCCATGTCACGACTCCGGATGCCTGGAATCTACAGGCTGCCCTGGACCGCATGAGCGGCCACGGCTGTCGCATTGCCATACTCGAGTGCACCAGCCACGGCCTGGCACAGCACAGGACGGATGAAATCGACCTGAACCTGGCCGGTTTCACCAACATTACCCATGAGCATCTCGACTACCACGGCACCCTCGAGGCCTATGTGGGAGCCAAGTGTTCGATGTTGGACTTGTTGACAGACCGGCCCTACCAGACGGCTGCTGTGATATTCAATGCCGATGATCCTGTCAGCCGCCAGGCCGTTCCGGACAAGCTGGACGCCATCGGCCGCGGCGGCACGGATACGGACACCTATAGCCAACGAATCGGAACTCATGCCACGTGGGTGGGCCTGGAGCCCAAAGTTCGTCCCGGGGGGATGTTCGTCCGGGCCCGCGGGCCCGGGAACCGGACCGGTGCCCTGCAGGCCGCACTCGTCGGGGAGTTCAACATCCCCAACATGCTGTTGGCCACCGCCTTGGGACATCGCCTGGGGTGTCCCATGAGCGCCATCGAGGAAGGGATTGGCGGGTACCCGGGGACGCCGGGCCGCATGGAACCCGTGGATGCAGGCCAGGACTTCCGGGCCTTTGTCGATTTCGCCCACACGCCCGGCAGCATGGAAGCCGCCCTGTCCTCCCTGCGGAAAATTCTGACTGCCGAGGCCCGGGGCGGTCGGTTGATTGCCGCCTTTGGCTGTGCAGGCCTGCGGGACCGGCGCAAGCGCGGCTTGATGGGGGCCGCCGCCGGCCGTTGGGCTGACCATGTGGTCATCACCGCCGAGGATCCGCGTACGGAGGACCTCCGGTCCATCTGTAGCGAGATCGAGCAGGGGATCGCATCGACGGCCCAGCCCCCGGACTGGGCCGTGGTCTTGGACCGGGCAGAGGCGCTTGAGCACGCGGTGGCGCTGGCCCGCCCCCAGGATATTGTGGTGGCGTGCGGCAAGGGACATGAACAGAGCATGTGCTTCGGAACCACGGAGTATCCCTGGAGCGACCGCCTGGCCCTCAGACTGGCGCTGGAGCGGTTGTTGGGTATCGCTGTGGACCCCCGCGCTTCGATCTATCGTTTACCGACCGGAAAGGGATCGGAATCGGCTTCCATTTGATATTCGTGAGCCATGTTTCGCAACCGTGTGGAAGGTGTGTCCGTCGGTCGGCGGACCGGCCGGATCGGATCGGGCGGTACCCGTTTGCTGTGCTACAATCCGCGCATTGCGCGTGAGGGCAACAGGCGTTGATTCCAGGCGGAAAACAACCTGTTTTTGATTTGGATTCCGAGTACTGCACCCCTCTTGACGCCCACCGGTTTGGCGCTTGAATGCAACTGCGCTTGGGGAGACGACTTCTGATGCGAAATCGAAAAGGCCTGCGCGTCCGGGTTCTGCTTTTGACAAGCGCGCTCGCGCTTGTGTTGGGAGCCTGCGGGGGGGCCAGTACCGGCTCCACGTGGTTCAACCTCCCGTCCGTCACTGTCAATGTCCGCGAGGACGGATCCCTTAGGGTCATGGGGATTGCCGTGGGCACGACGGCGAGCACAGGCTTGTCCGCCGTGGTCGATCCGCTGCAGGCGGCGGGTGCCGACACCCTCGAGGTACGCATCGGCTACAACGGTATTCACATCTACCTGGACGGCCAGGATCTGCCCTACATCGCTTGGGACGAGGACTCGGCGGCGGTGCTCGCCACCATCATCGAGGCACAGTCCCCGGGCATCGGCGCGGATCAGTTGCTGGACTGGGCCCGGAGAGTTGGGGTCGGCGTCCGCATCCAGATGTCGGACACCCGCACCCCGCGTTGGCGCGGTGAGACCAGCTACGCCCCGATGGAAGCACCGGCCGAGCTTGTCGGCCCCATGGATCTGTCGGGACTGGCCTTCGATGGCAACGGCGTTCTCACAGTGGAAGGGGTGGATCTCGGACTGGGAGCCCTGATCCCAGCACACATCGGCAGTATTCTGAGCGATCTCGGGGCCGAGGCGATTTCGCTGAACTTTACGCCCAATACCCTTGACTTGGCCCTGAATGACCAAGACCTGCCGTCCCTGGCCTACGACGGCGACAGCCTGGCGGCCGGACTGGAACTCGCCTCGGCACTGCTGGCGAATGACCCGGCGACACTGTCCCTGGTCGAGTCTTTCCTGCCCAAGCTTCCGGCACTTGCCATCAGCGGGACTATTTCCTTTACCGGCCAGGCAGCCGGCAACCTGGCCCTGCCCGAGCGCATCGTGGTGCCGGTGAACGCCGACGGAACGTTGGGCGACGTCATGGGACTTCCGCTTGGCGCGATCCTGACCGATCCGGTCCTACCGGCCGACATGATTGGCAAACTCACCGGTGCAGGGGTCACGAGGTTGGATGTCAGCCTGAGCGGCCTCAACGTGGCGGCCGCGGTGGACGGCGCACCCATTCCCGAGATTGCCCTTCATGATGGTGCCAAGCCCCTGCTGGCCTCGTTGGCTCCCCTCCCCGACGGCACCCTGGAATTGGTTGAGACGCTGACCGGTACCCAACCGCTGAACTTGGTTCTCAGCCTGCCCGGCGATGCATCCGATACCTCCGTGTCCATGCTGGGCGCCATGTCCCTGGAGGCACCGTCGACGGCTGCGGGTCCGCTGGTCCTGCCGATCACCATCACCGGCAACGCCATTACCGGCATCGGCGGTCCCGATCCGGCGGCGCTCGGACTGGGCGATGTTGCCTTGCCGGACGGCGTTCTGGACATGCTGGGCGACCTGGGCATCACTTCGTTGACGATTGTCAACTCGCCCAACAGTCTCGTAATCGAGACCAACGGCTCCGAAGCCGTGGGCCTGGCCTACGATGCGGCGACCATGACCACGCTGGTTGGCATCCTGCCGGCGCTGGTGGACATCGATGCCGAAACACTGGACATGGCGGGATCCCTCGTCGGTGCCCTGCCCGGGCTTGACCTTACTGTGACCGTTTCCCTCAGTGGCCCTGCCCCGGGCAGCCTGACTTTGCCCGAACAGTTGGTGGTCACGATCAACCCGGACGGGACCTTGGGCACCGCACTGGGGTTGCCGGTGGGTTCCATCCTGTCCGAGCCGCTGTTGCCAGCGGATTTGATCGGCCAGCTGGCCGAAGCCGGCATAAACAGACTGGACCTTCGGTTGAGCGACATGTCGGTTCAGGCCGCGGTAAATGGCGCGCTGTCACCGGCGATTACCATCCATCCCGGTGGCGCGGCCCTGTTGCCGCTGCCCGAAGGCATTCTGGATACGATCCAGGCCCTGACCGCAACGCAGCCATTGCATGCGGTGCTGAGCCTGCCCGGCGACATGCCCGGCGACATGGCGGATCCCTTCGCCAATGCCTCCCTGGCGATTCCCGATCTTGCGCCCGGCATGACGGCAACCGTGCGCTTGCCGCTGACGATTACCGGCAACACCATCACGGACATCGGCGGACCTGATCCGGCGGCACTGGGGCTGGGCGATGTCACCATCCCGGACGATATCCTGAGCCTGCTGCACGACAACGGCGTTACGTTGGTCAGGGTGGTCAATTCACCGAACAGCCTTATCATCGAGACGAACGGTGAAGCGGCCCTTGAACTGGCCTATGACGGTCCCTCCTTGCTGACACTTCTGGAATTGGTGCCGGCGCTGACCGGTGCCGACCTCATTTCCAACGACGGTCTCATGACTCTTCTGGAGGGACCGATCATGGATCAGATTGTGGCGGCGGATGCGCTGATCGAGGTGAACCTGGAGTAGCTGTCCATGGTCGGTGCCAAGCCGATCCAGCCGAAGAAATTGGGGCTTATATCGAATAGTTGACAGCCGAACTCTTGTGCTGCAATTCCTGCGAGAGAGAGGCCCCGACTGCGAACCGGGCCCTCAACCGGACACGGTGAAGACGACACCTTGGCCAGCACCCCGCAGTCCACAACGCAGGAGCCCCCGACCATCATACGGACCCTGCGCGTGCGTCTGTATCCCGGCACGGCCGCGAACGGACAGTACCTTGAACAACTGGCGGGAGCCTGCCGGTTTGCATGGAACCACGTGTTGGCCGGACACGAGACGGACTACTGCACATGGAAGGCGGCCAGCAAGCCGGGGGAGGGTCCGGGCAGTCCGACCTTCTTCACGCTGGGCCAGCGGTTCACGCAGTTGCGGAACGCACCCGGCCACGAGTGGCTGCAGGACTACAGCTACGAAATCGTCCGGTACACCTGCAAGTATCTGGGCGACGCCCATGCCGCGTTCTTCGACCCGGACCGTCCGGACCACGGGCGTCCGCAGTACAAGGCCACGTACTACACACGGCCCGCCTTCACCATCCCGTCCCACGTACGCATCGAGGACGGGAGGCTGTACATTCCCAGGATGGGCTGGACGCGTCTGGGCTCCATCCACCGGTATGCCGACGGCCAGCCGCTGACCGTCCGCTGCAGGCAGGAGTCGGAGGGCAAGCAGCCGAAGTGGTATGTCTACATCGTGTTCGAGGTGCCGGTCGACCACCCCAATGTGTGCCAACCCGCGGAGTCCGGAGCGGTCGGCATCGACCGCAACGTGGGACAGGCCACGGACAGCACCGGAGCCGTACACGCAATCCCCGACACGACCGTCGAGGACGCGAAGATCAAGCGGTACCAGCGCAGGATGGCCCGGCAGAAAAAGGGCTCCCAACGCAGGCGTGGGACCGGTGGGAAACTGCGCAAACTGCAGTGCAGG
>JAAXGZ010000012.1 GCA_012271135.1 Caldilineales bacterium | reverse complement strand
CTTCGTGCGTCTGATGGCCCGCAGCAGGGCCTGACGCGACGCAGGGAACGCGCGGGTACGGAGGATAGGCCCGGGACGGTCCGCCACCAATATCAACGAGATTGAAACAGTGCCCCAGCGTGCCCCTGCGGGATGCGACCGCCGCTCCGGCGGACGGCATGCTTGTTCGGATTCAGTCTTGTCCACAACACGGAGGATGCACACATGAAACGACACCTTGCACGCCGCGAGTTCCTGACCTTGAGCGGGTTGCCGGCGCCGTACTGGCAGCCTGTGCGCCGCCGACTGCCGCCCCGGCCACGGACGACGCCGGCGAGCCGGCCATGGAATCCATCGAGCTGATTTGGGACACGTTCCGCGGCACCGGGACCGGCTGGAACGAGGAGCGCATCGACACGTTCACCGAGATGCACCCCAACGTCAGCATCGAGTTCAGGCCCCTGACGGCTCCAGCCAACAGGACAACTACGGCAAGATGTACGGCCTCCCCAGCTGGGGCTGGGCCGGTTTCGACACGCTGGTGACCAACGCCCTGCACTTCGAACAGGCGGGGGTCGATCTGCCCGATCCGGTGGGGCACGAAACCTCCATGGCCACCATCGCCGAGTGGGCGCATCTCCTCCGCGACGAGGATCAGAGCCGGTTCGGACTGGCCATATCCCACAGCGAAGCCAACATGGTGGTGTTGTGTCGGGCCTTCGGGGGCTACCTCATCAACGAGGAAGGCACCCAGTCCATGCTGATGGACAGAGCTGAATCGCAGGAAGCCATGCGCTGGGCCTACAAGCTGTCGGTCGAGGACCAGGTCCTGCCGTCACCCGACGACATCGGCGGCAGCTTTGGAGCCGCCCTGCTGGCCGGCAAGCTGGCCATGAACTGGTGCGGTTCCCTGTGCGTCCGGAACTTCGATCGGGACATCGAGGACACGGATGTCGTCATGGCCCCACAGATCCTGCTCCCAACCCGCGCAGACGGCCGCTATCCCAGCCAGATACGCGGTGGAACCTGGAACATTCTGGCCAACACGCCGCATCCCAGCGAGTCCTTCAAGTTCCTGATGCACATCACGAGCACCGAAGGCAGTTACGGCTTCAATGTCGTCGCGGGGAACGGAGCGCTGGTGCGCCCGGACGTTGTGGACCAGTTGATAGCCGACAACCCCATCCACCAGTGGTTCATTCCCAACCTGGAGAACGGCATCCCGGCCCACGCCCCGGAGAATTCCCGCGGCCGCGAGTACACGGATGCCGTGGCCCAGTGGACTGCACTGCTGCTGGACCGCCATCAGCCCGTGCCGTTTGAGGAAGGGCTGCAAAACCTGCACAACAACATTCAGAAAGTCTTGGACCAGGATCCGGCGTAAACCACTCGGATCCTGTCCCACCTCGGACAAGGCCGTACGCCCTGTCCGGGGCTGCCCGCGCACCGAGCCAACTCCATTGTCCGGTTGATCGGGTGTACCGGCAACCAACCTGCGGCAGGCGACGCATGGCGACCGCAACGCAATCCCCCACCTCGCTTCCGGACCAGCGGCGCGTATCCCGCCGCGTCCTGCATCAGAACTTGTACGGCTACCTGTTTCTGACGCCCTGGCTGTTGGGATTCTTTGGTCTGTTCCTGGGATCCGGTCTGTGGTCGCTCTTCCTGAGCCTCACGGAATACGATGTCCTGAGCCCCCCAAATTCACCGGCTTGGGCAATTACGTCCGCATGTTCACGGACGACGATCTGTTCTGGCCGTCGCTGGGGCGCACCTTCTACTACGCCCTGCTCTCGGTGCCGACCGGAGTCCTGGGCTCACTGTTGCTGGCGGTCCTGCTGAACGCTGCGCTGAGAGGCATTGCGGTGTTCCGCACGCTGTTCTTCGTTCCCTCGTCCTGGAAAACACGAGCCTGTACGAGTGTTTCGGGTCCACGGCGGATGCCCTGCGCCGGGAAGGCCAAGATTGGAGCCTGCTCAACGCGCCTCTGATTGAGAACGGCCACATTGCCCCGCCGGACGGGCCGGGATGGGGTGCCGAATGGGACGAGGATCGATTCCAACGTCTTACCGTGGCGCGTCATTGAGGCCGCCGGCATCGGGTTCGGAACCAATGGTCTACGCGGGTGGGGGCCAACCCGAATCAATTCCGGACCGTACACTCCCATTGGCCATCGATGACGAAACAGGATTTTCCGGATCGCTTGCGGACGCACGCCCGGTTGGGGCGGGTCGATGCTATGCGCCGCGGCCCTTCCGCGGGTCGTTTGTAGTAGAATGCAGTCCTCGGAAGGCTGGCAGTACCCCTTGGGGCGTGTCGGATTCTTCCTGAGTGCGTACAGATTGCCCCGGGGAGGTGGTGCCAATGGACAGTTTATGTAGTCGCCAATCGTGCACCGCCGGTAGTTTGCTGGTCACCCGGTAATCGACCGGTCGCACGAAGACTAGGAGACCCTCATCGTTTCGGTGGGGGTCTTTTTTGTCGCTACAATAGCCTGTCGGAGTGCCGTTCCGGCATACGTGAACCGTCCCGGACTTGCGGCCCCACCTTTTTGACCAACGGGATTTCCAGGAACACAACACCGTGGCCGACATCACCCGAATTGACTACATGGGCTGGAGTCAGGTCCAGCGGATAGCCACCCCGCAGCTCGAAGTGGTGGTTGTACACGAGATTGGACCCCGCATCGTGTCCGTTTCACTGCCGGGCCGCCACAACATGTTTGGCCAGCTGTCGCACGAGATGGGCCAGTCCGGGGGAGGGGAATTTCGCCTGTACGGCGGGCAACGGCTGTGGTCGGCCCCGGAGGAGGATTCGGCGTTCACATATTTCCCCGACAACATGCCTGCGGACGTGTCCCAGCCCGATGACGGCACCCTCGCGTTCACCGCACCCGTGGAACCGGGCAATGGCGTGCAAAAGGAGATGGTGCTGACCCCGTCGGCGGATCAGGCATCGATCCAAGTGCTCCACCGCATCACCAACCGGGGCACGGAACCGATTCGCCTGTCCCCGTGGGCGGTGTCCGTCATGAACCTTCACGGGACAGCCATCGTGCCCCTGCCGCCGTTCGGGTCCCACGACGACTTCCTGGCTCCGGTCAGCAACCTGGTTCTGTGGGCCTACACCGACCTGACCGACCCGCGCTGGACCGTCGGGAGCAAGTACGTGCTCCTGCGCCAGGACGCCGGGGCGGGAACGCCCCAAAAACTCGGTTTGCGCGTTGCCCAGGGCTGGAGCGCTTACGTGTTGGACGAAGTCCTGTTTGTCAAGACCTTTGCCGACCAGATTGAGGCCGAGTACCCCGACCTCAACAGCAATGTTGAAATCTACACCGACGCCCGGTTCCTTGAAGTGGAAACACTGGGTCCCCTAGCCTCCCTCGCGGCTGGCCAGTCCGCAATCCAAACGGAAATCTGGTATCTGGTTCCCGGCATCCCGACACCAGCCTGCGACGACGACGTGGAACGGGATGTCATGCCGGTGGTCAACCGCATCCTCGAGACCGGACGCATTGCGTAGGCTGGAGACGTCGAGGATCAGGTCAGGGCTCGCGTGTGCGAGCCCTGACCGGGTTCAGTCCATCCAGTGGCTATCCAGTTGATCCCTGGCTTCGAAACCCAGCAGGGACTTGGCCTTGCCCAGCTCGAACCGGCGGTGCGGCAAATCCACGCTGATGTTGAACTGTTCGTAGGGAGAAGGCAGGGACGGTGCTTCCAGGCCCGCCTTCAATGAACGCGCCGAGTCCTCGTAGGTTACGGCGAACGGCGGGATCTGGTGGGGTTCGTCGAGGGCGGCCAAACGCCAGAAAAGCATGACCGGCACCTCCAGCTCATGGTACTCGGCGAAGACCCGCAGGATTTCCTGGCCCAGGTACTTGGTATGGTGGTAGAGGTAGTCCAGGGGCCGACACGGTGCGTCCACCGGAATGTCGTAGTCCCAGACATAGCTGCCATAGCCCGGATCCATCTGCTGGAACGGTCCCGTCTGCACGACACGCCGAATGCCGTGGGCGACGGCACCCAATCCAATGTTGAAGGCTCCGACGGTGTTCACCTTGAAGGCGGCATGAAGCTCGGGCCGCAACACCGAACAGTTGATGATGGCATCCATACCGGCACACGCATCCATGACCTGTTGCGTGTCCCCCATGTCCACCCGCCGGAACTCGTGCGGTGCTTCCAGTTGAACCGGCTGCGGGCGCGACCCCATGCCCGGGGCCCAGGATGCAAGAGCCTCCTCAACGGACCGCAAATCCGCCTGCCGAACCGTATAGACGTCCGCCAGCTCCCTTGAGGTCGCGGACCCCATGGGACCGCTGGAACCGAAGATCACAACCTTGCGGATGGGCCTGCCCGCGACCCGATCCCCCTCGACAACAGCATCCTGCCAGCGGACACTGCGGTCCGGCAAAGACTCGGTTTTGGACCGGCGACCCCGAAAGTCGTCCTGCGGCGCATAGCTGAACGGCGGCACTGTGCTGATGGACCGCTCCTCATCACCCGTGGTGTGGGTCACCCGAATCTTCGAATGCGGGCCGGGAGCCGCGATGTGAAAAATGTGCCAGTCCGGCCGGGTGGCGTTCTTGGTCCTGGCGGCATCGAACAACAGGGCTCTCTCGATGCCGTGCACGGCATCCGCGGCCGAGACCCAAGCCGGGTTGTAAGGTTGGTCGCCCATGGTTGCCGAATCGACCACGGTGGCAAACCGCAGGCACACGGCCACCAACGAACCTGCCCTGACGGTTTCCCGCAGTGACAGTTCAGCGGTCCAACAGCAAAGGTCCGACAAGGAAGGTGTTGGACGCGGCCGCCACATTTCATTAACCTGCCAATGGGACGGGAGCCGCGCGAACAGGTCGAGCGAACTTGCCAGCACCAGACGCTCAACCCCGGTTGTCTGTGCCGCACGTGCCAGGTTGTAGACGCCGCAAGTATTGCGGTACACCGCCTCACTGGGGACCATGTCGGTCTGCGTGGCCAGCGCCAGCGCCTCCAGGTGCAGTACCTTGTCCACGCCGTCCAACAACTGCTCGACCTGGTCCGGCTGGGTCAAATCCGCTTCGGTCCAGTCCTTGCCAGCCAACCAAAGCGGCCGCTCATCCCTATCCGAAAACTTCAGGGAATACTCATCTCGATCGCCCAGCACTTCGGCCACATGTCGGCCGAGGTCGCTGTGGGCACCGGTCACCAGGATGTTCAACCTGTTCTCCTCAATTTCTGTTCAGCGTGTCGAGCGGCAGCCGCATGCGCCGCGCACAGTCGGGCCGTCGTCCCAGGTCTCGGGTTGACTAAAACCGAGTGTAGTAGTCAATGCCGGTGCGACCCGCCCTGCGACCCGATACGGCTGTCGCATGCTTGTCCAGGACGGTCTCGTTCAGTTCGATGCCCAAGCCAGGCTTGGAAGGTGGAATGTGATAACCATCCTCCCACTGCAGAGGTTCCCGCAGGACATCGGCATGGAAACCTCCCCAGTCGTCGATCCCTTCCTGGATCAGGAAGTTCGGGGCACAAGCGTCGATGTGCATGGAAGCTGCTGCCCCGACCGGCCCGCCGTACAGGTGCGGTGCGATTTGAACGTAGTGGGCTTCCGCCATGGCGGCAATCTTGCGCGCCTCCAGGATGCCGCCCGAAATGGTCAAGTCGAACTGCAGGATGGACGCCGCTTTTTGCTCGAGCATCGTCACGAACTCGAACTTGTTGAACAGACGCTCACCCGTGGCTACCGGGATGCTCGTGGCGCGGGCGACCCTGGCCATCTCCGATATGTTCTCCGGCGGCACCGGCTCCTCGAACCAGAGCGGATCGAACTCCTCCACCCGTTTGGCAAACCGGATGGCACTGTGGGTGTTGAACTGTCCGTGCGTGCCAATCAGAATGTCACACCGGTCCCCCACGGCTTCCCGCACCTTCCGTACCACCAGAGCCGCGTCGCGCAGGCCTTCCAGGCGATCCGTGGTGCGCGGGTCCACAGGATCGAACTTGACGGCGGTGAACCCCTTCTCCATGTAGGCCAGAGCCATCTCGGCCGCTTTTTCACCCGACTGTCCGGCACGCCAGCCCGACAGGTAGGAATAGGCCCGCAGTCGGTCGTTTATGCGGCCGCCCAGCAGGTTGTAGACGGGTTGGCCAGCGGCCTTGCCGGCGATGTCCCACAGCGCAATGTCGATGGCGCTGAGGATTGGCGAGGTGATGGGACCAACGCGTCGGACAAACCGCTGCTCGTAAATGCCGTTCCAGATCTTCTCGATTTGAAACGGATCCTGACCAATCAAGTACTCCTCGGCGAGGTCGTCGATCAGAGGCAGGGCCGTGTGGTCCATACGCGTGTGGTACGTCGCCTCGCCGACACCGGACAGCCCTTCATCGGTTCCGATTTTGATGAACAGCCAACGCGGTCCGCCGAATTGTGGCGGCGGGTTGTCAACCAGGAACGATTTGACCGAGTCGATTTTCATGGGGCTTATATCCAATAGTTGACAGTCGAACTCTTGTGCTACAATTATTGTACAAGAGAGGACCCGATTGTGAACCGGGCCCTCGGCCGGACACAGTGATGGGGACACCGTGACCAGCACCGCGAAGTCTACAACGCAGGAGCCCCGGACCGTCATACGGACACTCCGCGTGCGTCTGTACCCAGGCATCGCGGCCAATGGTCAGTACCTCGAACAACTGGCAGGCGCCTGCCGGTTCGCCTGGAACCATGTGCTGGCCGGGCACGAGACGGACTACCGCAGGTGGAAGGCATCCGGCAAGCCGGGGGAGGGTCCGGGTGATCCGACCTTCTTCACGCTGGGCAAGCGGTTCACGCAGTTGCGGAACGCACCCGGCCACGAGTGGCTGAAGAGCTACAGCTACGAAATCGTCCGGTACACCTGCAAGTATCTGGGCGACGCCTACGCCGCGTTCTTCGACTCGGACCGTCCGGGCCACGGGCGTCCGCAGTACAAGGCCAGGCACTACACCAAACCCGCCTTCACCATCCCGTCCCACGTGCGCATTGAGGACGGACGCCTGTACATTCCCAAGATGGGCTGGACGCGTCTCGGTCCCATCCACCGGTATGCCGACGGCAAGCCGCTGACGGTACGGGTCAAGCAGGAGTCGGAGGGCAAGCAGCCGAAGTGGTACGCCTACATCGTGTTCGAGGTGCCGGAAGACCACCCCGATGTGTGCCAACCCGCGGAGACCGGAGCCGTCGGCGTTGACCGCAACGTGGGACAGGCCACGGACAGCACCGGAGCCGTACACGAAATCCCCGACACGACCGTCGAGGACGCGAAGATCAAGCGGTACCAGCGCAGGATGGCCCGGCAGCAGAAGGGCTCCCAACGCCGTCGTCGGACCGGCGGGAAACTGCGCAAACTCCAGCCTAGTATTACAGTTGTAGATGATTG
>JAAXGZ010000037.1 GCA_012271135.1 Caldilineales bacterium | reverse complement strand
TGGCCGCTGAACCAGGTGTCGGGTCCCAGGATCAGTTCCGTTCCGGGTTGTTCCCGAGGGGCTCCGGTTCCGTTGATCCAACCGCCCATCGCGCGCACGATGCGCTGGATGCCGGTGGTTTGGTGTTCGCTGGTCATCGCTGTCATGCGCCCGGAGGTGCTGCGTGGCAGGTGCGGCCCGACGGCAAGGTCATTGTAGCCACTTGCAGGACGGCGCGGTCGGAGTGTCGGCCCCGGCAGGGTTGTCCCGAGCGTCAACCCCCCAGATAAGCCTCGATGACCGCGGGATCATTGGCCAAGTTGGCGGCGGAGCCCTCAAGCGTCAAGCGGCCTGTCTCCATCACATAGGCGCGGTTGGCCAGTGCCAGCGCCCGCCGCGCGTTCTGTTCCACCAGCAGGATGGTGGTGCCCTGGCGGCTGATGTCCGCCACCTTCTCGAAGATCTGATCCACCAGGACTGGTGCCAGCCCCATGGACGGTTCGTCCATCAACAGCAGGCGCGGCCGGGTCATCAGGGCGCGCCCCATGGCCAGCATCTGCTGTTCGCCGCCGCTGAGCAGCCCTGCAGGTTGTTTCATGCGCTCCCCCAGGCGCGGGAACAGACCCGTCACCATGTCCATGTCGGCGCGCACGCCGTCCTTGTCGTTGCGCTGGTAGGCGCCCATCAACAGGTTTTCGTACACCGACATCCGGGCGAAGACGCCGCGGTTTTCCGGCACCATCACCATGCCGCGCCCGACCAGTTCGTGCACTTCGGCACCGCGGGTGTCCATCCCGTCGAACCGCACCGCGCCGGTGGTGGGGGACATCAGGTTGCAGATGGTGCGCAGGGTGGTGGTCTTGCCGGCGCCGTTGGCCCCGATCAGCGAGACGATCTCGCCTTCGTCCACGAACAGGGAGATGCCGTGCAGGGCCTCCAGGTTGCCGTAGGCGGCGCGGACGTCCCGCAACTCAAGCAGATGCATGGCATTTCAACCGGGGGCGGCTAGTCCTGGGCCGAACTGCCCAGATAGGCTTCGATGACCTCGGGATTGGCCCGGATTTCCTGCGGCGTGCCGGAGGCAATCGTGCGCCCGTAGTTGAGGACCATGATGTGCTCCGAAATGCCCATCACGAAACGCATGTCGTGCTCAATCAGCAGCAGTGAAACGTTGCGTTCATCCCGCAGGCGCTGCAGCAGCCGTTCCGTGTCCGCGGTCTCGCTGGGATTCATGCCCGCGGTCGGCTCGTCCAGCATCATCAGCCGCGGTTCGCTGGCCAGGGCCCGGGCGATTTCCAAGCGCCGCTGGTCCCCGTAGGGCAGTTCGTCCGCCTGGCGGTCGGCGCTCGAGTCGAGGTCCACAAAGGCCAGGATGGCTTGGGACCGCTCCACGACCTCGTCGGTTTCCCGCCGCGCGGCGCGCGTGCCGAAGATGGAGCCGAGCCAGGTCGTGCGCAACAGGCGTTCCTGGCCCAGCATTACGTTCTCCAGGACGGTCATGTTCCGGAAGAGCCGAATGTTCTGGTAGGTGCGCGCGATGCCGGCCCGCGCGATCTCGTGGGACGGCAGTCCGGTGATGCGCTGTTCTCCCAGGTGGATTTCGCCCTCGGTGGGCTCGTAGAAGCCGCTGATGCAGTTGAACAGGGTGGTCTTGCCGGCGCCGTTGGGGCCGATGATGGACACAATCGTGCCGGTTTCCTGGCGGAAGTCCACGTTGTCGACCGCGCGCAGGCCGCCAAACTGCATGGTCAGCCCGGAAACGGACAGCAGGGATTCGGACATGGCCGGTCAGCCGGAGGCCGCGGAGGAACTGGTTGCCGGAGTCCCGCCGGCCGGCTGCGGGGCCGATTCGGTGCGGTAGTGGCGCGCCCGGGCCGGCATCAGGCCGCCGGGCCGGTAGATGGCCACCGCCATTAGGAGGATCCCGTACAGGAGGAAGCGAAACTCGGAGAATTCGCGCAGGAGTTCTGGCACGCCGATCAGTACCAGGGTGCCAAGCACCATGCCGCGTATGCTGCCCATACCGCCCACGATGATGATGCACAGGACATTCATCGAAATCAGGAGCGAGAAGGAGTGGGGGAAGATGGTGCCCAGCTTCGAGGCGAAAATGGCGCCGGCCAGCCCGCCGCTGGCGGCACTGAGCGTGAAGGCCAGGGTCTTGATCCAGGTGGTATCGATGCCAATGGCGTTGGCCACGGTTTCGTCGTCGCGGATGGCCATCCAGCGACGACCGGTCAGCGAAAGATCCAGGCGATTGATCACCACCAGCATCACGAGACTGGCTGCCAGGATGATGTAGAAGAGATGCTGGGGCGTCTGGAAGGTGAACGCACCGATGCTCGGCTTGGGAATGAACAGGATGCCCTGCGATCCGCCGATCAGCGGCGCCAGCCAGTCGGACAGGGCCAACAGGCGGATGATTTCGCCGAATCCCATGGTGGCAATTGCCAGGTAGTCCCCGCGCATGCGGATCACCGGCAGCGCGAGCAGGAGGCCGGTGAACATGGCTGCCAGGATGCTCACGGGCAGGATGAGCCAGAAGTTGAATTCCCCGGTGGCCTGCGGGCCCGAATTGGTGAGTACGCCCATCAGGTATGCGCCCACCGCAAAGTTGGTCACGTAGCCGAGGTCGAACAGGCCGGCCAGGCCCACGGCAATGTTCAGACCCAGGGCCATCAGCAGGTAGAGGCCGACGTTGGCCAGCACTTCGCTGAGGTAGCTGCCCACCAGCCAGGGCAGCACCAGCAGCACCAGGACGCCGGCGCCGCGGACTGCCAGCGACACCTGCCGCTGACGTTCCGGTTCGAGTTGCGGCAGGCGGTCCTGCACCCGCAGCCGGATGCGCGGCGCCAAGCCGCGCCAGGCGAACACGGCCGCAGCCGCGATGACCGCCACCGCGGGTCGGAGCGCTCCCTGGCTGAACAGCAGCCGATCGGGCCGTCCGTTCAGGATTTGCCGCAGGACCTGGCTGATCAGCTCGCTCAGCAGGGCCATGCCGACCACCAGCAGGGCGGCCATGAAGATCGTGTTGCGCAAGTAGGCCGGAATCAAGGCCAGGCCGAAACCGACGGCGCCGGCGGCCAGGGCGGCCACCGCCAACAACCCCAGGCCGGCCGCCAGCGCATCCTGTCCCATGGTCATGTACGCAACCAGGGCCGGCGAGGCATGCGTGAACATGTGTCGAATGGATACGGCGTCGATGAACAGGATAAAGAGGCCCGTCGCGACAATGCCCGCAAGACAGGCGACAAGCACCCGAATCCAGCCGACCCTCCTGTTCGGCGCCTGTTGCTGCAGTAGGCCCAGGCCCACAAAGGGGCCGAGCAGCACCACCTTGCCCAAGTCCAGGACGCCCGCGACAATCTCGCGCTCGCCGAAGGCCTCCATCATGCCCGTCAGCGCGATGTAGATGCACAGGACGCCGGCCACCGCTCCCTGCGAGACGGGTTTGGCCAACCGTTTGAGCAGGAGCTGCATCAGGCCTTCTCCTCCTCGATGACCTCGCCCATGATTCCCTGCGGCCGGAAAATCAGGATCAGGACCAGCATCAGGAAGGCGATGACGTCCTTGAGTTGATTGGAGCCGGGAATGCCTAGGCCGGTCAGCACCAGGTTGGGGCCCAGCGCCTCGAAGATGCCCAGCAGGAGGCCGCCAATCAAGGCACCCGGCACGCTGCCGATTCCCCCCAGCACGGCGGCTGTGAAGGCCTTGACGCCGGGGAAGAAGCCCATGATGAAACTGACGCCCTGCGGCTTGTAGAGACCGTTGATGACACCTGCGGCGCCGGCCAGCGCACCGCCGATGCCGAACGTGAACATGATGACCCGTTCGATGTTCACCCCCATCAGGCGGGCGGTTTCCATGTTCTCGGACACTGCCCGCATGGCCCGTCCGATTCGAGTCCTTTCCACCAGGATGTACAGGCCCGCCATCAGCGCCAGAGCCACCGCGAAGACGGTGATTTGCACATGCGGTACGGTGATTTGTCCCAGCTCCAGGCGTCCGTCGAGTCCCGGCACCGTCGGGTAGGATCGGAACGCGGTGGTGAAGAAGCCGCGGGCCGTGTACTGGAGGAAAAACGACGCGCCGATCGCGGAAATCAACATCACCAGCCGAGGTTTGTTGCGCAGGGGCTTGTAGGCCAGCCGCTCGACCAGTACCGCGACCGACATCGAAATCAAGGCGGCGAACAAAATCCAGCTCAGGACCGTGATCGCGGGTGCGCGTTCCAGAATGCCCTGCTGGGCCGTCCATATGGCCAGGAAGACCGTGAAGAACGCCCCGCACATGAAGACGTCGCCATGCGCGAAGTTGATTAGACGCAGGATGCCGTACACCAGCGTGTAGCCCAGCGCGATCAGGGCATAGATGCTGCCCTGGGCCACGCCGGCGGAGATCAGCGTGGCCCACTGGGCCGTCGAGAATCGGCCTTCCATGAAGGTCCGGGTCGACCCGATCACGACCGCACTGATGAACCCGATGCGAATCAGCAACAGAACGACGTCAACCCATGACATCCTGTTGAGGGCCAGGCGGTGCACCAGGGTGGCGACCGGGGAGGGGTTCGCGGCGGTCACGGGGCTCGGCTTGTCGTCGATGGGGAAACAACGGGTCCGGTTCGGCATTCTCGCAACACAACCGGCTGTTTCAAAGGCGTGCGCACGGACATGCCGTCCCGGTGCCGGCGGATGTCGGTCATGGTCGGTCGGCCAACACCATTTGGCTGATTTCAATCCCGGCCTGACTCAGCATCTCGAGGGAGATGGAGACATCGCCATGCACGCGGTTGTAGACCACGCGTCGGATCCCTGCGTTGATGAGCATTTTCGCGCAGGTCAGGCAGGGAGCGTGCGTGACGTAGGCCGTGCCGCCGTTGGTCGAGACGCCGTGCAGGGCCGCCTGGATCAGCGCGTTCTGCTCGGCATGCAGGGTTCGGAGGCAGTGGTCGGGACGGTTGGGGTCCGCAAAGAGATGGCCAGCCTCGTTGCAATGGGGCAGGCCGCTGGGGGCACCGTTGTAACCGGTTACCAAAACCCGGTGATGCCGCACGATCAGGCACCCGACCGACGCCCGGTCGCAGGTGCTGCGGGTGGCCGCCACACGCGCGAGCTGCATGAAGTATTGATCCCAGGTTGGGCGGTGGCCCGGGTCGGCCTGGCCGGGAGGGGTCTGGTTCAAGGATGGTTCGGTTCGATGGCGGCGGGTTGCGTGTTCAGGTCGGCGGCCAGCCGACACCGGTCCTGTTCGCTGTCACAGGCCAGATAGGTGATGCCCATTATCCGCTTGACGCGCCGCCTGCGCAACCGGCCGGACCGTTCCTGACGGTGCGTCAGGCGCACACAGGGCTTCCTGAACGAACCAAAGCACAGTTCGCCTACGGCTATGTCTGCGATGTCTCCGGGCTGGCAGAAGATATACCACATGCCTTCCAACTGCTCGCGGCTGCGCCCGATGCGGCAATACCGGGTTGGTTCAAGCCTTGTGATGACCGCGTGTTCCCGGGTGGGAAAGGTCCGGTACTCGCCCGACAGCCAGACATGGTGGCGGCAGCGCTCCTCCACCGCGAACAATCCCGTGACCGATACCTGAATCGCCTGTCCCGGCGGCAACGGAACAGGATCCGGAGGGGTGCCGCGCTCAGGCCGGAACATCACATAGTCGTGGGTGTGCGCGGTCCACCAGGCATAGGCCAGGAATGCCAAGCCGGCAACCGGAAAGGCCGCCGACCAGTTCGGCAGGGCGGTGGCGTTGAGGGCCAGTGGGATGGCCAATGCCAACAACAGTATGCAGAGCCACTGCAACAGGCTGGGGGATCCCACATGGTGGTGGGCCAACCCGTGCATGACGCGCATGATGGCAGGCGAGCGCATGAACCTGGTTGGCAGGTCTGACGTTGCGGACCCGGACTGGCGGAACGCGGCGGTGCCGGCCAACGCCCCTAAATCGGATTGGGCACCGTCCCGCCGATGTTGGCACCCTTGTCCTTGGCATCGCCACTTTCCGCCGCGTGTGCCTGGTCCGGTGGCGTTTCGGGTTCCGCCTGATCCACGGCAGCCGGTTCGTCCCTGACCATGTCAGCCGTGAGTTCGCCGCTTAGGATGGCTTCCAGCTCGGCCGACTCGACGGTCTCTCTTTCAAGCAGGAATACCGCCAGCCGATCGAGTTCCTCGGCGTGTTCGGCCAGCAGGGCCTGTGCCCTGTCCGACGCTTCGGTGACCACTTTCCGGACGGCGTTGTCGATTTCCTCGGCCGTCTTCTCGCCGTAGTTGCGATACTCGGTGATTTCCGAACCGAGGAAGACCATCTCTTCCCTTTGGCCGTACTGGATCGGACCCAGTTCCGGACTCATGCCCCATTGGGTGATCATCGTGCGGGCGAGGCGCGTGACCCGATCCAGGTCGTCGGTGGCTTCGGTGGTCACTTCGCCGAAGTGCAGCTGTTCGGCCAGCCGGCCGGCGAGCGTGGCGGACAGCATGGCGTTGATGCGCTCCGTGTTGTAGAGGTGCATCTCGTTCTCCGGCAGGCTGTGTGAATAGCCGCCCTTGCGCCCGCGCGGCACAATGGTGATGCGGTGCACCGGATCATGTTCGGGCAGGTAGTGCATGACCAGGGCGTGGCCGGCATGGTGGTAGGCCAGGATTTCCCGTTCCCGGTCGCTGACCTGCCGGGACTTGCGCTCCGGTCCCACCCGAACCCGTTCAATCGCCTCCTCGAAGTCCTCCATCACAATCGTGCGCCGGTTGTTGCGGGCCGCGTAAATCGCGGCTTCGTTGACCAGGTTTTCGATGTCGGCGCCCACGAATCCGGCACTGTGCCGGGCCACCGTGTCCAATTCCACGTCCTCGTCCAGGGGTTTGCCCTTTACGTGCACGTCCAGGATGGCGCGTCGACCCTTCATGTCGGGCGTGTCCATGGTCACCCGGCGATCGAAGCGGCCCGGCCGGAGCAGGGCGGGATCCAGGATGTCGGGCCGGTTGGTGGCCGCCATCACGATCACTTCCGTGCTCGTGTCGAACCCGTCCATTTCCACCAGGATTTGATTCAGGGTCTGTTCCCGTTCGTCGTGGGAGCCGCCCATGCCGGCGCCGCGGCGCCGGCCGACGGCATCGATTTCGTCCACGAAGATGATGCACGGCGCGTTCTTCACAGCCTGCGAAAACAGGTCGCGCACCCGCCGGGCGCCAACCCCCACGAACATCTCCACGAACTCCGATCCGGAGATGTTGAAGAACGGAACCTCGGCCTCGCCGGCCACCGCCTTTGCCATCAGGGTCTTGCCAGTACCCGGAGGGCCGACCAGCAACACGCCTTTGGGAATGCGGGCACCGAGTGCCAGGAAACGTTCCGGCGTCTGGAGAAACTCGACCACTTCCTCCAGTTCGAACTTGGCCTCCTCGTTGCCGGCCACGTCGGAAAAGGCGACGGATACGTTTTCGCCTTCCAGCATGCGGGCCTTGTTGCGCCCGAAATTAAACGTTTGGCTGCCGAACGCCTGGGCCTGGCGCAACATGAAGAAGAAGAAGGCGCCGATCAAAAACAGCGGCAGCAGGCCGAGCAGGACCGGCCCGGTCCGCGACCAGAAGCCGGGTTGCGCAATGCGGATGTCCACGCCGGCCAGCATCTCGGCCGACAGGCCCAGATCGGCCAGCGTCTCCAGGAAACTGATGCGGGTTTCCTTGAGCGCGGTGGTGGATGTTCCGTCCCTGAGCTGCACCTCAACCCGATCCGCGCCCACCAGCATGTTGGTCACGTCGCCGGCCTGTAGCGCGGCGGCAATCGTGTCCAGGGACACGAATTCCGGACCGGGACGGAACTGACGCACGACCACGTAGATCAGGATGCTGGCAACAACAAGACCCGCGGCCGCCAATGCCAACGTGCGCGGCGTCAGGACGATGATTTTCTTCACAGGGGGATACGCTCGCCTTGAGGCGTTACTTGTAGATGCATTTTACCCCAGAAAGGCGGGTGGCTTTCCAGCCTCCGGCCTGAATCACCACGGACATCCGCAGGCTTGGTGGACGCTCAATCCGGTTCAGACAGGTCGCGGCGCAGCAGCTCGTACAGCACGACCGCGACGCTGACGGACAGATTCAGACTGTCCATGCCCGGGGTCATGGGGATGGCGGCTACTGCGTGGGCGACATCGCGCCAGATCGGGGACAGGCCGGTCGCTTCGCTGCCGAAGACACAGGCGACCGGTCCCGGCAAACCGCCTGTGCAGTACAGGCTGCGTCCCTCGGGGGACACGGCCAGGACGGTGCACTTCTGCCGGTTGAGCCAGCCGACAACGTCCTCCACCGGAGCCTCCACGCACCTTAGGTCGAAGCACAGGCCGACGCTGGCGCGAATCACATTTGGGTTCACTAGGTCGGTACCGCTTCCGCCGTGCGTAGCCAGAATCAGGGTGTCGCTCCCGGCGGCCCGCATGGTTCGGAGGACGGCGCCGATGTTGCCGGGTTTGTCCACATCCTCCAATACCACCAGCCGCTCGTTTGAATGGGGAACCAGGCCGCGCAGGGAGTGGACCGGAGGTTTGATTTCGACCAGCAGGCCGCCCACGGAAGCGCGCATGGCCAAGCGTCCGTAAACATGGCGCGACACGGTATGGAAGCGGCCGTTGTCGGTTTGCATCCGGGACCGCAGGCGCGCCGCGAGTTCTGTTCCCTCCGGGCTGAGCAGGAGTTCTTCGCACGCGAACACGGTCTGAATGGGAACGCCGTTGCGCAGAACCGCTTCGATTTCTCGGTAGCCTTCGGCCAACGTCTGCCGATGGGCGCGGCGATAGGTACTCTGGCGCAGGCGCAGGGCATGGCGGACCCGAGGATTGCGGGTACTGGAGATGTGGCCGTGTTCGGTGTCCGACATTGTGGGAAAGTTGCCTGCGGGGTGCCGCGATGTCTGGGACGGCCACCGCCAAACGGTGTGCAGCCGCCTTTTTGGCCGAGTTCCGATCCCTACTCTATACTGCGCGCTGCGGTCAGGATTAGCCCCAAGTTCGTTGCCGGTTGCGGAAGCCGGCCCAGGCCGGTGTCCGGCAGTATTCCATGCGTTCCAATCCCTTGTCCCTGCTGTTGACCGTTCTGCTGGCGGCGGCGGCTCTGTACGTGGCCCTGCCGCTCGATCACCTGCCGGGCCTGGAGTCGGCTCTGGGCACCCCGGAGGAACCCAGGGACCTGCGCGATTTGGTCAGGGGGCTGGATCTGCAGGGCGGCACCCAAATCCTGTTGGAGGCGGATTTGCCTGCCGACACGGAGATCCCCGAAGGCTCAATGGCCACGGCCCGCATCATCGTCGAGAACCGGGTCAACAGCCTCGGCGTAACGGAACCCGCGGTCCAGGGCCAAGGTACGCGCCGGATTATCGTCGAACTGCCTGGCATCGACAATCCGGAACAAGCCATCGAAACGCTGCGGTCCACCGGGCAGCTGGAGTTCATTGATCCCGGCGACGCGCAACTCCTGTCCGGATACATCATCAATACAACCAATCGTCCCACGGCCTCGGCGGATGCCATGGCCGCCATGGCGGCCGGCGTAATGGATCCGGCCCCGGTGCCGTTCCCGGACACGGTGTTCGAAACGGCCATGACAGGCGACGTGCTGAACGACGCCGTGCCGGGCCTGGACGACACCACCGGTCTCTGGCAAATCAACTTCGAGCTTGCGGGTGACGGATCGGACCAGTTCTTCAACTATACCCAGGCCAACGTGGGTCGGCCCATGCCGATTGTCCTGGACGGGGTGGTCCTGTCGGCGCCGATCATCAACGCCGCCATCCGGGACATCGGAGTGATCTCAGGCGACTTCACCGAGGAGGAGGCGCGCAGCCTGGCCATCCAGATGCGCTACGGTGCCCTGCCGGTGCCGCTCCAGGTGGTCGATGTCCGCACCATCGGCGCGACACTGGGACAGGAATCGGTCTCCCGCAGCCTGATTGCCGGACAGGTCGGCCTGTTGATGGTCCTGCTGTTCATGCTGGTCATCTACCGCCTGCCGGGCCTGCTGGCCTGCCTGGCCCTGGGCATCTACGTTGCCCTGAACGTGGCCGTGTTCAAGCTGGTGCCGGTGACCCTGACATTGCCGGGCATCGCGGGGTTTCTCTTGTCCATTGGGATGGCGGTCGATGCCAATATCCTCATTTTCGAGCGTCTGCGCGAGGAACTGCGCGCCGGCCGCTCCCTGCGCCTGGCGATCCGCACCGGCTTCAACCGGGCCTGGCCCGCCATCCGCGACGGCAACCTCTCGACTTTGATCTCATGTGCTGTACTGTTTTGGTTCGGCAGCAATTTCGGCGCCAGCGTGGTCAAGGGTTTTGCCCTGACGCTGGCCATTGGCGTGGTGCTGTCGATGTTTACGGCGGTCCTGGTGACGCGCACCTTCCTTCAGACCTTCCTCACCTTGACCACCGGCGTCGAAAGCGATTCGCGCCGGCTGCTCGTCGGCCATTAGTCCCAGCGTCCGCATTTCGGGAGATTGGTTCATGGGCCTGCTGACCAGTCGCATGGGGAATGCCGCCATCGTGGAGCGGCGCAACCTGTGGTTCCTCCTGTCACTCGTGCTGATTCTGCCCGGCATCCTGCTCATGGCCTGGCGCGGCGTCACGGGCAATTCGTTGCTGCCCCTGAGTATCGACTACACGGGCGGCGTTCAGTGGGAGATCCGTTTCGACGAACCGGCCAGCCCGGAAGCGGTGCGGGCCATCCTGCTACGGGCCGGTTTGGCTGACACGACCGCCTTCCAGGTGCAGGACGATCGGACCGTGCAGCTGAAGCTGAAGGCGATTGACAATCAGGTCAAGGAGCGGCTGGAAGGCGAGATCGAAGCCGAGATCGGACCATTCGACGAACAGTTCTTCCGCAACATCGGGCCGGCGATCGGCTCCGAGGTGAGCCGCGCGGCCGGCCTGGCCATCCTGGTTGCGGTCGTCGGCATCCTGATTTACATCACGGCCGCGTTCCGCCACCTCAACCACGCAACCCGTTACGGTGCCTGCGCCGTGTTTGCGCTCGTACACGACGTCCTGGTGACGCTGTCCTTCATTTCCATCATGAGCCTGGTAGCGGCCTGGGAGGTGGATGCCCTCTTCCTCACGGCCGTGCTCACCGTGATCGGCTTCAGTGTCAACGACACCATTGTTGTGTTCGACCGGATCCGTGAGAACCAGCGGCGCTACCAGGGGGAATCCTTTGCCCGCATCGCCAACCGCAGCCTAGTGGAAACCCTGCAGCGTTCGCTTGCCACGCAGGTGACTGCCCTATTGGTGCTAATGGCCATCCTGATTCTGGGCGGAGCCACGCTGCAGCAGTTCATGGCTACATTGATCGTTGGCCTGGTGTCCGGAACCTACAGTTCACTCTGCAACGCAACTCCCATTCTGGTCGCCTGGGAAGAACGCCGTTTCCTGGTCAAGGCGGGCGTGGCCGATCCGGCTCCGGTTCCGGCCGCCTAAGACGGGGTTACATTCGTTCCCGGTCGGGAATCATCCTGGGTTTGGCGTCGCGTGCAGGCGGCGTCGATCATAATGTTGGTACTGCCGCCCCCCGGCAATCGGACATGTTCCCTGCCGCTGGGGACTTAACCGAGATTTCCGACCACTTTCAGTGCAAGTCACCAAGATCCGTTTGGTAGCCATAGACGGCGTGGCTGGTGCCGGCAAGTCCACGGCGGGCGCCCTGTTGGCGCAAAGGCTGGGATGGACGTTTTTCGACACCGGTATATTGTTCCGGGTTGTGTGCCACTTGGCACTGTCCCATGGTCAGCCACCCTACGGTGAGGATCTGTTGGCAACCTTATTGGAGCAAATGGAAAGGGACTTGGACATCAGGAGTGATTCCCGCGCCGACCAGGATGACGGTCTTGAGACGCAGGTGCTGCTGGCAGGTTGCGATGTCACTGCCGCGCTGCGCCGGGAGACGGTGGATCGGTTGTTGCCGATTCTGTCCGGCCTGGATCCGGTGAGACGGTCCCTGACCCGGACGATGTGCAGCATGGGCCGGCGCCTAGCCGAGCAGACCGGTGCGGTCGTGGTGGGCAGGGACATCGGCACGACCGTGTTTCCGGAGGCGCGCGTAAAGTTCTACCTTGATGCCGACCCAGATGTCAGGGCCCACCGCAGGTGGCGGGATCTGCAAGCCCGGGGACTTGCGGTTCCGCTGGCCCAGGTGCACCGTGATCTCGTGGAGCGGGATCGACTGGACAGCAGCCGCATCAATTCACCGGCGGCCCGGGCCGCCGATGCCGTTCTGATAGACACAACCAGTGCCGGCGTTGACGAAGTGTTGGCCCAACTGGAGTTGGTCTGTCGGCAAACTCTGGGTCATCAAGTAGGAGCTTCATGACTAGCCTGTCCGCCGTCGAGCGCCTGGACATCTACCGCTGGATGTACCGTACCCGTCGCTTCGACGAGGTGATGGTCTCCATGTTCAAGCAGGGGCGCGGTCTTGGTACCTGCTTCAGCGCCCGCGGCCACGAAGCCGTCAGCATCGGTGCCGGTTGGGGTCTCCAGCCCGAGGATTTCGCGGCCCCCATGCACCGCAATGTCGGCATGTTCATGCTGCGAGGCCTGCCGCCGGACCAGCTGTATTCCAACTACCTTGGCCGGGCCAACGGCACGACCCGGGGCCGCGACGCCAACCTGCACGGCAACGGGGACCTTTCGCGCAATTTGATTGGGTTCATCAGCCATATTCCCCAATCCCTGCCGGTGGCCCTGGGTGCGGCAATGAGTTTCCGCTACCGTCGGCAGCCACAAGCCGCCCTCACGGTCTGCGGCGACGGGGGTTCAACGGCCGGGGTCTTCCACGAAACCCTGAACATGGCGGTCCTTTACAAGGCGCCGTTGGTGGTGGTGCTTGAGAACAACCAGTACGCCTATTCCACACCGGTCGCGGAGCACACGGCCGTCTCCGAATTGCATCTCAAGGCTCGCGCCTACGACATGCCCAGCCAAGTGGTCGACGGCAACAATGTCCTGGAGGTGTTCAAGGCCGTGTCCGCGGCCCTAGCGCAGGCCCGTGCCGGCGAAGGGCCGTCTCTGGTCGAAGCGCGCACCATGCGCATGCTGGGCCATGCCATCCATGACGGGGCCGAGTACGTTCCGGATGAACTGCTGGCCCATTGGGAAGCCAGGGATCCGGTGGTCCGGTTCCAACGGTGGCTGCAGAACAACGACGGGGTTCGACCGGACGAGTTGCAAGAACTGGAACGCGCCGAGTCCGAGCTCATCGATCAGGCCTTTGCCGCGGCCGAGGCCAGTCCCTTCCCGGATCCGGATACCGTCAAGGCAGGCGTGTATGCCGACTGACAGCCACGCCGGTGACAGCCGGCGGATTACTTACCTGGAGGCGTTGGCCGAAGCGCTGGATCAGGAAATGGCTAGGAACCCGGATGTGCTGGTCCTGGGCGAGGACATCGGCGGCGAATTCGGGGGGGCCTTCAAGGCCACCAAGGGGCTGTGGCAGAAGTACGGGGAACACCGGGTGATCAACACCCCAATGGCCGAACTGGGCTTTACCGGCATGGCGACGGGCATGGCCCTGGCCGGCCTGCGGCCGGTGATCGAGATGCAGTTTGCCGATTTCATCTCGACGGCCTTCGACGCCATTGTCCAGTACGCAGCCTCCACCCACTACATATGGCAGGGGGCGGTGCCCTGGACCATACGGGCCCCGGCGGACGGAGGCACCAGTTCCGGGCCGTTCCACAGCCAGAACCCGGAGGCGTGGTTCGCCCACGTCCCCGGGCTGAAAGTCATCTGTCCCGGAACGCCGGCCGACGTCAAAGGCCTGCTGACCTCCGCGATCCGCGACAACAATCCGGTCATCTTCTTTGAAAGCAAGACCCTGTATCGCTCCCTGCGTGGTCCGGTGCCCCCCGGCGAGCATCTGGTGCCCATCGGCAAGGCTCGACAGGCGCGACCGGGTGCCGACCTGACCATCATCACCTATGGGGCAATGCTGCAATCGGCGCTGGCGGCAGCCGAGGAGTTGGCCGGGGAAGACATTGAGGCCGCGGTTCTGGATCTGCGTACAGTGAAGCCGCTGGATACGGACCAAATCCTGGAGTCCGTCAAGGCCACCGGCAAGGCGCTCATTGTGCATGCCGCCAACCGCATGATGGGCTGCGGCGCCGAAGTGGCGGCTCTCATTGCGGAGGAGTGTTTCGAATATCTGGACGCACCCGTCAGGCGTCTGGGTGGTTTGGACACGCCCGTGCCCTTCAGTCCGCCCTTGGAACAGGCCTACCGGCCCGATGCCGAACGGATCGCGGCGGCCGCGCGGGACTTGGACGCCTGGTAGGGACAGGCACGACCGGAAACGCGAATGGCAACCATCCTTGGCACCCTCTGCTATCTGAAGCGCGATGGAAGGACGTTGATGCTGTTTCGGAACCGCAAGGCCAACGACTTCCATGAAGGCAAGTGGAATGGCCTGGGCGGAAAGTTCGAGCCTGGCGAATCCCCGGAGGCCTGTGCCGTCCGGGAGGTCAGGGAGGAAAGCGGTCTGATTGTGGAGGCGCCCCACCTGCACGGCATGCTTACGTTTCCGGGATTCGACGGTGAGAACGACTGGTACGTGTTCGTATTTACAGCCAGCCGCTTCTCCGGCAGCCTCATTGAATCCCCTGAGGGAGAACTCCACTGGATCGAGGATCGGAACCTGTTGGAGCTCAACCTGTGGGAGGGCGACCGGATCTTTCTGCCCTGGCTGGACCAGGATCGATTTTTCTCCGGCACGTTCGTCTATGCCAACGGGGTTCTGAAGAATCACGACGTCGTGTTTTACTCTAGCGGGCATTGCTAGGAAGCCGACCGCCGGTCGGCAGCCAGCCTGCCGGTTGCACGTCGCTGCCCATTTCACTTGCTTGACATGATCCGCATCTTCAACGCAGCCGAGGCTGCCGCTTCCATTCTTGAACGCGCCCCACTAGCGGATGCCCAGGTGCCCGACAGCTGGTTGGCAACCTGGAAGGATATGTTCGGCCGGGCCTTGGGCGTCGAGGCAGCCGTGGCAGCCATCATCGATGCGGTGCGCACCCGAGGGGATGCCGCACTGTATGAATTTGGAAGCCGCCTTGACGGTGTCGTCCCTGCGAGCCTGTGCCTGGAACAGGATCGTTTGGAAGCGGCATGGCTGGCCCTGGACAACGAGACGGCCGCTGCCATGCAGTTGGCGGCCGATCGCGTGCACGCCTTCCACGAACGGCAGCCTGTGTCCGACTGGGTGCACGAATCGGCGGACGGCGCGTTGGGACAGCTTGTGCGACCCATTGAGAAGGTGGGGATTTATGTGCCTGGGGGCACCGCGCCGCTGCCGAGCGCGTTGTTGATGAGCGCAATACCGGCGCGGGTGGCCGGCGTGCCCGAGATATCGATCATCACACCGCCGGCAAGCCCGGCGGGGGAACCCGCGCCGATCCTCTTGGCCGCGGCTTGGTTGGCCGGCGTGCCTCGTCTGTATGTCAGCGGCGGTGCCCAGGCCATCGCCGCCTTGGCCTACGGCACGGAGTCCGTGCCGGCGGTGGACAAAATCGCCGGTCCCGGCGGCCTGATGACGACCGAAGCCAAGCGGCAGGTATACGGGCAGGTAGGTCTTGACGGGTTGTATGGGCCCACCGAAACCATGATTGTGGCCGACGAGTCGGCTGACCCCAAGGTGGTGGCAGCAGATCTGTTGGCCCAGGCGGAACACGATGTTCTGGCCAGCGCCATCTTGGTCACACCCAGTGTCCGCCTGGCCAAGTCGGTTCAGGCGGCTGTCGGCCATATGCTCGAGGGCCTGCCCCGGGCCGAGATCATCTCAGGCTCCCTTGAGCGCGGCAGCGGGATCGTGCTAGTGGATTCGCTGGAGGCAGGGTTTGGCGTAGCCAATCAATATGCCGCGGAGCACCTGTGCCTGCTGGTGGCGGACCCCGATCAGTGGCTGGACCGGGTGCGGCATGCAGGCGGCGTGTTTATGGGACACCACAGTTCCGAGGTCCTTGGGGACTACGTGGCCGGCCCCAGTCACATCATGCCCACCAATGGAAGTGCCCGTTTCAGCAGTCCGCTCAGTGTTCTGGATTTCGTGCGCGTGATCTCCCTGTTCGGCCTGAACGAGGCCGGGGCCCGGCGCATTGGCCCGGCCGCGGCCCGGCTGGCGGAGACCGAGGGTTTGCAGGCGCACGCCAGGGCAGTCACTGTAAGGAGGCCTCGGTCATGACAGCGTTCGATCCCTCTACACTGCTCAATCCCGTTATCAAGTGTCTGTCGGCCTACAAGCCCGTGGAGCCTCTGGACTCACTCAGCGCGGAACTCGGCTTTCGGGTTGAGGATCTGGTAAAGCTGGACGCCAATGAGAACCCCTATGGCCCGCCGCGCTCCGTCCTTGAGGCCCTGGCCTCCTACGACTGGTACCACATCTATCCGGATTCGGCCCAGATCCGTCTGCGGGAGCGACTGGCGGCGCTGCACGGCATACCGGAGAGCCGGATCGCGGTGGGCAGCGGTTCGGACGAGTTGTTGAACAACCTGAGCCAGATGTTCCTGTTGCCCGGCGACAGGATCCTGGACATGCCTCCCACCTTCCTCATGTACTCCAGCAACGCCCGTCTGTACGGAGCGGAAGTCGTGGAGGTGCCGCGCCGTCCGGACTACAGCCTGGATGTGGAGGCCGTTGCAACGGCGGTGCTGGATGGCCGGGCGGGACAAGGGGGGCCGGTCAAGATTGTGTATGCCGCCACACCCAACAATCCGACCGGAACCTGGTTGACGGATGGCGAATGCGAACGGTTGCTGGCCCTGCCGGCCCTGGTGGTCCTGGACGAAGCCTACGTCGAGTTTGCGGACGAGCCGTCCCGTATTGCGCGTGTCGCCGAACATGACAACCTGGTCGTGTTGCGCACTTTCAGCAAGGCGGTCGGCATGGCCGGTCTGCGGCTGGGGTGGGGAGTGTTTCCGGACTGGCTCATGGAACAGTTCTGGAAGTTCAAGCAGCCCTACAACGTGAACCAGGCAGCCCTGGTGGCAGGACTGACCGGGTTGGAGCACTGGTCCGAAATGCAGATGGTGGTGGATCGCATCCGCGCCGGGCAAAGGCGGCTGTGGACGGGATTAGCGGGAATATCCTTTCTGGACCCCGTGCCGTCCGCGGCCAACTTCGTTCTGTGCAGGGTCCAGGGCCGCCCCGCCCTGGACATCAGGGACGGCCTGCGCCGACAGGGCATACTGGTTCGCTATTACGACACGCCGCTGTTGTCCGGCTGCATACGGATTTCAGTCGGTCGTGAAGACCAGATCGATCGGGTGTTGACGGCCCTGAAGGAAATGGAATAGAACCATGCGAGGCGAATCGCGGCGGGCATCCATCCGACGACACACCTCCGAGACCCGCATCGAACTGTCCCTGGAACTGGACGGGTCCGGTGTCTCCGATGTGGCGACGGGCATTGGCATGCTCGACCACATGCTGACCCTGTTTGCGCACCATGGCCTGTTCGACCTGTCCGCCAAGTGCGACGGGGACCTCGAAATCGATGAACACCACTCTGCCGAAGACACAATGATTTGCCTGGGTCAGGCACTGGCCCAGGCGCTGGGCGACAAGGCGGGTATTGTGCGCACGGCTCACAGCTACGTGCCCATGGACGAAACCCTGGCTCGCGTGGCGGTGGACTTGTCGGGACGGCCCTACTGCGTGTTCCGGGGAGAATTCACCGGTTCCCGGGTCGGGGCCCTGAGTACGGACCTGGTGCCGCACCTGCTCGAATCGCTGGCGTTCCACGCCGGCATGAACCTGCACGCCGAAATCCTGTACGGACACAACGACCACCATCGGGTGGAGGCGGTGTTCAAGGCCTTGGCCCGGGCCCTGGACCTGGCTACGCGCAAGGACGACAGGCGGTCGGGCGTACCCAGCACCAAGGGCACTCTCAACAACTGAACCGATCTAATCCCAACGAGGACAGACAGATGGCCGAGGTCAATGGGCAACCTGTAATCGACATGCGGTCGGACACGGTGACGATGCCCACCGCCGCCATGCGCGAAGCGATGGCGAACGCTGCGCTGGGCGACGACGTCTATGGCGAGGATCCGACTGTCAACCGCCTGGAGGAGATGGCGGCCCAAATCCTGGGCAAGGAGGCCGCGGTCTTCGTGTCCAGCGGGACCATGGGCAACCTGATCAGCGTCTTGGCCCACTGCGGCCGAGGCGACGAGTTGATCGTCGGCAGCATGAACCACATCTTCCTGTACGAGCAGGGCGGTTCGGCGGCTTTGGGCGGCATTCATCCGCACGCTCTGCCGAGCCAGTTGGACGGTACGCTGGACCTGGCCGACATCGAAAGCGCCATCCGGGGCGACGACGAGCACTTTCCGGTTACGCGCCTGATTTGCGTGGAGAACACCCACAATCGCTGCAACGGCCGGCCGCTGCCGGTGGCCTGGCTGGATGAGGTGTACGAACTTGCGCACAGCCGGGGTATGGCCGTGCACATGGACGGTGCCCGCCTGTGGAATGCTGCTGTGGCCCTGAATCTGGCGCCGGCGGACCTGGCGGCCAAGGCCGACAGCGTCAGCTGCTGTTTGAGCAAGGGGTTGGCTTCGCCGGTCGGTTCCGTGGTGGCCGGATCGGCCGAATTCATCCAACGGGCCCGGCGCATGCGCAAGGTGGTGGGCGGCGGGATGCGCCAAGCCGGAATCATTGCGGCGGCCGGCGTGGTGAGCCTGTCGGAGATGGTGGAACGGTTGGCGGACGACCACGCCAATGCACAGAGGCTGGCCCGTGGCCTTCAGGCCACGGACGGCATTGGCATTGAGCCCGCCGATGTGGTCACCAACATCGTGTATTTCAAGGTCACGGCTTCCGACATGAATCCGGTGCAGCTGGCGGCCAGCCTGCAGGAGAGGGGAATTCTGATGAATCCCATTAACCAGACCACCATGCGCGCTGTTCTGCACTGCGACGTGGATGCAGGGGATGTCGAACGGGTTGTCTCCGAGATTGGGGCGGCCCTGGAGGCCGGTCCCGCTGGCGACCCGGCGGCGGTCAAGGTGTACGGCTAGCCGGGGGCGCTCCCAACATCCCGCCGTGCCATTCGGGGGAAGTAACTGCTCGCTTCAATCTGTGGGCATCTCTTGGAAATTGGCACAATTGAGCCATCTTCCGCGCGGTACCATGGGCCCCCGGAAGCAAGCGGACCCGGTGCAACGGACCCCATGCCCTGCACCCTCCATCCTGCCACGCCCCCGGTCGACGGTGCCCCCGCGGCCTGGTCAAGGCACACCGGATTGCCCTGTGTCCCAACGACCGGCAGGCCTCCCTGATGGCCGAGCACGCGGGCTGGGCGCGGGGGGCGTCGAACCGATCACGGGACCGCTTGGCCGAGACCTGGTTCACCGACGAGGGCGAGGACCGCGAGTGGTCCTCGGACATGGACCTGCCAGGTCGACGAAGCGTCCACCGGACAGGCATCCGCTTCCGCTTCACGCAGGAAGTGGAAATTGCCATAGGTTCTGGAGACCGGATGCCCGGCGGCTACTCCCGGTTGGGGGAATCCTGCTCGTTGTCGCCGGCGTATTGTGTAATGTTGCAGAGACAGTCGTTGCCGCCGGACAGAGTGGTTTGCTCGTCGGCGTTGTCCGTCGGCACATTTTCCTCTGCACTCACCTGATTTATATTGGTGGAGACCACCATTACGGCCATCAGTGCCGCCAGAATCAGAAGGCTTCCGCCAAGCACGATGCCCTTCTTGCGCGTCATGGGTTTTACCTGGTGTTTCAGCAATCCGCCGGTTGTTTTTTTGAAACAAAAAATCTACAATAACAGTACTTTCCCCCCAACCCGGGATGTAGGCCGGAGCCTGCATCGCATTCAAGACTGAAGGCAACCTCAGTGGCGCAGGCATTGTATCGCAAGTGGCGGAGCCGTAGTTTCGCCGAGCTCGTGGGCCAGCCGCACATTGTGCGGACGCTGGAGAACGCGCTCGAGACCGGGCGCGTCGCCCATGCCTACCTGTTCAATGGTCCCCGGGGCACCGGTAAGACCAGCACAGCGCGTCTGTTGGCCAAGGCCCTCTGCTGTCTGGGCCAGGGGAACGCGCGGCCCTGCGGCGAGTGTCGGACCTGTCTCGCGATCGACGCCGCCAGCTATCTCGACCTCAACGAAATCGACGCCGCCAGCAACACCGGTGTCGATGATGTGCGCGAACTACGGCACCAGGTGCAGTCCGCCCCAACCGAGGGAGAGGTCAAGATCTTCATCATCGATGAGGTTCACATGTTGAGCCCGAACGCGTTCAACGCGCTGCTCAAGACGCTGGAGGAGCCTCCGGCGCATGTGTACTTCATGTTGGCCACCACCGAGGTGCATAAGGTCCCGGCGACCGTGATCAGCCGGTGCCAACGCTTCGACTTCAGGCGGATTGGGTCCTCCGAGATCGAGGCTCACTTGGCGAACATCGCCGCGGCCGAGGGCTGTAACGTGGAGGAGGCAGCCCTGGCGATGATTGCCGACAGTGCCCAGGGCGGCATGCGGGATGCCATTGGCCTGCTGGATCAGGTCGTGAGCTTCGGCCACGACACCGTGTCCCTGGAACTGGTGCAGACCATGCTGGGACTGTCAGACATCCAGGCCATCAATTCCTTCATCGACAGCCTGGTGGCGGGAGACAGGCAGCAGGGATTGGAGGTACTCGAATCCGTGGTCGAGCAGGGTCGTAGCCTGTCCGAGTTCCTCAAGCAGCTTGTGACACAGTTGCGCTGGGTCTTCCGGATGCAGATGGATTGGACCGGCTCATCTCTTGATGAGGTGTCGCGGGACCAGGCGAAGGTGATTCGGGAGTGGGCGGAACGCTGGCCCGAGGCGCACACGCTGCATGCGCTGTCCCTGTTCCTGGATACGTTGTCCCGCATGGGGGCGTCGCAGCAACCGCTGGCCCAAACCCAGCATCCACAAATCCTGATCGAGATCGCCTTGATGCAGGCCATTGACGGTCCGCCCAGCTCCATGCCGGCCCCTGCGCGCGAGGTGGTTTCCGCACAGGCACCGGTATCGCAACCGAAGAGGCCGGCCTCGGCACCGACATCGGCCCCGCGGGCGAACGGTGCTCGGACCCAGGCCCCGCCGGCCAGAACGGACCCGGATCGGGCACGGCCCGGCAGCCGCGTGCCTGAGACGGAGCGCGAGCGCAAGGTACTGGCCAGGATGCGCAAGCGGTGGGCGGAAGAAAGGATCTGGGAGCTTGCCAAGAAGCATGGGAGCGATCGGCTGCGCACCGCCCTGCGCCACATCAAGGGATTGCGCGTGGTCGACAACTGTGTCTATGTTCTGTTCGCCTCGGAAGCGGACAGCAATCTGGCGCGCGCCAGTGAATGGTTTCACGAGAAGATGCGCGACTATGCCGGCGACAACACCACCTTGGAGTGTCAGCACGGCGACGATGTCATGATCCGTAGACCGCGCACCGGTTGGGACGGATCGGAAGCGCCGACTGCACCCGACACCGGCGCTCTGTCAAAATCCATGATTGAGGAAATAGGTGCATTCATGAAGGACAAAATCGGCGCAACCGAACTGGACCAGCAGGAGGTCGTTGCCTTGCTGGCTCGCATGCAGCAATCACACAACTCGGAGTAAGGCACCATGCCGCGCAAGACCAAGCGAAGTCGCAGCCAGCGCCGACAGGGAATTCCCGGAGGTGGCATGGGCGGCAACTTCGGAGGCGTTAGTCAGCAGGACCTGATGCGTCAAATGCAGCAGTACCAGGAGGAGATGGCCGAGAACGACATTTCGGACCAGGAGTTCACGGCCACGTCCGGGGGCGGCATGGTGACCGTGGTGGCCAACGGAAACTTCCAACTGAAGTCCATCGAGATCAAGCCGGAGATCCTGGATCCGGACGATCCGGAATTCGTGCAGGACCTAATCATGGCCGCCTTCAATGACCTGTACAACCAGCTTGAGGCGGCGCGGAATGCCATGGTCGACAAAATGTCCAAGGGCCTCAACCTGCCGCCCGGCCTTTTGGGCTAGTCCTGTATTCGGCCATGGCCTCGGAACTTCTGCCCGGAATTGTTACGGACACCATCGCCAGCCTGTCCCGGCTTCCGGGGATCGGTCCCCGGAGCGCACAGCGCCTGACCTATTTTCTGCTGCAGGCACCGGAGCACCTGCCGCGGGAACTGGGGGATCTTCTGATGCGGCTCCAGGCGGAGACCGAACTGTGCCGCATCTGTTGCAACATCTGCGACACCCAGCCATGTGGCTTGTGTTCGTCCCGGGAGCGGGACCGCAGCGTCATCTGCGTGGTCGAAGAACCCCAGATTGTGTCGGTGATTGATCGGATGGGTCAGTTCAACGGCCTCTATCACGTGCTGCACGGAACCCTTTCCCCCCTTGACGGCCGCGGGCCCGGGGACATTCGGCTCAAGGAGCTGTGGCGGCGCCTGGATGTTGGCGGGGAGGCCGAGGTGCGGGAAGTGATTGTGGCCACCAGTCCGGATCTGCCGGGCCAGGCGACAGCCCAGTGGATTGCGGACGAACTCCGGGACCAGCCGATCAAGGTTTCCCAGCTCGCCCGCGGCTTGGCCGCCGGCAGTGACCTGGAGTACGCCGACGACGTGTCGTTTCGGTTTGCGCTGGAAGGGCGTCGCATACTGTGATTGGCAAGCCGCCACCGTCGGCGACGGGAATCCGTGCCGCGTCGCAGAGGCAGTGCGTATGAGTATCCACCCCGGTCCCGGCAACGCGGCGCACAAAAAATTGAAGCGTGAGCCCGCGACAACGGACCGTCGGCCCGTTGCGCGTCTGTACGGTCCTCCCGAAGCCGAGCAGGCACAGGAGCCGTATGCAGGCAGGCTGGGCCAGCCCGGCGCATACCCCTTTACCCGCGGCGTTCACCCGGACATGTACCGGGGACGCTTATGGACCATGCGCCAATATGCCGGTTTCGGCACGGCCGAGGACAGCAACCGGCGCTTCCGGGACCTGTTGGACCAAGGACAGTCGGGCCTGTCCACCGCCTTCGACCTACCCACGCAGATGGGCTTCGACGCCGATAGTGAATGGGCCGAGGGCGAAGTCGGCAAGTCGGGTGTGTCGATTTGTTCGTGGCAGGACATGGATGTTCTGTTGAGGGACATCCCGCTGGACCGGATCAGTCTCAGCATGACCATCAACGCGCCGGCGGCAATCCTGTTGGCTATGCTGGCGGCGGTTGCCCTGGAGCGGAACCTTCCCCTCGCCAGTCTGACCGGAACGGTTCAGAACGACATTCTCAAGGAGTACGTGGCGCGCGGCACCTACATTTTCCCTCCAGCTCCGTCCCTCCGCCTGGCCACCGACCTGATTCGGTGGTGCCAGGGCGAAATGCCGCGCTTCAATCCGATTTCCATCAGCGGGTATCACATCCGGGAGGCCGGCAGCACGGCGGCCCAGGAGGTTGCGTTCACCTTTGCCCACGCTAGGGCCTACGTGGATGCCGTCCTCCAGTCGGGCCTGCCTGTGGATGCCTTTGCGGGACGCCTGAGCTTCTTCTTCAATGCCCACAACAACTTGCTGGAGGAAGTGGCCAAGTTCCGGGCAGCGCGCCGGTTGTGGGCCCGCATCATGCGCCACGGCTACGGAGCCGAGAAGCCCCGAAGTTGGCGGCTGCGCTTCCACACCCAGACTGGGGGCAGTACCCTGACGGCCCAGCAGCCGGCCAACAACATCGTGCGGGTGACCGTCCAGGCCCTGGCGGCCGTCCTGGGGGGCACACAGAGCCTGCATACCAATGCCAAGGATGAAGCGCTGGCCCTGCCCAACACCGAAAGCGCCTCCACCGCCCTGCGCACGCAACAAATCCTAGCCTACGAAAGCGGTGTCGCGGACACTGTGGATCCGCTGGGCGGATCGTGGTACGTAGAGCACCTGACCGATGAGATCGAGCAAACGGCATCCGCCTACCTGGACCGCATCGACAAACTTGGCGGAGCCCTGGCAGCCGTGGAGAGCGGCTTCATGCAGCTCGAGATTCAGGATGCCGCCGTCAGAACGCAGCGGGCAGTGGATGCCGGCGAGGAAGTGATCGTAGGCGTCAATGCATTTCGGGATGGTCAGGCTGCGGAGATCGGCGATCTGAACCTGCTGCGCGTGAACGAGCAGGTGCAGGCAGACAGGCGCACGCAGGTTCGGATTCACAGATCCCGACGTGACCACCCTCGCGTGGTTGAGGCCTTGCAACAGGTGCGGGCGGCAGCCGAGGCACCGGACGAGAATATGATGCCGTGGGTGCTGTCGGCGGTGCAGGCGGGCGGCACCGTGGGCGAGATTTGTGACGAACTGCGGTCCGTCTGGGGAGAGTACCGGGCCCAAAGCTGGATATAGGAGGTTCGGTGACTGATTCCGCCAAGTTCACAACTCTGTCCGGTCTGGGTGCCCTGCACCACGTCGGGTTGGCCGCCAGCGACAGATCGGCGATGGTATCCCTGTACCGGGACCTACTCGGGTATGCACTGTCCCATGTTGAAGACCTGCCGTCACAAGGATTGGAGGCACTCGTCTTTGCAAAGGGAAGCGAACTTATCGAAGTGTTGATCCCCCGATCCGCAGACAGTGCGGTGGGCAGGTTCCTGACGAAGCGGGGACCCGGCATGCACCATCTTTGCTATGCGGTGGCGAATCTGGAAACCACAATCGCGGAGCTTGTCGCATCCGGTGTGCAACTAACTGACACACAACCGGTACGGGGCCTGTTCGGGCCGGTGGTGTTCATTCATCCCAAAGCTGCCCATGGGGTAATGCTCGAGTTGCTGCAACCGGAATAGCCGTCGGGGCAATCGAGCCGGCGTAACGGGGGACGACGGCAATGGTCTTCTTCTTGTGGAGGCTGGGGGTTGTTTCAAGCTGCAGCTTGGCCGAATGAACCTGTTTGACCAGACCGGCCGGTTGGCGATTGCCGAGGACGGGAAATGGTCATGGGATTGGATGCCAACGTAGCAACCCTTACGAGAGCTTGTCGCTGCACTGGAACCGAGAGCCGGGTGGCATAGGAACCGGGGGAGGTTCTCCGGGAAATGCGTGTCCGGCCGGTGCCTGGTACACAACGTCCGGATTCAGGCCATGGCTCCACAGGTCCCTTTCCCGTCGCGGCTTGGTCGAACGAGGCCGCGGGCAAGGATTGCCACCACTTGGGAGACCGCTCGTACAACACGCAGGTTCCCCCAAGCACGGCCTGACACCCTACTGTACGTGGACCCTGCCATGCATGCAGAAGGGACAGCTATCGCCGGCTGGGGGAGCATGTGGCAGCCTACCATCCCCTTGGATTCTCCCACCTGCAGGCATTTCCCGGACCTGTGGGTATTGTGGGCAGGACGATGCCTAACGCGAGGGATGAAGATGAAGGCGGCAAGGGGGTAACTTCCTGCATCTGCTGATAAGTGCCATGGCCTGAGGCAGGCGCACAGGGCTTTGGGGTAAGAAGCTGAAACGGTACCGCAAAGAATAAGAATACATAAGGCCCATCAAACCGCAGTGTCCGCGTAGCTGACCAGACCTATCAACAGGGTGGCAGTCCCAGATAGGTGACATCAGTGCGGTGCGTATGGAACCAATTGTCAGGGACGCAGCCTTTGAGTTGGTTGAAGCGAACGTACAGTCTTTCCAGTTGGGTGAGTTGACTCAGATCCGACGGTATGAGACCAGTGAGCTGGTTGACGCGGAGGTTCAGGGTTTGCAACTGAGTGAGCTGGCCCAATTCCGGCGGTATGGCGCCGGTGAGTTGGTTCTTGGCGAGGTTCAGGGTTTTCAGCTGGGTAAGCTGACCCAGTTGCGGCGGTATGGCGCCGGTGAGCTGGTTGGCACTGAGGAACAGGAATTGCAACTGGGCGAGCTGGCCCAGTTGTGGCGGTATGGCGCCGGTGAGCTGGTTTGTGTTGAGGTTCAGGGTTTGCAACTGGGCGAGCTGGCCCAGTTGTGGCGGTATGGCACCGGTGAATGGGTTCTTGGCGAGGTTCAGGATTTTCAGTTGGGTAAGCTGACCCAGTTGCGGCGGTATGGCGCCGGTGAGCTGGTTGGCACTGAGGTTCAGGGTTTGCAACTGGGCGAGCTGCCCCAGTTGCGGCGGTATGGTGCCGGT
>JAAXGZ010000030.1 GCA_012271135.1 Caldilineales bacterium | reverse complement strand
AAAGTTTCGTTGCACTACTAGGGCCTCGAGGCGCCGGCGCCCCTGGGGCGCGTCGCCGGCCTGGCCCGGCGACAGAGCCCCGATCACCGCTGTCCGATCATCCGCGGCAACCAGATGAAGCTTGGTGGTCCAGCCGCCGCGGGAGCGGCCGACGGCTTGCGGTCCGTTTTTTTTAGCGCTCCCGTGCCATCCGGGTGCACCGGCACGATCGTGCTGTCCAGCCCCACCACTTCCAGCCGGATGCGCACGAGCCCCAGCTCCTGCAGTCGGGTGAACACCCGATCCAGCACCCCCTTCCGGACCCAGCGGTTCATGCGCACGTAGATCGTGTGCCAGGGACCGAAGTGCTCGGGCAGTCGCCGCCACTTGCAGCCGTTCTCGGCCACATGGAGGATGGCATTCAGAACCTGCAGGTTGGGCACCCGCACGTTGCCCCGCTGTACCGGCAGCAGGGGTTCGATGTGCTCGCGAAACTGGGCTTCCGTGATTGCCATGGGGATCAATTCCTGCTCCTGGGGCGGCCGATCCCCTAGTCTACCTCATAGTGTGAACACGCCCTAGACTGTTGAACTCCCTGTACGGAACCATCGAGGACGACCTGCGGGCCATCGGCATCGAAAAGATTCCATCGATCTCCTACCGCGAGGAAACCGAGGACCGAGAGTTGTCAGAGTCGGTGCCGGCATACCCACGCGGAGGCTAAGGTGTAATGCAGTGGCGGGACCTCATCGCAGCCAGTCGTCTGCTGGTGAGCATGTCGGACTCGGGTTCCACTACCGGATTCCCTGAGAAGGGCAGTGAGCACGGCGTACTACGCCGTGTTCCACGCCTTGGCAAACAGCAACGTCGACTGTCTGATTGGGCCGCCGACCGATCCGCTGCTGGAACACGCATGGCACCGCGTTCGACGCGGCCTTGACCACAACCAAACCAGAAGAAACCTCGAACAGGATCGCCATCGGTTTTCACCTCCAGTACAAAAATTCATAGCAGCGTTCGCAGGGCTGCAAGATGCCCGGCACGTCGCGGACTATGATGCCCGCCGCCAGTTCACGGTGACAGAGACCCATTCCTGGATTGATCGGGCCGAAGACGCTATCACGAGCTTCATGGGTGTCGCTCTGAACGAACGACGGGCAGTTACGGCGCAGGCACTCATTAGGAGACGTGCCAACTGATCTCAAGCTAGGCACCGGAGGCTTTGCTGTTGCCAGCACTGGCTCACAGGCCCTCGGTCCACTCTCCCAAATCGATGTCGGAAAGGGATGCCTAAGAGTTGGCGTAACCTTGGCAACCGTCTGCCACCACCCCGCCATCCGTGACTCTCACACCCGTCCGCGTCCACAGAGCAACCCCAAGAAGGCCGTGCTCGGCGCAACCTCGTACAAGTTGCTTCTCTTCAATCTGGTGTGCCGGAACCAAGTGGCTTGCAACAGGACCCTATTCCCGCAGCCAAGGCTTGACACTCAACACGGTTGCTGAGCAGAAGTCTCTGACGTTTGCCCCTACGGATAGTCCAAGATGTATTGATTGCTTTTTCTGCCCAGAAGTAGATCACGTTGCATTGTGCAGTGATCAATGCTTCATAACATTCCTCGCTCAGCGGTCAAGGCATACCTATTCGGCTGTCTGGCAAAAAGGACTTATTGACGCTCCGGGACGTATCGCTCGACGTTGATCCGATCTTCGTTCTTGCGCGCCTGCGCGAGATCCCATGTGGTCTGCCGACGCAGCCAGAACTCGGCATTGGACCAACCTGCCTTCTCCAGCCGAATTGCCATCTGCGGGGAAATGCTTGCGTGTCCGTTCACAACCCGGGAGAGTGTGGGGCGGGCGACCCCTAGGCCTCGCGCCGCTTCGGTCAAGCTCAAGTCGCGTGGAGCCAAACAGTTCTCCCGGATGCTCCGTCCGGGGTGAGGAGGATTGAACATTGTCATGTTGCCGCCTCCTGTTGATAGTGGTCGCGCAGGTCGACATCGTCGGCATCGCCCAAACAGCCAACACGAGCCGAGCTACCCCTTGATCCCGGTCAGGGCAATCCCCTGGACAAACACCTTCTGCAGGAAAAAGAACAGCAGCACTATCGGCAGCGTCATCATCACGGACGCGGCCATCAGCAGACCCCACTCGCGACCATACTGGGAACTGTATTCGTACAGGCCCAGGGACAGGGTGTAGGTGCTCTGATCCTTGAGATAGATGAGCGGCCCCAGATAGTCCCGCCAACGGGCAATCACCTCGAAGATGGCCACGGTTGCCAGAGCCGGCTTGGCCAAGGGCAGGATGATGGAGGCATAGATGCGGATTTCACTGGAGCCGTCGATGCGGGCAGCCTCGGACAGTTCCATGGGAATGGTCATGAAGAACTGGCGCAACAGGAAGATGTAGAGCGCGCCCCCGAAGAAGTGCGGAACAATCAGGGGCCGGAAATCCCCCACCCAGCCCAGATTCTTGAAGACGATGAACAACGGAATCATCGTCACCTGGAAGGGCAGCATCAACGTGGCCACGGTGAATATGAAGAGAGCGTTGCGGCCCGGCCACGGAATACGGGCCAGGCTGTAGGCCACCAGCGAACAGGAGATGAGGGCCCCGATCGTGGCCCCGGCAGCGATGGTGACGGTGTTGCGCAGATAGACCCAGAAGGTGATGTAGGTCGTGGCGTTGGGGTAGTTGAGCCAGTTCGGGGGACTGGGAATCCAGATCGGCGGGTAGGCGTAGAGCTGGATGTCCGGCTTGAGGGAGGTGGACAGCATCCAGAAGAACGGCAGCAGGAACACCAGCCCCGCCGGAACCAGGGCCACGTGCATCAGACCCTCGCGCACAACCTGCCAGACAAGCTTGCGGGGCCTCATGTTCTCGCCTTCGCCGTCCCGTGCCTGCGGCTCACTTTGCCTCGCCTCCCGCGTAGTAGACCCAGAGGCGGGCCGACCGAAAGATTACCAGGGTGATGGCCAGCGTGATCAGAAACAGCAGCCAAGCCATGGCCGAGGCGTAGCCCATCGAAAAGTAGTGGAAGGCGTTCTTGTAGAGGTAGATGGAGTAGAACATCGTGGTGCCGGCCGGGAAACCGGTCCCGCCGGTCATCACATAGGGAATGGCGAAGAACTGCATGGCCCCAATCACACTCGTCACCAGATGGAAGAAGATGACGGGGGTCATCATCGGAATCGTCACGTTCCACAGCTTGTGCCAGAAATTGGCCCCGTCCACCTCGGAGGCGTCGTACAGCTCCTGCGGCACGTCCTGCAGGCCGGCCAAATAGAGAATGATCTGCTGGCCGATGATCCAGAGGGCCAGCAAAATCAGGGTCGGTATGGACCACTGGGGACAGGTCAGCCAACAGGGGCCCCTGAGGCCAAGCCAGTCGAAGGGCAGGTTGACCAGTCCCGTGATGGGCGTGAACAGGTAGACCCAGACTAGGGCCAGGGCCACTTCCGGCACCAGAGTGGGCAGGAAGTAGACAGTGCGGTAGACAGTCTGGAAATGGACCCGGGCGTTGAGTAGCATCGCCAGGCCAAAGGCGAACAGAATCGCCAGCACGATGGAGACGCTGGCGAAGTACAGGGTGTTCCAGATCGCCTGGATAAACTCCGGGTCGTCCGTGAACAGCTCCACATAGTTGCGGAGGCCCACCCACCTCGGAGTCTGGACGGCGTTGAATTCCGTGAACGAATAGTAGGCCGAGGCCAAGGTCGGATAGATCCAGAACGCGCAGATGCCGATCAGCCACGGCAAAGCGAACACCACTCCGTAGAAGGTGTTGCGAACCCGCGGGGAGGCGTTCAGGAGGACAGCCATGGGGACGGGAGTCGTTCAGGTTTCCGGGTCGGCCACAGAAGTAGAACGGAGACGGGCGACTCGAGCACGGGACCTGCCGACTCCATTGCCTGCGGGAACAGGACCGTCCGATAACGGTGCCGCGCGCAGGAAGAACGGGCCGTTGAGGCGATGCCTCCCAACTGCCTTTCCCGAAGGCCGGGTCGAACAAGGCGCACCGCGTGAATCGGAGACCGGTTCACGCGGGTCGTCCGCGCCGGGCGGCATGTGCCTGTGTACAGGCTTTCAAACCCATGCAACGGGTTTCGGGGCAGGGCGCGGCTTGCCCGATGCCCTGCCCCGAACTGTGCACTCTAGGAGAAGAAGCCGGCCTCCTCCAGATCGGCGTTGATCTCCGTGTCGATGTCGTTGAGGGCATCCTCAACGGACTTGGTGCCGTGCGGGATATGGTCCCGGAACGCCTGCACCTGGAGATCCCAGAGCTTGCTGCCGAACGGAATCGGCGGCCGGGCGCTGGAGACGGGCAGGAGATCCATGAAGACGGCATGCAGCGGATCCTCGTAGAAGAACGGATCCTTGGCTGCCTCCCGGATAGTTGGGATGTGGAACGTGTCCTTGTTGTACTTGAGCTGCCCTTCGGTGCCGCAGAAGTAGGCAAGGGCATCAAAGGCCGTGGCCACATCCTCGGTTCCCTGAGGGATGCACCAGCTCCAGCCGCCGGCCCAGCTGGCGTGGGGTGCGGGACCGTCCGGCCCCGGCATGGGCACTACGCCGTAGTTGGTGTCCGGCGTGTAGCGATGGTGCTGGGCAACCTTCCAGTTGCCGCTGCAGGTCATGGCGGACTGGCCGGTCCAGAAGTAGTCGTTCGGTCCGCGGCAGGCGCCGCCGGCGCAGGCCGCCAACATGGCGTCCACGTTCTCAATCCCGATCTCGTCCACAAAGCTCTTGACGAACTTCATCGCCTCGATGTTCTTCTCGTGGCCGAACGTGATGCGGCGCGTCTCCGGATCCTGGAAGGAGCCACCGAACCCGAAGCCCCATGTGTAGAGCCAAGCCTGGTCGTAGATGGGATTGAACCCGTAGCGCGTGACCCGATCCTGATCGTCCCGAATCTCCAGGGCCTTGGTGGCGGCCCGCAAGTCATTCAGGTTGGAGGGCGGGGCCTCCGGATCCAGGCCCACCTCCGCCATGATGTCCATGTTGTACCAGAGGGCTCGGGTATCCGTGTCGAAGGACAGGGCGTAGACGCCGCCCTTGTAGACCGTCTCCTCCCAGGCGAAGTCGAAGTAATCCTCCTTCGTCACGCCGACAGCGTTGGCGTAGTCCGTGATGTTCGAGAAGAACCCCTGGTGGGCGAACTGCGGCACAGTGAAGCGATCCGCGTAATACAGCGGCGGCGGCGTGCCGCCGGCCACGGCGGTCAGCAGCTTCTCATCCGCCTGCGTGCCCTGGGTCTGGGCCACGTAGACGAACTCCACGGTGGAACCCAACTCGTTCTGGGCGTTGTAGTTGTCGATGATGCCGATGATCGATTCCTGAGCCAGATCCGTCATCCGCGACCAGGCCTCCAGGGTGGCGCCTTCCGCAGCCGGTGCGGCCGCTTCACCCGCATCGGCCGGTGCCGCCGGTGCGGCGGGGGCACAGGCAACCAGTACCGCAGTGCCGGCCGCGAGTCCGGACGCCCGGAGGAAGCCGCGGCGGGTCAAACCATGTTCAAATGCAGCCATTTGTCTCACTCCTGCCTGTTGACATCGGGGGGCCATCGGCACTGCTACCAACAGCATCCACTGCCCCTGCACTCTTGAATTGCGCACCCGGCCGGGTGCGCAAAGTGAGATTCCATTGTACATCGGGCTCCCGAGGCGCCGGGCGTGATCTTAGTCAGGAGCCGGTCGGGGCAAGGTCCCGTACTTGGCCTTGGGCCTCAATCCGGGACTGGACGACCCGTGCCAAGATCAAGGCAGGAACCCGTCAGGTTATTGAAAATACCATGAAGGACTTTGGTGCCGTCGAACTGGAGATTCTGTGGCAGCGCCTGATCAGCATCCTGGACGAAGTGGATCAGATCATCGTGCGCACCACGTTCTCCACGATCCTCAGTGAAAGCCGCGACTTTGCCTGCATCCTGACGGATCGTCACGGAGCATCGCTCTGCCAATCCGTATGGAGCTCACCCAGTTTCTGTGTGGTTCTGCCCCGGACCGCCCGAGTGTTGCTGCGCCGTTTTCCCGCCCATGAACTGCAACCCGGCGACGTGTTGGCGACCAACGATCCATGGCAGGGAACCGGTCATCTGCCGGACTACGTACTCCTCATGCCCATCTTTCGGGCTGGACAGGTCGTTGCCTACATGGGCACCGTGTCCCACATGTCCGATGTCGGCGGCCATCCCAACGAGATTGAAGGGTCCGACGTATTCGCGGAAGGGTTGCGAATGGCTCCCTTCAAGCTGTTCGAGGCAGGACGGGAGAATGACCTGGCCTTCTCCCTGATTGGAGCCAACTGCCGCGCGCCCGACCTGCTTCTGGGAGACCTGCGTGCCATGGCCGGGGCCGCGCTGATAGCAGCCCGGCGGATCGAGGAATTCCTCTACGACTACGGCATGACGCATCTGGACGACCTGGCGCAAACCATCCTGACCCGTTCCGAGCAGCTGATGCGCAACCGGATCGCGGCGTTGCCCGACGGCTGCTATCGGCACGAGCTGGAAATCGACGGCTATCTGGAACGTGTTTGGCTGCGGACCCAGGTCACCGTGAGGGGGGATGAAATCGAGGTGAACTTCGCGGGCACCTCAGACCAGACGGAGGCCGCGGCCATCAATGCCTCGTACAACACCACATACGCCACCGTGGTCTTCCCCTTCAAGTGCGCACTGGTGCCCGACACACCCAACAACGAGGGCCTTTTTCGGCCCATTGCCGTCAATCCCCCTGTCGGTTCCATCCTGAATGCCCAATTTCCGGTTCCGGTTAAGGCCCGGGCCAAGACCACCAACAATCTGAACCAGTGCATCTTTGGCGCCCTCCATGCCGTCTTCGGAGACCGGGTTCAGGCCAGCAACGGAGGCATCTGGCCTTTCGTGCTGTCGGGCGCTGAGGAGCCGTACGGGAACTATCTGGTGGACATGCTGCCCCACGGGGGACGCGGCGGCCAGCCGACCATGGACGGCATGCTGCCGGTGGCCTGGCCCAACAATTCCACGATCACGCCCTGTGAGGTCCTGGAAACCAAGGCTCCCCTGCACTTTAGGGCCAAGCAGCTGTGGACCGACAGCGCCGGCGCCGGCCAGCATAGGGGCGGTATGGGACAGGTGATTGTCTTCGAACATGTGGGACAGGAACCCATGATGTTCAACCTGACCCCGGATCGGGTAGCCACCGTGCCGCCCGGCCTGGCGGAGGGCGGGCCCGGAGCCATGGGAAAAGTGCGCATCAATGGAGAACCGGTGGAGCGCTTTCCCCCGATTCTCCTGCAGCCCGGAGATGTGGTGGAGCTATGCATAGGGGGTGGCGGCGGTTTTGGTCCAGCCCACCTGCGGCCTCATGACCTGATTGCCCGGGACGTGGACCAGGGGTATCTGTCGCCGGAACAGGCCCGGGCCCAATACGGGTTTGTCGCGTCTGCCGCCTGAGAGGCCGCGGCGGTATGTTCGCTGGTCGGCCCGCGGGCGAACCAAGTGATGCACCCGGTTCCGTTTCACCGGAACAGCGCCGAATCCCTAATCCGTCCGCCGGGTCTCATGAACCTGGGATTCCACCTGCGAACGTCCTGAAAGGGGCTTTTCTTCTCCGGTGAGCAATGCTTCTGCACCGGCCTACAGCGCCATGCCCCGGCGCCTCCCGGAACAGCCCGTGAACGCCGCATCATGGCTGTTCACGGCTTTTTGTATGATTGAGGCGAATGTCGCCACAAACGCCGGTGTGCCCCGGCGTTCCCACCCGGAGTCAAGGAGAATTCAGCATGTCCAAGCATTTGTCTCGACGCACCTTTCTCAAAAGCACCAGCGTGGCCTTGACTGGAGCATTGCTCGCCGCGTGTACGCCGGCCACGCCGTCCGCGGACGGCGGAGCGGCCGCCGCCGCGGTGGACTTGGAGATCTGGACCTTCGTCAACACCCACGCGCGCTGGTTCCGCTCCATGGGCGAGGACTATCAGGCCGAGGTCGACTTCGACTTCAACCTCGACGTGTCCGAGATCGCCTACACCGACATGCACGACAAGGTTCAGATCGCCCTGCAGACCGGCGGCGTCGGCGCTCCGGACATCGCGGATCTGGAACAGGGCCGCTTCGGCGGCTTCCTGCGCGGTGCCGATCCCGGCCTGGTGGACATCAAGGATCGGCTGAGCGAGGGCGGTTATCTTGAGGATCTGGTCCTGAATCGGGAAGCCCTGTACAGCTACAAGGGCAAGATTTACGGGGTGGAGCACGCCCTGACGCCGGTGGTGCTGTACTACCGGGCCGACGTCTTCGAAGGCGCCGGCGTGGACATGGACGCCCTCGTCACTTGGGACGACTTCATCGCGGCCGGTCAGGTAGTCTCCACGGACGATGTCAAAGCCACCAGCTTCTCGGCTCCTGCAGAACTCTATGTCCGCCAGCGCGGTGCCGACTATTTCGATGCCGACGGCAACATCACCCTGGATGCGGACATCTGCATCGAAACCATGGATTGGCTGCTGGCGCTACGGGATGTGCACGGCATCGCCAATCAGCAGCCGTCCGGGGACGCTTGGTGGGCCGCCATCAACGAAGGCAAGTACCTGACCCAGACCGGCGCGGACTGGTACGCGGGTTTCTTCAAGGACAACGCACCGGATCTTGCCGGCAAGTGGAAGGCGCGCCCCCTGCCCGTCTGGGAGGAAGGCGGTTCCCAAACCAGTTGCTACGGGGGCACGGGGGCCTGCATCGTCCAGACCAGCGACTTCGTGGAAGAGGCCTGGGACTTCGTGCAGTACACCATGCTCTCGGTGGAGGGCAATGTGCGCCGCTACGAAATGACCAACCTGTTCCCGCACTACATTCCGGCCATGGACAATGAGCGCCTGCATTTCGCCGACGAGTATTTCTCCGACCAGGATCTGGGAAGCGTGTTTGCCGAAGTGGCGCCCGGCATGCCCGCGCAGTATCAAAGTCCCTACCGTTCGGAGATGAACGCCCTGCTGGGAGCCAAGTGGCAGGCCATCTACGACCTTGAAGAGATGCCCGCCGACGTCTTCTCCGAAGTGGCCAACCAAATCCGCGACACCATGGCTGCGGAAGCCTGATCCCGCCCGCATACAGCTGTTTGTTGCTCGCCGGGACCGGGCAAGGCCCCGGCGAGCCGTACCCTGTCGTTTGCCATGGGCCTGAGGTCGCGCAAGCTTGCCCCCTACTTCTTCATAAGCCCCTTCTTCATCGGCTACGGAATCTTCTACCTGTTTCCGGTGCTCTGGGCCGCCCGTCTCAGCCTATTCCAGATGACGGGCATCGGCAGCACCCCCGTGTTCATCGGGCTCGGGAACTATCTGGATCTGCTGCAGGACGATCTGTTCCGCAAGGCCCTGGGCAACACCACCTACTACGCTCTGGGCAGCGTTCTGCTGATCGTGCCCGCGGCTCTGGGTCTGGCGCTGCTGCTGACACGCAGGCGCTTGAAATGGCGTGAGTTCTTCCGCCTGTTCTATTTCACGCCCAACATTACCTCGGGTGTGGTGGTTGCAATCATCTTCGGCCTGGTCTTCGAGCATGAATACGGACTGATCAACAACATGATCCTGGCGCCGCTGGGATTCGAGAAAATCCGCTGGCTGTTGGACGCCGAGTTCATCCTGCCGGCCATCATCCTGCTGGGGTTGTGGCGCTGGACGGGCCTCAACGCCCTGTATTTTATGGCCGGGCTGCAGAACATCCCCGCCGAAATCAAGGAGGCCGCCATCATGGACGGGGCCGGCCCTTGGACCCTGTTCAGGCACATCATTCTGCCGTTGCTGCGTCCTGTCATCATCTTCGTGATGACCTTCGCCATCATTGGCTCCTACAACCTGTTTGCGGAGCCGGCGCTGCTCACCGGCGACGTCGCCGGCGGTCCCGACAACGGGGGGTTGTTCATGACCATGTTGCTCTACATGAACGGCTTCCGTTTCCTCAAGTTCGGCTACGCCGCCGCCCTGGGCATTTCCCTGGCCCTCATCATTCTAGTCCTGACGTTCGTTCAGGTCCGCATCCTGGGCATGTTCCGGGAGATCTGAATGGCCAGCCCTCACCCGGCCGCCGCGGCGCAGGGGCAAGCCCCCCCACGTGTCGGCGTTGCTTCGATCCTGACCTACACCGTACTCTTTCTGGGCGTCCTGCTCACTGGCGCTCCCTTCGTGTACATGATTTCCGGCTCGTTCAAGTTCGATGCCGACATTTTCGCCCTGCCCCTGACCTGGTGGCCCCTGGAACCCACGGGACAGAACTACGCGCGGCTTCTGGCAGGCGAGCAAATCCCCTATCTGCGCCAGTTCGGCAACAGTGCCTTCGTGGCCGTGTCGCAGACCGTGTTGGCCCTGTGGGTAGCCACCATGGTGGGCTGGGGCTTTGCCAAGTACGAGTTCCGCGGCAAGCGGGCCCTCTTTCTGGCCTTGCTGGCCACCTTGACGTTCCCGTTCCAGATGACCTTGGTGCCACTCTTTCTCTTTATGGTCAGGATCAACTGGATCGACAGCTACCTGGCCATCGTGGTACCCGGAGCGGTGACCGCTTTCGGGGCCTTCTTCATGCGTCAGAACATGCTGTCGGTGCCGGACGAGTTGCTGGACGCCGCCCGCATCGACGGGGCATCCGAGCTGGGGATCTACGCGCGCCTGGGCCTGCCGCTCAGCCGCGGTGCCTTGTCCGTATTGGCGGTGCTGACCTTTCTGGCCAGCTGGAACGACTACCTGTGGCCCTTGATCGTCCTGCGCACCACGGAAAAATTCACGTTCCCGATTGGACTGGCCACACTGGTCGGGCTGTACAAAATCGAGTACGGCATGATTCTGGCCGGCGCGTTCATCGCCACGCTACCCGTGGTCGTGATTTTCATCGCGGGCCGCAAGTCTCTTCTCACCAATATAACCCTGGGGGCTGTCAAGGGCTGACGGACGGGATCGGGCATGTCATGGCCGATACTCCCTCGTGTGTGCGAGTGCAATGGAGGCCGCACAACCGGAAGCGGCAACGGGTGCCCTCGATTGCGCAGCCCGAAACACTCCCGACCTCTCACCGCCCGCGCTGAATTTGTACAAAATCCAGTTCAGAGATGATGTTCGGCTGGAAAGATCTGTAGGAGTTCTGCGAACCAGGAGAGCGTTTCGCGTTCAGTAGGTTCGAACCTCGCCCACGCAACCGAGCCAAGCCCCGGCCGCCCATGCCGCGCGGTCGGATGCCAAACCACTGTGCTAACATTTCCAGCCGAACTCACTTGGCTTCAAAAGCACATCAGAACCCCATGATCCGGACACCCGGGAGGTGTTGAGTTGCACGCTTTCGACTACGCTGCCCCAACCAGTCTCAATGAGGCCGTCGCCGTGCTTGCCTCGCAGAACGGCAATGCCTCAATCCTGAGCGGCGGCACCGATTTGCTGGCCGCCATGAAGGACGGGAAGGGGGATCCTTCCGTCGTCGTCGATGTCAAGAAGATTGACGAACTCAACATCCTCGACCTGGACGACTCAGGCCTCACCATCGGCGCGGCCGTGCCCTGCCACATCCTGAACTCCAGCGAGCTGGTCCGGGACAACTACCCGGCCCTGCACGACTCCTCCTCGCTGATTGGCGGGACCCAGATCCAGGGACGGGCCACCTTCGGCGGCAACCTGTGCAACGCCTCCCCGGCCGCCGATGCAATCCCCAACCTGATTGCCCACAAGGCCGTCGCCAACATCTTCGGCCCCGACGGCAACCGCTCGGTGCCGGTCGAGGATTTCTGCACCGGTCCGGGCAGCACTGTCCTGGACGCCGGCGAGTTGCTGGTCAGCCTCTCGCTTCCTACGCCGCCCGCCGGTTTCGGCGCCGGCTACCTGAGGTTCATTCCGCGCAACGAAATGGACATCGCTGTGGTCGGAGCCGGCGTGTCGGTGATCCTGGACGGCGACACGGTCGTCGAGGGACGCGTCTCCCTGGGCGCCGTGGCTCCGACACCTCTGTTTGTACAGGAGTGCAGCGACGCCATGGCCGGCCAGGCACTGTCGGAAGCCCTCATCACCGAGGTCGGACGCCTCGCCGAACAGGCCGCCCGGCCCATCAGCGACATGCGGGGCACCGTCGCCCAGCGCAAGCACTTGTCCAACGTGCTCACCCGACGCGCCATGCAGATCGCCGTCGACCGAGCCCGCAGCTAATACCCAAGAACCACCGCCTTAGCCCAACCTGCCCGTGTCCGGGCCTCGGAGGAGAACTGATTTCGTGAGCAAGAAGACCGTCGTCAACACCACCATCAACGGGGAGCCGAAGGCGTTCCTGTGCGAACCCCGGCAGACCGCTCTGGAAGTCCTGCGGGACACGCTCGAGCTGACCGGCGCCAAGGAAGGCTGCGGCAACGGCAACTGCGGTGCCTGCAACATCATCCTGGACGGCGTGCTCGTCAATTCCTGCCTGGTGCTGGGCGTGGAACTTGAGGGGCGCGATGTCCTGACCATCGAGGGCGTGGCGGATACCTGGCCCGGCGAAGGCCTGCACCCCATCCAGGAAAAGTACCTCGAACACGCCGCCTTGCAGTGCGGCATTTGTACACCGGGCTTCATCGTCTCCTCGAAGGCCCTGTTGGATGACAACCCGAACCCGTCCGAACACGAAATCCGCCTGTGGCTGGCCGGCAACCTCTGTCGCTGCACCGGCTACGACAAGATCGTCCG
>JAAXGZ010000155.1 GCA_012271135.1 Caldilineales bacterium | reverse complement strand
CCCATCAACGACGAGTTGGGCTTCCATCCCACCATGGCTCCCCTGATGAAGTTCTGGGAAGCCGGACAGCTCGCTGTCTTCGTCGGAATCGGCTACCCGACCCCCAGCTACTCGCACTTCCGCAGCATGGACATCTGGCACACCTGCGAGCCCGAAATCATCGGTACCGAGGGCTGGCTGGGCCGCGCCGCCAAGCTGATGGACCCCAACGCCGAGAACGTACTGACCTCTGTCAACTTCGGCCGCGGCCTGCCCCGCGCCCTGGTGATGGAAGGCGTGCCCGTCGCCTCCGTCGGGAACCTGGAGACCTACGGCCTGCTCACGGGCATCGACGGCGATGACCAGCGCAACGACGCCCTGGAAGTATTCGGCCGCATGTATGCCCCGGCCATCGGCACCGGCCCGGTCATGGACTACATCCACTCCACCGGCACCGACGCTCTCAAGGGCGCCGACATCCTGGCCACCGCCCCCAACATGTACACCTCCGACGTGGAGTACTCCAACACCGTCGTGGGCCAGTACATGAAGAACATCGCCCAGACCCATCTGGCCAATTTCGGCACCCGCGTCCTCTACACCACGTCGCCCTACAACGGCTTTGACTCCCACGCCAACCAGGCGCAGGCCAACGCCGCGCTGTGGACCGACGTGTCCAACACCGTCGACACCTTCTTCACCGACCTGCGCAACCATGATGCCAGCGACAACGTAACGCTGTTCCTGTTCACCGAGTTCGGCCGCCGCGTCGCCGACAATGGCTCCGGCACCGACCACGGCGCAGCCGGCGTGGCCCTGGCCGTCGGCGAGCATGTTAAGGGCGGCGTCTACGGCGTGTACCCGTCCCTGGCTCCGGCAGACCAGGAGGAGGGAGGCAACCTGGCCTTCAACCTGGACTTCCGCTCGGTCTACTCCACCATCCTGGAGGACTGGTTCGGCCTCGAGGCCAACCCCATCGTCAACGGCAACTTCGAGCGGGTCCCCTTCTTCAACAAGTAAGACCGTTTCCGGCCATCGAATCCAATGGGAGGGCCCCACTCTTCCCTCTCCTTCCGGGGGAGGGTTAGGGTGGGACGCTCCCGACGCACAAACCACTACGAGGTAAGGATATGGCAACTCATTTCTTCGGTCTGAAAGACCGGACGTTTTACCATAGCCATGCCGTCGGCCGGAACGAATTCGCCGGCACCGGCTTCCGCAACCCGGTGGACATGGCTATCTCACAGGACGGCTCCGTGTATGTCGTCAATCGCTCCTACGAGAACCGTCCCGACGGCGTCCACATGACCGTGGTCACCCTGGACGAGGAATACATCAGCGCTTTCGGCGAGTACGGCGAAGGCGACGGCCAGTTCGTCTGGCCCACAGCCGTGGCCCTCGACACCGACGGCAACGTCTATGTCGCTGACGAGTGGCTCAACCGCATTACCAAGTTCACCGCCGATGGCGACTACGTCAGCAAGTGGGGCACCTCCGGTTCCGGGGACGGCGAACTCAACGGCCCATCGGGTCTCGCCATCGACTCCCGCGGTCACATGATCGTTGTCGACAGCAAGAATAACCGGGTGCAGCGCTTCACCCTCGATGGCCAGTTCATCGGCAGTTTCGGGTCCGAGGGCAGCGACGACGGCCAGTTCAACATGCCCTGGGGCATCGCACTGGACAAGAACGACAACATCTACATCGCCGACTGGCGCAACGACCGCATCCAGGTCTTCAACCACGACGGCCAGTGGCAGCAGTCCATCGGAGAGACCGGCGATGGCGTCGGCCAGTTCAACCGGCCCAACGGCGTTGCCGTTGATGCCGACGGCGACATCTACGTTGCCGATTGGATGAACAACCGGGTGCAGGTCTTTGCGCCTGACGGCCGTTTCGTCACCATGTTCCGCGGCGATGCCGTCCTCTCCAAGTGGGGTAAGGACAAGCTGAATTCCAACCCCGATATGATTCGGCAGCGGAACATCGCCTACTCCGATAACCCCTCTTACGAGCAGCGCCTGGCTCACCCTTGCGGCGTCCGCATCGACGACCAGGGCCGCATTGCGATCATTGACCACACCCGTGGCCGCATCCAGGTCTACGTCAAGGAAGACGAGCCTGTCTTGCGCTAGGATGCCCGCTGCACACGGAACAACGCTGGGGCGCTCAAACGAGCGCCCCTAATGCTTTTCTTGCTGTTAGTCCCCTTCCCCAGTGGAGGGGACAGGGTTGGGACCCGTACAGCCCTAACCCTCTGGCCCCTTTGGCATACCATTATCGATCCAGTCGATGATCTCCTGGATCTCCTCCCGGGGCATGAACGGCCCTCGGAGGGGCATCCTGCCCGAGGTGCCGACGCTGCGGGCCAGCGAACGGACCAGTTGCGTATCCTTGCCCGGCACTCCCGGCTCGATGGCCCTGATGCCAGATAGGACCGCCTCCTGCAGTTCCTCCGGCGTCTCCCAGTAGTAGGCGTGGATGCCCGGAAGCGGGTCGCGCCCCCACCGTTCCACCCATTTCGCCATGATGCCGTCCAGAAGTTCCTTTACCCTGGGCCAGTAGACCACATTCTTATCGCTGGACTCGTCGCTCATCCCTGCCAATCCGATTCAAGAGTCTTCCCGCGCCGTCGCGGGGGCCGGCTCACACGGAAATTGCCGTCGCAATGACGGCAATCCGAATGCCGTGAGCCATGCAAGCACTGTCCTAATTGGGGTGTTCGCTCACCGTTTCCCGTTGCAGAAGCTCGATGGAGTGGTGGAGGACCGGCTGCACCACCTCGAGGCATTCTCGAACGCCCTTGGTGCTGCCCGGAAGAGTGATGATCAGAGTGTTGTTGCGGATACCGGCCACAGAGCGGCTGATCATAGCCATGGGTGTAAATTCCAGTGTCTTGGCCCTCATTGCCTCGGCCATTCCCGGGACTTCCTTGTCCAGGATTGACAGGCAGGCTTCGGGGGTTACGTCATGCCGGCCCAAGCCCGTGCCACCAGTGGAAACGATTAGGTTAACATCGGGCGAGTCGGCCCACTCGGCCATCGTCGCTGCTATGGTGGCGTGGTCATCAGGCACGATTTCGGACCGAACGACCTCGAAGCCCTCGGCGGTCAACAGGTCGCGGATGGCCTGGCCGCTGGTATCCTCACGGTTGCCCTGCGCTCCCGATGTGCTGACTGTCAACACGCCCAATCCGAACATAAGCCCTCCGCCGCAAATGATACCATAAGCCACTACCCTGGAGAATGCGGACGCAACGGCTACGAACTGGCGTGACATGATCGGTGTGGAGGGCCGAAGGGCCTGAACAGGTTTCATCTGCGTTGACAACCTCACGACCCGCTACTATATTCATTGCGAATTTCGCCGCCACGATCCCTCAATTTCTTGCTGGAAGCCAGCCCTTGAATTCCAACCCCAACTGTGTTTTCTGCCAGATTGTCGCCGGCAAGTCACCTGCCCGGGTGCGATATCTGGACAATGATTCGATAGTTATCGTCAACAGGCTGGTGCGAGATGAGCCGGATCCGTGGTGGCCGCCGTTGATGTTACTGGTGATGCCCAAGGAGCATCTGACGCAGATGCAGATGTGGGACAGCGGCCTGTTGCCGCACCTGGGAAAGCTGGCGGTGGACATGGGGGCCATGTACGCGCGCAACGGCTTCCGCATCGTGTCCAACTTCGGTCACGATGGGGAACAGACCCAGAACCACGGGCATATCCACGTGGTGGGCGGGGTCTACCTGGGCCACTATCTCGAACACGACGTGGTGTATTCCGCCAATCGCAGTTCGTGATTTTGCTTACCGGCGTCACGTCTGCCCCCTCCGGCATCAGGAGAAAAATCAAGAGGGAGCAACCGAATTGGCAGAGACAGTACTGTACGAAAAGCGCGAAAACATCGTGATAATGACCATGAACCGGCCTGACGCATTGAACGCCATCAACCGTCAACTGCGCAGGGAACTGGCTGAGGCCATCACCGAGTTCGACAACGATTCCGACGCTTACGTGGCAATCATCACCGGCGCGGGGCGCGCCTTCTGCTCCGGCAGGGATCTGAAGGAGCGAGCCGAGGACAACGCCGAGGGAGTGCAGGCTCGCGCCTCCCACAGCATGAGTCCCGACCGTCCGTACATGTGGCCTCAGACGTGGAAGCCCATGATAGCTGCGGTCAACGGATTCGCCTTGGCCGGCGGCTGGTCCATTGCCCAGATGTGCGACCTTCGCATCGCATCCGAGGACGCCAGGCTTGGAATTACCGAATCCAAGTGGAGCCTGCTTCCTCCCTTTGGCACCATCCTGCCCAAGATGATGCCGCTTTCCGCTGTGCTGGAGCTGGTGTTTACGGCTGCGCCCATCACGGCCCAGCGGGCTTACGACATCGGGTTCCTCAACAA
>JAAXGZ010000029.1 GCA_012271135.1 Caldilineales bacterium | reverse complement strand
GTCAACCCCTCGATATAATCCCCAAATCAAAGCGGACTGGAACAGCCATCCTCACGGCACACAGGGGTGCCGGACGTTGTTCCACCGTCATTGTGACAGACGAAAGCACATCCCCAAACGCTGCCGCAAAACCCGGACAAGGAACTGGGGATTGCCCACCAGATACCGATGCCATAGACGGCCGGGCTCGATCAACAAACGGGCTAGCCACTCAAGTCCGTTGTCCGTCATCCAGCGCGGACCGCGCGCCAGTCTTCCCGAGACGTAGTCGAGCACGGCGCCACCGGCCAGCGCAACCCGTACATCGAGCCGGACGCGGTTGTCGGCCAGCCATCGTTCCTGCAGCGGCATGCCGAAGGCCGTAATCAGGATATCGGGCCTCGCGGCATTGATGGCCTCGATCACCCTGAGGTTGTCGGCCGAATCGGGCCTGTGGTCAAAATAGCCATGGTGGCAGCCGACGATGTTCAGTCGGCCGTGGCGTTCCCGAAGCCTGAGGGCAGCCTCTTGGGCCACCCCGGGCTTGGCGCCTAGAAGAAACATGGTGAAGCCTTCAAGTTCGGCGAAGGCCGCCAACTGCCAGATCCAGTCCGCATAGGTGATGCGAGCAGGCAGCCGGCCGCCCAACAGACGCGCGGCCAACTGAACACCGGCACCATCACAGACCACCAGATCGGCGCTGTTCAGGTAGTCGTGCAGCCAAGGATATCGACACGCCAAATTGAGAGCATGCACGTTTATGTGCAGGAACGTTGTCTGGCCCTTGGCCCGTACAGCATCCGCGATGTGACCGTGCAACTCAGGCACGGTCAGCGGGTCCACGCCGATGCCCAGCACCGAAACACCTTCCGCCCGGATACCCGACACGGCCGATCATCCCGATGGGTAAAAAGGCCGGGAACGCTACCTGAGCGTTCCCGGCCTTTGAAAAACTCCTGCAGCGGTTTGACCGCAGTCGCAACGGGGATCGGCCCCGCCGCAATCAGTTGTCCCGGCGACGGTAGGTGCGACGGCGTCCCCGGGAACCGCCCCGGTCGGAACCGCGCCCGCGCCCGCCGTCCCGGTCCCTGGAATAGTCGTCGCGGTAGCTGCCGCCGCGGAATCCACCGCGGCCGTTGCCGCCACCCCGGTAGTCGCCATCCGCATCGCCGCGCGGTCCTTCGTCAAACCGATCATTGCCCCGGTATCCACCGCGGAATCCTCGCTCGTTGCGCTCCCGGTCCCGATCCCGATCCCAGTCTCGATCGCGTCCGCGGCCACCCCGGTCGAAGTTGCGATCCCGATCGAAACCACGGTCCCGACCGGAGCCACGATCCCGGAAGCCGCCGCCGTCGCGCCGGTCATCGCGCCGACCGCCGCGGCCACCGCGCCCGGGGCTGTCGTCCGCCTGGGCCTCTTCCAGCGACATGTCCAGCAACACGGCCTTGCGACTCATCCGGATCTTGCCGTCGGGCGTGATGCCCGTGACCATGGCCGTCAACTCGTCGCCAACCTGGCCAATCTCCCCGGCTTCGCCGACCCGATAGTCGGCCAGCTGGCTGATGTGGATCAGTCCGGTCTGCTGCCCGACGATGTCGAGGAAGAGGCCGAAGTCGGCCACGCGCGACACCTTACCCGTGTATTCCTTGCCCAGCTCGACCTCTTCGGTGAGCTCGGACACCTTGGCAAACGCGTTGTCCGCCTTGGCACCTTCGCCCGAAATGATGACGATTCCCTTGCCGTCCTCCTCGTTGACTTCGATGCGTACATCGAATTCGTCCTGCAGTCCGCGGATCACCTTGCCGCCGGGGCCAATCAGGCCACCGATTTGATCCTGCTTGATCTCCAGTGTGCGAATGCGCGGCGCAAACTCGTTCAGGTCGGAACGCGGTTCCGGAATGACGCGGAGCATCTCGTCCAGGATGTGCAGCCGGGCCCGGCGCGCCTGGGCCAGAGCCTCTTGCAGGATGTTGAAGTCCAGCCCCTCGATCTTGATATCCATCTGCAGGGCGGTGATTCCGTTGTCAGTGCCGGCCACCTTGAAGTCCATGTCGCCCAGGTGATCCTCAAGGCCCTGAATGTCGGTCAGGACCTGGTAGCGCCCGGTGCCCGGCTCCTGGATCAGGCCCATGGCCACCCCGGCCACCGGCTTGCTGATCGGCACGCCGGCATCCATCAGCGACAACGTGCTGGCACAGACGGAGGCCATGCTGGTGGAACCGTTGCTGCTCATGCACTCGGACACCAGGCGGAGGGTGTAGGGGAAGTCGTCCGGCACCACGCCTGCCACGGCGCGTTCCGCCAGGGCCCCGTGGCCGATCTCGCGTCGTCGGGGACCGCGCATCATGTAGGCCTCGCCCGTCGAGTAGGGCGGGAAGTTGTAGTGGTGCATGTAGGTCTTCTCGTCCTCTCCTTCGTAGAACGAGTCCATGCGCTGGGCGTCGGAAGGGGTTCCGAGCGTGGCCACGGTCAGCACCTGGGTTTCGCCGCGCTGGAAGAGGCCGCTGCCGTGGACCCTGGGAATGCGCCCCACCTGCACCGAAATCGGCCGGACGGTGGTGGTGTCCCTGCCGTCGCTGCGAATGCCCTGGTCCAGGATGCGCTGGCGCACAACCTTCTTGACCGTGCCGCTAAAGGCCTCGCCGACCGTGCCCTTGCTGTACTCGGACGCCTCGTTGGCCAGTTCCCCTTCCAGCGAGTCCTGCACCTGCTGCTTGAGGGCTGCGATTCCGGCATCGTAGGCGGCCCGATCCGGGTTGCCGGCGATCAGGCCACCGACCCCCATGGAGGCGATTTCGGAGACGCGCTCCGAGACCTGCTCCGGCACCGTAAACAGCTTGTAGTCCTTGAACTTGGGTTTGCCGAGCGCACGCTGCATGTCGCCAATCACGTCAATCAGCGGCTGCATGGCATCGTGCGACAGCCGCAGTGCATCCAGCATGACATCCTCCGGCACCTGGTCGGCACCGGCTTCGACCATGAGGATGTTGTCGCGCGTGCCGGCCACCTGCAGGTTGAGCCGGCTCTCCTGCATCTGGGAATGGGTCGGATTGACGACCAGTTCGCCGTCAATCAGGCCAATGGTGACGGCCGCCACCGGTTCCTGGAAGTCAATGTCGCTGATCGACAGGGCCGCGGACGCGGCCGTGATGGCGAGGGGCGCCATCAGGGTCTCGCCATCGCAGCCCAGGGGCGAGAGCACAATCTGCACAGGATTGCGGAACCCCTTTGGGAACAGGGGTCGCAGAGGTCGGTCCGTCAGCCGGCACAGCAGGATGGCCGTCTCGCTGGGACGCCCCTCCCGACGAAAGAAGCTGCCGGGAATGCGCCCGGCGGCGTACATCCGTTCCTCGAAATCCACTGTCAGCGGGAAGAAATCGGTGCCTTCCCTTACCTCGCGGCTCATCGTCGCCGAAGCGAACACCACCGTGTCGTCCGTCCTGGCCGTCACTGCGCCGCCGGCCTGTTGGGCCAGCACACCGGTCTCCAGGATCAGTTCCCGACCACCTACTTCGGCCGTGAACACGGACGATCCATCAAACATCTGCATATGTCACCTCAATGCAAAAAACGCACATGCCGCTCTGTCCCCTGGCACGGCATCCGGCCGCGCCTGGACTGGCATGCTGAAGAAAATCGAACAAGGGGCTAAGCAAGAACGCGGACAAGCCCCGCGCGCGCCAAGGATGCCCGGGCTGCCTCGCGCAGGCGTTCACGGACCATGGCCCGCAGCCTGAATTGGGAATGTTGGGAAAGGGGCGCTACTTGCGCAACCCCAGACGATCAATCAAGGTGGCGTAGCGCTGCACATCCTTCTTGCGCAGATAGGCAAGGTGCCGCCTGCGCTGGCCGACCAGCTTGAGCAGGCCCCGGCGCGACCCTTCGTCATGGGTGTGCGCCTTCAGGTGCCCGAGCATGTCCTCGATGCGGCGCGTCAACAGCGCAATCTGGACTTCCGGCGAGCCCGTATCGGACTCGTTGATGCGGAATTCCCGCGTAATCCTCTGTTTTTCCGTTTTGGATATGGACATTGAGTGTCTCGTTGCTCCCGCCGACCCGGCGTGCGGCGTTGTTGCTTCCGTCTTGTTCACTACCCATGGTAGATCAGCAGCCCGACCATTGCAACAATGAACAATCCTTTGACATCGGACTGGCCTGGCGGAGATGCCGACGAGCCAATGCCGAACCAGACCAGCCATTGCCTGCAGAGTAGCCGGAACTACCTGCTTGCATCCGGCCCTGCGGCCTGCGACTAACCGGCTGTTTGTTACCGCCAGATTGGCCGCTTGTGATAGATTTAGCCGAGCGCGGTTTGAGTTTCAGCCCAACCGCCCATCCTAAGCGCGCCAATTCATCTCTCCCCGCCTTCCGGTGGGACATCCCGATCGGGAGTTGCCTCGAGGGCGAGCGCGCAGCTGTTTTACCAAGGTTCCTGGAGGTCAGGACACATGACTGTGACACGCAGGCTGTTGAGGTCCACGCTGTGGCTCGCCTTGACGGCCATTCTGATGCTTGCGCTCGCCGCCTGCGGCGCACCGGCCGAAGCACCGGCGGAAGATGCCATGGCCGCCGACGATGCCGCGGCGACTGGCGCGGCCAGCCCGAACCAGGCTCCTGAGTTTCAGGACATGGTGAACAACGGCACACTGCCACCCCTCTCCGAGCGGCTGCCTTCCGATCCGCTTGTGGTCGAACCGGTTGAGTCCATCGGCCAGTACGGTGGCGTCTGGCGCGCGGGTCTGCGCGGCGGCAGCGACAACGCCTGGATCTACCGCACCGTGGCCTACGACCAATTGCTCAGCTGGAACCGCGACTGGAGCGGGGTGCGACCGAATGTCGCCTCCGGCTTCGACGTGTCCGACGATTCCACCACCTACACCTTCCATCTGCGCCCCGGCATGAAGTGGTCCGACGGCGAACCCTACACGGCACACGACATTGCCTGGTGGTTCGACAACGTAATCCTTAACGAGGAACTGACACCGGCGGTACCTGTCTGGCTGAAGTCCGGAGATGTACCAGCCACTCTCACAGCCGTTGACGACTACACGTTGACATGGGCATACGCGGAACCCAACGGTGTGCTGCCCCTGCGGTTGGCAGCTCCGGGCGGCCCTGCGGTCGTAAGCTATCCCGAGCACTATGTGCAGCAGTTCCATGCGGGCTTCAATGACGAAGCAGGCGCGGATGCGACGGAAAACGGATTTGAGGACTGGACCCTGTGGTTCCGGGACCGGATTGGCGGCGGTTGCTGTGGGTACTACAACGACGCCGATCTGCCCGTAATCTGGGCTTGGGACATCACCACCCCGGCCGGGGAGAACACGACCTTCGTCCGCGCTGACCGCAACCCCTACTACTGGAAGGTCGACACGGAGGGCAACCAGCTTCCGTACCTCGACGCTGTCGTCTTCAACTTCAGTGCCGATCCCGAAACGTTGGTATTGCAGGCCCTGGCCGGCGAGATCGACTATCAGGAGCGGCACATCAACGCGCTCTCCAACAAGGCAGCGTTCTTTGATGCCCAGGAGTCGGCCGGAATCGTGCTGACCAACGGTTTGGCCTCGGGTAGCAACGTGATGGAAATCTCCTTCAACCAGACCCATCCGGATCCGGTCAAGGACGAAATCTTCGGCAACAAGGACTTCCGCATTGGCCTCTCCTACGCCATCGACCGTCAGGAACTGATTGATCTCGTCCTCGTTGGCCAGGGTACTCCCTGGCAGACCGCCCCCATGCCGTCCAGCCCCTACTACCACGAGCGGCTGGCTACGCAGTACACCGAGTACAACGTGGACAAGGCAAACGAACACCTGGACGCCACCGGTTGGACCGAACGGGACACTGACGGCATTCGCCTCGGCCCCGATGGCAAAGCCATCTCTTTCGTAATCGACGTCATTACCGTGGCACCGCAGCACGTTGACATGCTGAACCTGATTAGCAACTACTGGGCCGAGGTCGGGATCAAGATGACCCCCAACGTTTTGGACCGCACTTTGGGCCAACAAAAGCTGGAAGTGCTTGATTTCGATGCCCAGACCTGGGGTGGACCAGGTGGCATTGGTTATTCAACTTTGCTGGATCCTCGCAACTGGGCCGCAGTTCACGGCCACTCCCGCTGGGGATACGCCTGGAACCGCTGGTACAACTTTGGTCCGGATGATGATTTTGCAGAAGACCCACCGGAATCCGTGCAGAAGGCGCTGGCCATCTACGACACGATTCAGGCAACACCAGACGCGGCTGAGCAGACGCGGCTGATGATGGAAATTCTCGATATCGCCGCGGAAGACTTCTACAGCATGGGCATCGCCACGCCGGCGCCGCCCTATGGTGTGGCCAACAAGAACATGCGTAACATCATGGACAACATGCCGTTCGCGTGGCAGTACCCGACACCGGGACCGGCCGACACCCACCAGTGGTGGCTGGACGAGTAAGACAAGCACACTCGATCTGACACCAACCGGGCCGCGCGGCGGGATTCTCCGCCGCGCGGCCCGTATGCCAACGCTGCGACGGAGACGTTCAGTTCCTGCCGTCCGCCATGATCCAGTACATCCTTCACCGAGTACTGCTGATGATTCCGACCGTATTCGGGATCTCTATTCTGTGCTTCGGCATCATCCAGTTGCCCCCGGGCGACTTCCTCACGTTCTATGTGGCCGAGTTGAGCGCACAGGGAGAGAGTGTTCCGGAAGCCCAGATCGCCCAACTGGAGCGGCAATACGGTTTGGGCCGCCCTTGGTACGTCCAGTACTTTCTTTGGATGAAGAACATCATCACGAAGGGTGACTTCGGCCGCTCCTTCACCTGGAACAAACCGGTCAGCGATCTGATCTGGGATCGCATCGCGTTTACGATGCTGATCACCTTGTTGACGGTGGTCTTCGTCTGGATCGTGGCTTTGTTTATCGGGAAATACGCCGCGACGCACCAGTACTCGCTAGGAGACTACATCGCCACCTTTTTCGGTTTCATAGGTCTCGCCGTACCCAACTTCCTGCTGGCCCTGCTGCTTCTCTATTATTCACTGAAGCTGTTTGGGCTTAGCCCGGCCGGCCTTTTCTCGCCGGAGTACCAGGATGCACCGTGGTCGGTGGGCAAATGGATTGACCTCCTTGCCCACCTCTGGATTCCGATCGTGATCCTGGGCACTGCCGGCACGGCCGGCGCAATCCGCATCCTCAGGGCCAACCTGCTCGATGAACTGCACAAGCCGTATGTGATCACGGCCCGCGCCAAAGGTGTGCCCGAGCGGACGCTGATTTGGCGCTATCCGGTGCGCGTGGCCCTCAACCCCTTTATCAGCACGGTAGGCTGGACGCTCCCCGATCTCGTGTCCGGTTCCATCATTGTGTCCGTAGTGCTGAACCTGCCCACCACCGGTCCTTTGTTGCTGGGTGCTCTTCTGCAGCAGGACATGTTCCTGGCCGGCAGTTTCATTCTCCTTGTCAGTATCCTGACCGTGATCGGCACCCTGATCTCGGATGTCCTGCTGGCATGGCTTGATCCCCGCATCCGCTTCAGCTGAGCCGCCTCCCGTGACCGCAACACCCCACGCGGCAACCCCCTCCGCCCTGCCGCCTGTCGAGACCCCGGAATCCCAAGAGGACATGCGCCTGCTGGTTGCCGGGCAATGGCAACTGATGTGGTGGCGCTTCCGCAAACACAAGGTGGCCATGGTTGCTACCGCGGTCAGCTTGTTGATTTACTTTGTGGCCGTCTTTGCCGAGTTTCTGGCTCCGCTGCCGCGCGACCACTACGCGGCGGACTACACGTTTGCACCGCCCCAGCGCATCAAGTTGATCCTGGAAGACGAGTTCGGCAACCGCGAATTCCACCCTCATGTCCTGGGCTACACAGTCGAGATCGAAGCGGTGGCACTGCGCCGGGTCTTCAAGCCGGATCCCGAGCAGGTGATCGAGCTGGGGTTCTTTGTCGACGGGCTCGAGGAGTACCGAGTACTGGGGATCTTTCCCTCCCGCAAGCATCTCTTCGGCCCCAAGGATCCCACCCAGCCCTTCTATCTCTTCGGCGCAGACAAACTTGGCCAGGACCTTTACAGCCGCCTCATCTTCGGTACCCGCATCTCGATGACCATCGGTCTCGTGGGGGTGGCCCTGAGCCTGATCTTCGGCATTCTTCTGGGCGGTGTCTCCGGACTTTTCGGTGGCACTGTAGACAACATCATTCAGCGCACTATCGAGTTCTTTCGTGCGGTCCCGGCCATTCCTCTCTGGATGGGACTGTCAGCAGCTCTACCAGAAGACTGGGACGCAATCAAGCGCTATTTTGCGATCACCGTAATCCTGAGCATCCTGGGTTGGACCGGCCTGGCACGGGTGGTGCGCGGCCGCTTCCTCTCCCTGCGCGAGGAAGACTTCGTCATGTCCGCACGGCTGGACGGGGTCGCGGAACTGGGCATCATCCTGCGCTACATGCTGCCATCGTTCCTGAGCCACATCATCGCCAGCGTGACCCTGAGCATCCCGGGCATGATTCTCGCGGAAACGTCGCTTAGCTTCCTAGGCTTAGGTCTCCGGCCCCCCGTGGTCAGCTGGGGAGTGTTGCTCAAGGACGCCCAGAGAGTCCAGGTCCTGGCCACAGCTCCGTGGCTCCTCATTGCAGCTGTGCCCGTAATCGTGTCGGTCCTGGCCCTGAACTATGTTGGAGACGGCCTGCGCGATGCGGCCGATCCCTATTCCCGCTAATGCCGGTGCGCGAGCCATGAGCAACAGCAACCACAACGCGGGCGCGGACATCCTGCTCGACATCCGGGGATTGAAGACCTACTTCCACCTCGACGAAGGCACCGTACGCGCCGTCGACGGGGTCGATTTCACGGTGCCCCGCGGCACGACCATCGGCATCGTGGGCGAATCCGGCTGCGGCAAGAGCGTAACCGCCTTCTCCATCCTGCAACTGGTCGAAAAACCGGGCCGCATCGAGGAGGGCAGCATTGTCCTCAATACCGGCGGCCAAAACAGAGTGGACATTGCGGCACTGGATCACGACAGCGAGGAACTTCGTCAGATCAGAGGCAAGGACATCGGCATGATCTTCCAGGAGCCGATGACCTCGCTCAGCATGATGTATACGGTCGGCTTCCAGATGACGGAGGCCATCCGCCTGCACATGGACGTCGAAAAGGACGAGGCGCGCGACCGGGCCATCGAAATGCTGCAGGCCGTGGGCATCCCCCGACCTGAACAGCGCTTCGACGCCTATCCCTTCGAACTGTCCGGCGGCATGCGCCAACGGGTCATGATTGCCATGGCCCTGAGTTGCGATCCGATGCTGCTCATCGCCGACGAGCCGACCACGGCCCTGGACGTGACCACCCAGGCCCAGATCCTGGAGCTGATGCAGCAACTCCAGGAGGAGTTCGGCATGGCCATCATGCTGATCACCCACGACCTCGGGGTCGTGGCCGAGATGTGCTCCGAAGTGGTCGTCATGTACCTCGGCGAAGTGGTGGAGCAGGCGGACGTGGACACCATCTTCCATAATCCGCAGCACCCCTACACCCAGGCGCTTCTGCAGTCCATTCCGCGGCTGGGCCACAGCCACGAGGGCCGTCTGAATCCCATCGTAGGCTCCGTACCCGATCCCTACCACAGACCCAGCGGCTGCCCCTTCCATCCCCGCTGCACCCAGATCATCACGGGCCGGTGCGAAACCGTCCACCCCGAAATTTCGCGGCTCGACCCACGCCACACCGTCCGTTGTCTGCTCCACGAGGACCCCCATGGCTGACACGGCCACCCCATCCGCGCCCGCCGCCGGCAAGGAGCCGTTGCTCCGGGTCGAGAACCTGCGCAAGTACTTCCCAATCCGCCAAGGGTTCTTCGGGAGATCCGTAACCCAAGTGCGGGCCGTGGACGGTGTGACATTCGATGTCTTCCCGGGAGAGACGATGGCGGTCGTCGGGGAGTCCGGCTGCGGCAAGACCACGGCGGGGCGGTGTCTGGTGCGGGCCTTTGAACCCACCGGCGGTTCCATTCTCTACCGGAACCGTGACGGCGATGAAGTGGCATTGGATGCGCTGGACAACAAGAGCCTCAAGCCCGTGCGCCGCGAACTGCGCATGATCTTCCAGGATCCCTTCTCCTCCCTCAATCCCCGCATGACGGTGCTGGACATCATTGGCGACCCGCTGCGCGTGCACAACATCACCTCCGGCAGCGAACTGGAGGAACGTGTAGCCGACATGTTGTTGCGGGTCGGCCTGCGTCCGGAGTACATGCGGCGCTACCCCCACGCCTTCAGCGGCGGTCAGCGCCAGCGGATCGGCATCGCCAAGGCCCTGATTTTGTCGCCCCAGCTGGTCGTGGCGGACGAGGCGGTCTCCGCCCTGGATGTTTCAGTCCAGGCGCAGATCCTGAACCTGCTCCAGGATCTGCAGGCCGAGTTCGATCTGACCTACGTGTTCATCGCGCACGACCTGAGCGTAGTGGAGTACATCGCGGACCGGGTTTTGGTCATGTACGTCGGCAAGATGGTCGAAAAGGCCGCCACCGACGAGCTGTACCACAACCCGAAGCATCCCTACACCGAGGCGCTGCTGTCGGCCGTGCCCCGGCCCGACCCGCGCGAGCGTTCACAGCGCATTGTGCTGGAAGGCGACGTGCCGGATCCCGCCCATCCACCCTCCGGCTGCTACTTTCACCCGCGGTGCCGCTACGCCCAAGACGTGTGCGCCACCGAAACCCCGGCACTGCGCCCCATCGGTGACGGCCACGAGGTCGCCTGTCACTTGGCGGAGGATCTGGACCTGCGCGGCATCACCGATCTGGTACCGCGCGACTAACAGCCCCGCACCCAGAACGGGATGCCGGGCCGATCCCTCTCCGTTGACAACATCCCTGTCAGTCCAAGCCCGCGGCCCGCAGAACAGAGTCGATAGGAGGTGTGTCAACCACTCCTGAAAGCGGTCCGCGTCGGATCCGGTGGTTCCCCTTGCATTTGCAGCGCTGGCCGCGCGCCAGGCATCAGGCAAAGACGCTACAAGCGTCGTACTCCAAACGTTCATCCGAGTACGGCAGGCAGGCAACCACGGACACTGTGTCGTCCTTTCCTGTTCCGGACTTCCTCCAAACACTGAACGACGGCGCGCAGCTGCCTACACAAACACGATTTTGCCAAGGGCCCGTCTGGACAGGAGGGCCGAAGTGGTTTCCGATCAAGAGCCCCCTAGCCACGGTAGGTTGCAACGTGGCCGTCAGCGCCCGGTGATTATGTGGTTGCGTTCGGTGCCGTACACGGAGCCGGCGGGCGCCATTGCGGGATCGCCCGTGGTGTTGCGCCAGCCAGGTTCGCACTCCTGCCGCTTGACGGCAATGCCGAAGACCAGGGCCCGGGCAGCCGCAAGGCTACATCATGCCAGTCGGGACCAGGATCATGCGCCCGGCCTTCAGCTCGGGCGGTTTTCTGAAACAATCTGCGGCTGTACTGTGGACCCGTTTGAGTACCCTGACCTTTTACTTCATTGGAGACGCAAGTTTCGGAAGTGCTCGTGGCCTCCAAGCACAAGGACGTGACAGACTTGGACAGACAACCGATCGATCCACCGATCCATTCATACGCTTGCCAAGGCACTCCGATGTCGGCAATTCAATCAAAACCGTACATGCCTTTGGTACCTCGTTAAAACTGTTTGACATGGCACAACTTAGAAATGCGTTGGTACGCGAAGCCTTGCTGTTCCTGTTGGCAGTGCAGTTCCTGACACGACTGCCTCTTCCGCAGGATCTCGGATTTTCGCCGACAAGGCTGGGGGCGGCACGGCGATACTTCCCTCTCGTGGGTGCCGCGGTGGGGGGCTTGGGAGCCCTAGCCTACGGTGCTGCCGCCCTTGTGCAGCTGCCGCAAGTAATTGCCGCGCTGCTGGCGACAGCCGCAACCATCCTGGTCACAGGCGCTTTTCATGAAGACGGGTTGGCCGACACCTTCGACGGGCTTGGGGCGTTCAATCGAGAGAAGATGTTGGAGATCATGCAGGACAGCCGGATTGGCATTTTCGGTGCGGTGGGGCTGGGAATGACGCTCGCTCTGAAGGTGGCGGCACTGGCCTCCCTGCCCATAGCCCTGGCCATGGCTTGCCTTGTGGTCGGCCACGGGCTTTCCCGCCTCTCCAATGTCGTCGTTGCCGCGACCTCACCCTATATTCGAACTTCGGGAGCCGGCAGCCTGCTTGTTGGACGGCTCAGCTGGGGTGGCACAAGCCTGGCGGCCGCGACAGGTTTGGGTTGTCTGGCTGTGGTATCGACTATCTCCGTGCCCCACGCCCTTGCAGGACTTGCCGGGCTGGCGTTGGGACACTTGGCCATGCGCGGCCTATATGAAAAACGCCTTGGGGGACATACCGGCGATACGCAAGGGGCTGTCCAACAGTGGAGTGAATTGGGACTCTATCTGGGGATCTTGGCATGGCACTCACACTGATTCGCCATACTCGGCCCGCGGTCAGTTCCGGCATCTGCTATGGACGCTCCGACCTGGCTTTGGCCACGACGTTCCCGGAAGAAGCCAACGCCGTCCTGGCCAAGCTGGAACCGGCGGAAGCGCTGGTGTCAAGCCCTCTTGGCCGGTGCCGTGCCCTGGCCGAACGGATCGGGTCTGCCTTTGCCCTTGAACCTGCCTACGACGTGCGTTTGCAGGAAATGGACTTCGGTACATGGGAAGGACAGGACTGGAACGATATCCCGCGCGCGGAGCTGGACGCGTGGGCCGCCGACTTTCTTCATGCCCGACCGCACGGCGGGGAGAGTGTTCACGCCTTTGTGGCACGCGTCCATGAGGTCTTGGCCGCACTGCGCAAGGACGGTCTTTCCCGTCTGGTAGTCACCCATGCAGGTGTGATCAAGGCATCCACCGTGGCCAAAGGCACCGATTTCTCTGCCTTTCAGACTTCTGTCGCATATGGCGGCATCCTGAGAATCTAACTCCGGTTCATACTCACCGCCGGAAACCATCGTTTGGCAAAATCCGGCAGGAGCGGTCTTGAAGTCCAAGGCAAACGCCAATGCACATCGGCGAGATGGGGGAGCAGGCCGCCACCGACGAGCTGTAACAGAATCCAAAGTACTCCTGCACCGAGGCGCTGCTGTCGGCCGTACCCCGCGAACGTCCTCAGCGCGCCGTGCCGGATCCCGCCATCTCCTCAGGCTGCCACTTCCACCGTGGCAGCACTAACGCCAAGGAAGTATGTACAATCGAAACCCCGTAACCGCACCCCATCGGCGATGGACGCGCAGTGGCCTGCCATTTGGTGGAGTCCCTGGGCCTGCGCGGCATTATCAGCTTGGCACCGCGCCATTGACAACCTTTTTGTCAGCCCCAACCCGTGGTTGGGAGCTTCAGCCAAGAATCGGGCTGTCGTCACGGCTGATGTCTCGGGCCCGGCATGGAATGGGACAAGCCGGAAACCCTCCAGAACTGTCCGCCGCACCCAACCGCACAGCCACCGGGCCCGGCAGTCCCGTCAACGGCCCCGATACATCCCCATGGGGCCCACAGGACGGATATATCCGCGGTCGGGTGCGTTCGAGACCTGCAGCATGCGCTGCGACATCGGGTCCCACGATGGCCGAGCTGCGGCCGCAGAGGGCACTACAACTGCATCATTGGCACAGCCTGGGGTTTGAATCCCACTGCAGGAGACAACTCCCGCTCACCCCTAAACCGGCTCATACTCATACTGCATTTCGTGGACATCAGTACTGAAGCTGGTCATGAGGCTAAACCAGTTTCTCAAGAGCCTGGAGTGCGTCGTGAACTCTCCGGCATGCTCGACACAGCTTTGTAGCCCGGAATCCCGCGCGAGAGTCTCTATGTCCGTCGGGGTCCAGCCTTTGTCCGTGAGGTGCGTCCACATGGCCCTGGGATGTGCAAGCTGATCTGACAGGGTCTCGGAACTCCACGCCTCCAGTTTCGCGAGATGATCCTGCCGGCCAATTTCGCCTGTGATCTGCCGCGCAACCATGTTGCATTCCGCATCGAACTTCACATCGGCCTCAATCACCGCGGAATAAAGAACAGGATCCAACAGGCTCGTGCTGGAGCCCATCCAGATCAGGGGGGCTGGCAACACCAGCAGGAGAACCAGTACGGTCACGAGTCCCCGATGTGCCAGGAATCGACATACAGCAGCCATCACACATCCTCCTTGCCCACAGTTCCTGCAAACAGCCCCACAGGCAGGCAGGGCTCTATCAATCAGTCTATCACCGTACCGGGAGCCATGCTGGGCATCACGCGCCAGACCTTTTGGGGGAACTGTTTGCCCCCAGAAGTGGCCCATCAAAGAACAATGGCGTTGCCAAATGAAATTTGTCGCCGGCACATTTGGATACGGTTGCTTGACATCGTCCGTGCCGGGGAAGGACATGGGCACGGACTCGGATCGTATGCGAAGTGCCGCCGGACGGTGTCGCGGCACTTGGTGGCAGGATCGTGTCCTGCCGAAGCATCGCCGGAAGCACCTCCCATGGCGGCGGTTCAGACCGCCAGCAGGCGCGCTCCCAACCGCTCGAAGGTGTCCACCGTCAGCTCGAAGGAGAGCCCGGGCAAGGTTTGACCGACGAACATGCGTTCCTGATATGCCCGGAAGGCACGGGCATAGAAAGGGTCGGTGCGCAGACAGCGATAGGTATGGTGCAGCCGATTGGCCAGTTCATCGTTCGACTGTGGTAGTTGGGAGCGCATGTCGGCCACCGTGGCGGGAGAGGGATACACAACTCGACACAGATAAAGATCCACCAAATGACGCATGAAATCCGCGGGTCGCAGATGGAGTTCCATACCCTCCCATGTCGGCACGCGCTCCGTCAGTACAGCCACCTTTCCCGCCAGGATCACCCAAGGCAACACACAGGACACAGTGCCCAGTTCCGTTTCCTGCGTACGAGGCACCACCGCCGGATTGTTGATGCAGGACATGTCAACCACAGGTACCTGGGTGTTCAGAAAAGCAATTTCAACCTTGATTCCAGTGACTACATCCGACCGTACCGGCAAGGAAGTGTCGTAGTTGCAAATCACACACTGCACCGGAGCCTTGTCCCTGAACCGGGAGTAGCGCACCCGCAATCTGCCGTTCGGCAGGTGGGGTAGCAGATTTGCAGTCAGGTGATCGACGACATGGGCATGGACGGCGCGCTTGACCTCCACTGAGGTCCCGGTCGTGGCATCGGAAGGCAGGAAACGGAAGTCAAGATCTTCCGAAAAACGGGAGTACATTCGCCAAGCCTTCGTCAGGGCCGTACCCTCTTCAAAGGCCAGGCAGCCATGTGGCGGGTCCAAGTCCGCCAGGACGTTGATTGCCCTGTTTACATATAGATCCTTTTCTTTCCAACCGCACCGGATCTTCACCAATGCGGGCCGCCTCATCCTGAAACTCGGCAGGGTCCAGGATTTCATAGGCCGTGCAGGGCGGGTTGTAGGTGTCCAGGATTCGATCCTCGTACTCCGAGTGAATGGTGGCCCGGCCCCAGCGAAGTCTTAAGGGTTCGGGGGACTCGACACCGATTTCGGCAAAGGTCGGCACACCCCACACTCCTTCACGCTGGTCCGTCTCCCAAGCAAGGCGATAGTCCCGCTCCGCCTTGCTTTCCGTTAGTCCGACACCCTCGCGCTGGAGCAAAGACCGGCCCAGTGCCTTCAGGCTTGCCGGCGGTACGTAGTGCAGTCTTCCCTGGGAGTCGGTCCAAGGAGTCAAAGGAAACCAGATGTCTGGAGCCGGAGTTCCCACTTGGTGGGCAAGTTGAAGTTTCCGCAGGGCGCAGTTCACATCCTGTTCCGGCCCCAAGTGCAACAGTTCCCGTCAGCGGAAAATCCTTTCGGAAGCGGGATAACCCGCCATGAAAGCCAGGATGCGTTCGGTCAACAACGCTTCTTTTCCGGGGGCCTCCGAACAGTGTGGCCCCACAAGGCTCTGTCTGTCATGCCCCCCATGTCCGGAGGCGGACGCAATGCCCTTGGACATCATCCGGTCCCAAGTCCGTTGCTCACTCTCGAATGCTACCGCGTGCAAGCGTAACAGGTACCGAACGGACAACAAAGGAGCATGAACAGTAGCGGCACCCTACGCCGCAACTAACTCAATTGGACCATCAACATCAAGCCGCAGCAGTTTCCTCACCTCAACCCTTAACACATAACGCAACCACATGTAGGGCTCGATGGGAACCTGCGCAAGCAAGGCTGGTACAACCTCAATCCCCTGCTCCAGACCATGGACGAGCCAATCCGCAACCTGGGCACAGCCCCAACCGCAGTTCAGCTCTGACTTGACACTGTTGCCTGTAAACAGCTTGATCCTTCTCCTGAATGGTTGTGTTCAGACCTTCCTTATGGGACTTACCAAGACAACTTGACACGCAGGTTGTCCAGGTCTCGTTCACGGGTCGTCGGGGTCCCCCACGGGATCGCCCCTCGCCGTGCAGAAGCCCCTGTCCCGCGGGCCGAAACGGGCACGCACGGAAGTCCCGCCCGCACCAAAATGTTGACCGCCGCATTGTGGTCGACGTTGGCACGGAACCCGCAGGCCCCGCACGCAAACACCGCCTGCGACGGCCGGTTTGACTTGTCAACATGGCCGCACCGGCTGCACCTCTGCGACGTGTAGGCCGGGTTCACCTTCAGCAGTTCGCCGGCCTTGTACGCCAGCTTGCGCTCCCAGGAGCCCCAGCCACTGGCCAGGATGCTGCGGTTGAGCCCCGACTTCTGCTTGACCTGCTTGCCGGGTGCCTCCACTGTGCCCTTGGCCGACCGGGTCATGCCCTTCGTGTTCAGATCCTCGACCACCACGGTGTGCGCCGTGTCCGCCAGCTTGCGACTGGCCTGGTGCGTGGCATCGTCGCGCTTGCGCGCCCGCTTGCGCTGCAGCTTCTGCAACTGCCCGTTCACGCGCCGGCCCCGGTTCGACTTGGGCCGTCTGTCCTTGGGCCCCCAGCCCTAGTATGTTAGCCACAT
>JAAXGZ010000111.1 GCA_012271135.1 Caldilineales bacterium | reverse complement strand
CAGTTGCGGCGGTATGGTGCCGGTGAGCTGGTTGGTGTTGAGGTTCAGGGTTTGCAACTGGGTAAGCTGCCCCAGTTGCGGCGGTATGGCGCCGGTGAATGGGTTCTTGGCGAGGTTCAGGGTTTTCAGCTGGTCAAGCTGGCCCAGTTGTGGCGGTATGGCACCGGTGAGCTGGTTGGCATTGAGGAACAGAAATTGCAACTGGGCAAGTTGACCCAGTTGCGGTGGTATGGTGCCAGTGAGCTGGCTGGTGTTGAGGTTCAGGGTTTTCAGTTGGGCAAGCTGGCCCAGTTGCGGCGGTATGGCACCGGTGAGCTGGTTGGCGTTGAGGAACAGAAATTGCAACTGGACAAGTTGACCCAGTTGCGGCGGTATGGTGCCGGTGAGCTGGTTGGTGTTGAGGTTCAGGGTTTGCAACTGGGCAAGTTGACCCAGTTGCGGCGGTATGGCACCGGTGAGCTGGTTCTGGGCGAGGCTCAGGGTTTTCAGGTGGGCAAGCTGGTCCAGTTGCGGCGGTATGGCGCCGGTGAGTTGGTTCTTGGCGAGGTTCAGGAATTGCAACTGGGTGAGTTGGCCCAGTTGCGGTGGTATGGCACCGGTGAGCTGGTTGGTGTTGAGGTTCAGGAATTGCAACTGGGTGAGTTGGCCCAGTTGCGGTGGTATGGCACCGGTGAGTTGGTTCTTGGCGAGGTTCAGGGTTTTCAGGTGGGCAAGCTGGCCCAGTTCCAACGGCAGGGTACCGGTCAGGCCGTACTCGCGGAGATTCAAGCGTGTCACGCGCGCGGGTGTGCCGGTGACCGTGATGCCCTCCCAGTCAGTAAGGGGACGCTGTGCCGACCAGTTGAGTGGGGCACTGCCAGCCAGGCCATCCCGCACCGTCAGTAGCGTTTCGCAATCAGATACCAAGCCCGCGTCCGATCCCTGTGCGACGGCACCGCCAGTTACACAGACGCTGTCAGCCTCCCGGGTGTCTGTCAATGGAACCGGAGCCAAGGCGGGTGCCGCCACGATTCCCGAGCAGGAAGCCGGCAGCCAAATCTGCTGTCCGGAGTGGATCAGATTCGGATTGGAGATGTTGTTGATTTGGACCAGGAGACTGGTTGTGCAGCCGCTGCTGCGTGCGATGCGGCTCAGGTAGTCGCCCGGCTGAATCGTGTACCAGTGGCCTTCACCCTGTCCTGCCTGTGGAACCTCTGTGGGTTCGGAAGGGGTCGAAGAGGTCGTCGTGTCAGACTGCGCCAGAACGGCGGTTGACATAACCATCAGGAACAGTACAAGATGCACCGCGCCGATGGTCAACATCTTGGCATGGGGTCTTGCAACAATCGATGTCAACATCGTGTGTCTCCTCGGTTTCTCCAATATTCGAGAAATTGCCTCGGCAATATCCGCATGATGCGGCTTATCCACGACTTTGGGACAGACCCGTCCCATCCTTCATAACGCTCGGGGCGGCCCAGGTTCATCCGCATTCGGACCGAATCCCGCGCCTGCCTACGCGAGCGTGGACCAATTATCAACGAAGTGGAAACAGTGCCGTTGGGGGCTTTGGTGTTGGCACTACAGTTGTAGAAGAGTCTGACGGACTGTTGTGCTTGTAGTCTCAGGGCCCTGATGTCTTCTCTTGCTTCTGTACCTGTCTCCGAACCGGTCACCTTGGTCGCCGTCCGCGGCTGGTGGATCCAGCGCGCGGAATCCAGAGGCCCGCCAATGGACCGGAGCCTACCTGGATGGCCTGCTGGTCGAAGTCCGGTCCAGGAACGGCTGGCATTTGGCTGAGACGGTCGGTGATGCCACGCCCTACGGCCTGCAGGCACCTGCCGGTCGGACAATCTGGTCAACTGACGCGACCAACTGGATCGGCTGTCCACAAAAACAAGTGTCCGGAACCAAACAGCCGGGCGACTGCTTGAAGGCCACCCGGCTTGGCTGGCGTCTGCACTGGTGCTTGGTGCTGAGGGTGCCCATCGCGGTATGGTGGGTCTTGGTGGTCTTGTCGTACCGGTACCACCGCCAACTGTACTATCTGCAACTATAGTATTAGCAGGGGGGGGGCAATCTTAAACAAACCATAATGTGAACAGCGGTCTATTTAAACAACAATTGCCTGTCGAGACAAAGGATCATGGAACCTGCGTTGTTGATATGGGTCCGGGGCCCGGAACGGATGAAGGTTCTTGAGCATTGGTTTGCCTCAACAAATCCAAGAGGAATCCTTGCCGCGACCTTCATTCTAACCTTTGCCAATACCGACTTTCAACTTGCCGATCCCAGTCGCCCGATACCTGCTTTGGTAAGTTGGTGAGCTGTGTCGCCGCTTGTGCGGGCATTGTTGAAACACCAGTGGGAACGCTGGCATGACCTGATCCGTGGCATGCGGGATCCGGACATTCGCGCCAGTACCAATCGGCTGGAAATCTGATCGGGTTTCCCTTGGGTGCATGTCAGGCCGCGGACACCCCCAATGTGAGGGTTGAAGACAGAGGTGGGTATGTAACTGGTCGACATGCAACGGATGGCACAGTGGTCGCAGGGCCCCGGAGTGGTGGTGAATGGTTTGTCGTACAACTGTACAGCGGTGCTCATCGGGGATTGGCATGGATTGTGGTTGATTAACTGTCCACAATCCTTTCGCTGGGCTCCCTTTTGCACGACACTGTACCGATACCCACGCTCATTGAAATAGTGATCAGAGACGCTACCATGGTCATGACTGACTTCAATCACCCAATTACCAGGGGATAAGCATCTTCACCCGCACATCCAGAGTGTCGTTGTCTGTGTCCTTGTGGCAGCCGTTGCGGTCAAGGGCACTGAGGTTTGGCGGCATCGTGATCACTGGATTGGTAAAGTCAATCATCGACAGTAAATGGCGGCGTTGGACAGCAACAGGGCTGGAGCAGTAGTGCCACTATTGAGCCATGCCAGCGCGCCTGGCAAAGCCATCCTCTCAGGGGAACATTCGGTGGTCTATGGATACGGCGCGCTTGCCGTCCCGGTTGCGCAGCGCCGGCTGCATGCCTACATCCATGCGGCATCGCCGGGATACGGCACTGTGATTGCCTCGGAACAGCTGCAAGTAGTGTCGCGCCTGGACCGGGCGGCGGATCCGCTACCGGCCCTGACCCGAGCTCTGCAGTCCGTACTGGATTTGGCCGGGCATGTCCGGTCCCCGGACTGGATGATTTATTTGAGAGGCAACATTCCCGTCGCCGGCGGTATGGGCAGCAGCGCGGCGGCCGCCTGTGCCTTGGTGCGCGCGGCAGACGCTGCGCTGTCGTTGTCAATGTCGCAAGACGAGGTCAACCGGATCGTCCTGGACAGCGAAGTGGTACAACACGGCAACCCCAGCGGTGTGGACAACGCGGTTGTGGTCTGGGAACAACCAGTCTGGTTCGAACGCGCGGCCGGCCCAAGCCGGATCCGGACCGGGACGGAGGCCGCCTTTTTGCTTGCCGATACCGGGGTCCGGTCGTCGACTGGCGAGGCCGTGGCCGGCGTGGCCGGCCGTCGGTGCGCCAACGTGCGCGACTACGACCGTTGGCTGCAGGCAATGGGCTCCGTCAGCCTGGCCGTGAAGGATGTGCTGATGGAAGGCAGACTTGACGATTTGGCGGTGCTGCTCAACCGCAATCAGGATTACCTGCGCCGGATTGGGGTCAGCCATCCGGCCTGTGAGCGGCTCATCGAAGCCGCACTGGCGGGCGGGGCTTCCGCCGCCAAGGTGTCGGGAAGTGGCTTGGGCGGCCTGGTACTGGTTCTATGTGAACGCGCCCGGCGGGCGGAGCTTGCCACTCTTCTTAAGCGGGCAGGTGCCGTGGACACGGTGGGACTTGATCTGCCCTGACCGCGGCCCGCGGACGGTTCAGGAAAGCAGGACTTCCGAAATTCTATTTGCGTAGGCCGAATCCAGGTATTGGACCCGGCCGCCAACGATCGTGGCCGCCACATTGATGTTGTCATCCACGATTGCGATGTCCGCCATGCACCCCGGCGCAAAGTGGCCGATGGTGTAGTCGAGTTTCAGGGAACCGGCAGGCACCAGGCTCGATGCCTGCCACACCTGCGCCAGGTCCAAACCCGTTGCCTCCATCAGGTTGCGCAGGCAGACATCCATGGTGGCAATGCTCCCCGCCAGCGTTCCGTCGGGCAGCCGGCAGGCACCGTCCTTGACGGTGACCGGCAGCCGGCCGAACTCGTAGGTGCCTTCCTCCAGGCCCACGGCCCGGATGGCATCGGTTATCAGCATGACGCCCCAAGGCCCCTTGCAGCGCCACAGGAGGTCCATGGCGCCGGGATGGACATGGATGTTGTCCGCAATCAACTGACCTTGAATGCGGTCGTCCACCAGGATGCGTCCCAATGCGCCCGGCTCCCGATGATGCAGCCCCAGCATGGCGTTGTAGGTGTGGGTGGCTTGGACCACGCCGGTATTGATTGCTTCGGCCGTTTGCGACCACGTGGCGCCGGTGTGTCCCATCACCGGCACAATGCCGCGGCGGACCAGTTCCTTGGCGAGCTCATCGCCTCCCGAAAGTTCGGGGGCAAACGTCATCAGCTTCACCGCTCCGGTGTCGGCGAGTTGACGCGTGAATGGCATGTCGATGTCGATGATGTGAGCAGGATTTTGGGCCCCTGCCCAAGCCGGGTTGATGAACGGCCCCTCGATATGGGCTCCCAGGATGCGAGCGCCCTGGGGCGGTTGGTGCATGGCCGCCCCAATGGCACGGGCAGCATCCAAAAGCGTGTCCTTGGGCGCCGTGCCGGTCGTGGGCGCCAGGGCGGTGGTGCCATGCCGGGCATGGAATCGCCCCATGCCCTGAATGGAGCCCGGATCGCCCGACATCGCGTCGTGGCCTCCTCCGCCGTGAACGTGGACGTCGACAAATCCGGGCAGCACGTGCAAGTCGTCCGCTTCGAACCGGACGCGGCGCCCTGTGTGGGAACGCGTGTCCCGTTCGGCGGCGATGCGGTCTCCGACAATGAAGATTGGGTCGCGGCTTACGGCCTCCGGAGCGTCCGGGATCGACGTTCCGTATGCTGAGCCGCCGGCGACGGTGTGGATTTGGGAACCTAACCACGCACTGGCTTCAGCCATGTCTCGTACCTGTGGGTTGAGGGGGCGGGAACGCGGGCTTCAGGGCCAGCACCATTCCGCCCAGCGGCGGCAGGGTCAGGGCCAGGGATTGGGGAAAGTTGTGCCAGATCCCCGGTTGGGTTCCGAGTGGAGCGGTGTTGCCGACACCGCTGCCACCGTAGTCGGCCTGATCCGTGTTCATGATTTCGTGCCACGGCCCGGGTTCAGGCACCCCAATCCGATACCCATGTCGGACCATCGGTGTCATGTTTAGAGCCACAACCAGGGTGTCGTCCTTGTTTTCGCCGCGCCGAACAAAGCAAACCGCGGTGTTTTCGATGTCGCGGAATTCAATCCACTGGAAGCCGTCCTGCTCGGAGTCCCTTTCCCACAGGGCTGGCAGGCGATGGTAGAGGAGGCCCAGGTCCCCGCAGAACTGTTGCAACTGGCGGTGCGGTTCGAACGCCAGCAGGTCCCATTCGATGGCACGGGCTTCGTCCCATTCGTTCCACTGACCGATTTCACCGCCCATGAAATTGTGGATCTTGCCGGGGTGACAGTACTGGTACAGGGTCAGCAGGCGAAGGTTGGCGAACTGCCGCCAGGAGTCTCCCGGCATCTTGGACAGCATCGATTTCTTGAGGTGGACCACTTCGTCATGGCTGAAGGCCAGGATGTAGTTCTCGGAATGGGCATAGGTGATGCCGAATGTGATGAGGTTCTGGTTGAACTTGCGGGCAATCGGATCCAGCTCGAAGTAGTCGAGCGTGTCGTGCATCCAGCCCATGTTCCACTTGAAGTCGAAGCCCAGACCGCCGAGATAGTCCGGATATGTCACCAGGGGCCAGGCCGTGCTCTCCTCCGCGATGGTGATGCAGCCCGGATGCTGCGTGTGGACGGCCCGGTTGAACTCCTTGAGGAATTCGATGGCCTCCAGGTTCTCACGGCCGCCGAATTCGTTGGGCAGCCAGTCGTCTTCCTCCCGCTCGAAGTCGAGGTAGAGCATCGCGGCCACGGCATCCACCCGGAATCCATCGACGTGGTACTCCTCCAGCCAGAACAGGGCGTTGCTGATCAGAAAGTTGCGCACCTGCGGCCGGCCGAAGTTGAAGATGCGCGTGGTCCAGACCCGATGTTCCCCCTTGCGCGGATCCTCGTGCTCGAACAGGTGGGTACCGTCAAAGAATGCGAGGCCGTGCCCGTCCTTGGGGAAATGGGCCGGCACCCAATCGAGGATGACGCCGATTCCCGCCCGATGGCAGCGGTCGACCATGGCCCGGAAGTCGTCGGGCGTGCCGAACCGGCTGGTGGGCGCAAAGTAGCCCGTGGTCTGATAGCCCCAGGAGCGGTCCAGCGGATGCTCCATGACCGGCAGCAACTGGACATGCGTGTAGCCCATTTCAAGGCAGTAGTCCGCCAGCCGCCGGCCCAGTTCCCGGTAGTTGAGCAGGCCGTTGGTGTCCGGGTCCCGTGCCCAGCTGCCCAAGTGGACTTCGTAGATGTTCAGGGGCCGACCCCGAAAGTTCTGTTCGGCTCGTTGGTCCAGCCATGTCTGGTCGTGCCAGTCGAACCGGTCAAGCGACCATACCCTGGACGAGGTGCCCGGGCGCAATTCGGCATGGAAGCCGAACGGATCCGCCTTGTCGATGGTGTAGGCCTTCTGGGCGGACAGGACAGCGTACTTGTACTGCTCACCCTCGACGAGATGGGGAATAAACAATTCCCATATGCCGCTCTGCGTCTGTTGCATCGCGTGCGTGCGTTCATCCCAGCCGTTGAAGGGGCCCATCACGCTCATGCGCCGGGCATTGGGGGCCCATACCGCGAACCTCACTCCGGGCACTCCGCGGGCTGTGGTCGGGTGGGCACCCAGCGCACGCCAGGCGTAATACAGCCGACCCTCGCCCCAAAGATGGAAGTCGTGGTCGGAAATGCAGGTTGGAAAGCGATAGGGATCCTCGATGGTGCTGGCGGTTCCGTCGCGACCCAGCAGGTCAAGTCGATAGGTGCCCTTGGCTGCCTCCCCGTCACCGGGCAACAGGCATTCGAAGAACCCGGCCGGATTCAGGCAGACCGCCCGGCGCTTCCGGCCGTTGACCGCGACTCGGACTTCCAGGTCAAGCGGACGAAAGGCGCGCACCGCCAGCCATGGCGTTCCGTCGACGGTGCGGCCGTGTGGTCCGAGGACATCGGCGGGACGGCTGTGGGTACCGGCCACGATGGCGTCGATGTCGGCTTTGGCAAGCCAACTCCGGGGTGTTGGCCGACCGGAGGCTGGTGTGCCGGTCACGCTACGTCTGTGTCCTCAGGCGGTGCAGGGCGGGCAGCAAGAGGTCCCGCGCGACCGTTTCCCAGCCCATGGCCGCGCTGGCCGCCTGCCCCCACTCCAGGTTGCGGCTTCGTTCGTCGTCGTTTCGGGCAAGCACCTTCAGAATCTCCCGGGCCGTCCGCTCGCTTTGGTATTCCTCGAGCCGGTCCCGTTGCCACTGTGAGATGTGGAGCGCGTCCCAGGGGGAGTGGATCCAGCCGTCGTCGGGCAGCGAAATGTAGTCTGCTTCGACTACCAGTGCGGTGGGTGTATCGCTGGCGGCCACCCGTGCGACGAATCCCCGGCAGCCGCACGCCGAACTGATGCAGCAGACTGCGCCGTGCGTTAATGCCTCGAGTTGGGCGATGCCGAACGGTTCGTAAATGCTAAGGCCGAACTCCAGGTCCGAGCCGCGGCGGATGTCGGCGAAGGACATGGCGTCGGGCATGCGTCGCCCGCAGTGCGCCCGGTCCCAGCCAAACTGGTTGACAAATACGATTTTGGCGTTGGTATGGTCGCGGTTGAAAGGCTCAACCACGTCGAAGAAATAGGCAGCCTCCATCCCAACGAGATCCCCGTTGTCCGCCCTGTGGCCCACGGGCCAGCCATAGGCTTCCTCCCATGCATGCACCTGGTCGGGTCCCCTTCCGGTACCCGTGCTGGTGCTGAGTACAAACAGGACTGTGGTTTGGCCACCCTCGTCCGCCAGGCGCCGGGCCAGATGCGACAGCACCTTCGCATCCCGCCACATGCCCTTGGAGGGCACCATGCGGGTCACGTGGGTGAATACAAAGTCCGGCAGGAAGCCGTGCAGCTCCCGGCAGTAGGACCGCAGCCTGTCTCGGGACGTATTCTTCGCGTCCAGGGTGGTGGCTTGTGACGGAATGCCGTTGTACACGAGATCAATTGGCGCGTCGGCGAACCCGGTCCCCAAAAACCGGAGTTCGTCGCGGACGAGGTCGCTGACGGCCAGAACGGCATCGCACCGGGAGGCCTGGTGCAGCAGCGGCACCTTGAACCAATCGTTCTGGGAACCGAAGACGTTGTCCAAAAACACCCCGCTTCCTTCGGCCTTGCGCATTGCGTTGTAGTACCGGGTGTCGTGTCCCTCGTGTTCCTCCACCAAGCGTCGCACCGGTGCGACTTCGTGCGCATAGTAGACCGTGCTCCAGCGGTCAGCCCCTTGCAACTGGAGAGCCAACACTGGTAGCAAGCCCATCCAGTCGTGGGCAATCGCGAACCGGTTGTCCCGGCCCGGCATCGCATCCGCTGCCAGGGCTTCGATGGCTTGTGCCAACACGGTTGCCAGTTGAACAAAGCCGGTCCACTCGGCATCGTATGCGTAGCGATCCGGCTGCAGGTGGTAGTTCGCGTAAAGATCGTATGCAAAAAGGTTGGCCACATCCGGGATCAGGTTGGTCGGGTCGACCAGTAGCACTTCGTGGCAGTGTGCTCCGTACGGTGCCAAGCCATAGAAGATGTTGATGTTCAGTTCCCGTTCCAGGCCATGGAATCGCCTGCCCAGGTCCGGTGGGACCAGTCCGTAGATGTCGTAGCGACTGGCATAACGGACCTGGAGCCGGGACCGCTGCGACACGATGCGATCCATTTGGGCCGGATCCCAGGCGGGAAACGGACCGGCCATGATGGTGCGTTGGACCCGGTCGGTGTAGGCGCGGGCGGTCAACAGGCCCTCCAAAACCGCGCCGATGCCGCCGATCTTCAGGCCGGCCTCGTGCGTGACGTGGACAATCAGGGGCAAGGTCATGAGTTTCCGCACACAGGGCCGGGCGCGCAGTGTTTTCGTCCGCCGGCAGCAGTTCAATTGGTGACCGGGGTCGGGCCGGACAGGGTGTCCGGTGGGAGGCCGAATGCAGCTTGGACGGCGGGATTCGCCAAGACGGAGGACACGTCTCCGATGCCCCAACACCGCCCGTGGCCCCGCACCGTCGCGGCGATGCTTTGCGCGGTGCATCCGTGATGGCGGCCATCCCGGAATGTGTTCCGCGCCAGTCGGAGGCGGCCAAGCGCAATCGTACAGGCGTCCAGGGCGTATTGCTCCCGGCCGGACAGCTCCCAGGCCAGCACAAGGTTGCCGGGAGCCGGACGCTCCTCCATGACATTGCCGGTACCGTCTCGCAATTGCCAGGCGGGAAGGTCGAAGCGGTAGCCCAGGCTGTCTTGCCAAGGGGAACCCGGCTCGGTCTGGATGGTCATTGAGCATCCGTCCAACGGGCGCCATTCATCCGCATCGGGAAAGGGATTGTCGTCCAGGCCCAGTATTTCGGGGTTGGCTTCGGCTTGCAGCATTAGGGACAGGATGTGGCCGGCCGGGTTGGCCACGGGACTGGCAAGGTAGGGAACGCAGGCCCGTGCCAGCCTCAGGGCCGCTTGGTGGCAGCCGTCATCGTCGGTTGCCCGCCAAACGTCGAGCAGCGCCTTGGGTGTGCCGCTGGCCACATGGTTCTCCACCCTGGCATGGCCGTTGATCTGCTGGGGCGCGGCTTTTAGGAAGCTATGGAGGAGCTGTTCAAGTTCCGTCTGCGAGTGCAGGTCCGGATCAAGGAAGAGCGGAATATCGGTTGACTCGACGATGGCATCGGCCCAGGTCCGCGCGTAGGCCCGCGCCAAGTCCAGGTAGCGATCACCGCGCGTGGCGTGCCAGGCCGCTATCGCCAGGTGTACCATGCGCATGTGATCCACGAAGTTGAATCCTTCGCAGCCGGTCCGCACCGTGCCCAGGTCGTAGCTCAGAAAGCGGTTTCGTTCCGGGTCGTACCAGTCGGGGATGCCCTCGCCCCAGTTGCCGATGTGATGGGCCCCATCGTCCAACGCGGCCGCGACATCCTCGCGTTCCGGGGCAATCCGGCATAGCCAGTCGAGGAAGATGATGTAGTGCTCCGTGCCGTGGTGCACTTCCTGACGGGGGAAGTATCCGTGCACCAGGTTGGATTCGGCCCAGTGCCGCCACTTGGCAAAGAGGTCGAGCGCCAACTGCTTGACGCGCTCGTCGCCCGTATAGGCATGGTAGCCGGCCCAGGCGGTGACAAACGTGGCTTCGTCGTGGATGCCCTGCCAATCCAAGGCCAGGTGGCGGTCCCGTGCGTCGTCGAGCCACGCCGCGAGTTCGTCCAACAGCAGCCGGATACCGGCGTTGATGGAAGTTGCCTGTGTCAGTTCAGTAGTTTGGGGCACAATTCAAGTCCGCCGGGAAGCTTCAGGCGCGGCCAGTATAGCGGAATCAACGGGATCCGGATCCGGACGGGTCCGACGTGGGCCGGGGCGACAGAGAACGGGCATTCCGCCTGCTATTATGCGCCGTAGAACCTCCACGGTCCCGGTCGGCGTCGGACCGGCCGTCCTGCTTTTGGGTTGCAGGGATCGGTTTCGGTTCTGCCACTGTTTCACCAATCTGTCCGCCCATGCATATCCGCCGCGGCTGGCGCGCTGTAGTCGGCAACACAACCACTCGTTCGCTGCGCAGCGTGGACAGGGCCACTGTCGGCCGGGTTTGGAGTTTCGCCAAGCCCCACGGAGCCGGCATCGCGCTGGTGCTCCTGGTAGTGACGGCCCAGTCGCTGGTAGGGCTTTTGCCGCCCCTGTTCTACCGCCATTTCATTGACACGATCCTGCCCGACAAGGATCTGCGGTTGCTGGTGACGTTCTCCGCCTACCTGCTCGCCCTGCCGGTTGCCACCGTGCTGCTGGGGCTGGTCCAGCAGCTCCTCATCGTCCGCATTGGCGAAACATTGGTCTACGACCTGCGCAACGCGATGTTTGACCATGTTCAGCAGTTGTCCATGCGGTTCTTCACCAGTACGCGCGCCGGGGAAATCGTGGCCCGCTTTACGCAGGATGTGGAGGGGGCCCGGCGTATGCTGACGGGCACCCTGCCGCAGCTGATGACCGCGTTTGTCACCCTTGTCTCCACCCTGGTTGTCATGATGCAGTTGGAATGGCGGTTGACCCTGCCCGGCCTGTTGCTGTTTCCGGCCTTGTGGCCGTTTGCCTGGTGGATGGCTCGGCTCCTGCGACCCATTCACCACAAGACCATGGAGCACAACGCCAACCTGAGCAGCATGGTGAATGAGACTCTGAGCGTGAACGGCGCCTCCCTGATGAAGCTGTTCGGGCAACAGGCGGGTGCCGGTCGGCAGTTTCGTAGTCTGGCGGACCTGGTGCGGGAGTTTCGGATTCGGCTCGGTGTGCTGTCTTACTGGCTGACGTCCAGCATGGGCATTTTGTCCGGCCTGGGTACCGCCCTGTTCTATGGGTTTGGTGGCTGGCTGGTATTTGAGGGACGCATGACCGAGGGCACGATTGTTGCGTTTGTGGCGTACCTGCCGCGGCTGTACCAGCCCATTTCCATGATCAGCCATGTTCCGACAGAGACGATCCAGGGGGTCGTGAGTTTTGAACGGGTCTTTGCCTACATGGACCAGCCGGTCGAGATCAAGGAGCGGCCGGAGGCTGTGGACCTGCCCGGTGCCTCGGGCAGGTTGGAGTTCAGGGATATCACGTTCGATTACCACGCCCTGCCCGAGGAGATCCGAGCCTGGCAGGAGGCCAACCCGGAGCAGGATGCACCGGTCAGAACCATGGGACGCAGCCGCCTGGGGCTTGGAGCATTACAGGGGCCGACACCGAATCGTCACCGGGAGCCATCTGCCGGGCAGGCACCACAGGCTCTTCAGAACTTGTCCTTCACGGTGGAGCCCGGCCAAATGGTGGCACTGGTGGGGTTGAGCGGGGCTGGCAAGTCAACGGTGATCAATCTGGTCATGCGCCTGTACGACCCGACCCGGGGATGCATCCTGCTGGACGGACACGATCTCCGGGATCTGTCCCTGCAATCGCTGTCGCGGTGCATCGGCATGGTCACGCAGCATGCCTATCTGTTTCACGACTCTCTGCGGGCCAATCTGCTGTACGCCCGGCCCGAAGCCTCGGACGAGCAGGTGCAGGACGTCTGCGAACGGGCCCAGTTGAAGGAATTCGTCGACGGGCTGCCGGACGGGTTGGACACGGTGGTGGGCGAACGAGGCTACCGCCTCAGCGGGGGCGAACAGCAGCGGGTCTCGATCGCGCGCGTGCTGCTGAAGCAGCCGTCCCTCCTAATCCTCGACGAAGCGACCTCCCATCTGGACTCCCATAGCGAATACCTGCTTCAACATGCACTGGAACCCTTGTTTGTCGACAACACGAGGCTGGTAATTGCCCATCGCCTGTCGACCGTGCGCAATGCGGACACGATTCTGGTCCTGGACAAGGGGCGGTTGGTCGAAGTCGGGAGCCACGACGATCTTGTCCGGGACCAGGGCCTCTATTCCCATCTGTGTGCGCTTCAGTTCCGCGGTCCCACTCCGGCCGCATCGATTTCCGTAACATAACTCCAAGTGGGGCGTCTTACATATAGAGGGCCCGTTCCAAGTCCCGCCGGGGATTCGGCAGGGATGCAGGGTGCTAAAATCATTCTTCCGCCGGAACGGCCCGCCGCCGTCAAACCAATCATCGAAACCAAGGGTTGCATCAAGTGGCGATGCGGAAACGCCTTCTGAGCTGGCAGGCGGCGAGCGTCCTGCTGGTGCTGCTCGCCGGCATTGTGTTGCCGGCTACATTGTTCCGTCCGGCCGCGGCTCTGACCGGCCTCCCTTCCAACCCCGGCGGCCGCCTGCACATTGTTGCCAGCGGCGACGACTTCGCCTCCATCGCGGCGCAGGGGGAGTTCCCGGCGGAGGCATTGCGGGAACTGAACGGGCTGGCGCACGATCACGATTTGTGGGTCGGTCAGCCGCTGCAGCTTCCGGCTCCAGAGCCGACTGGAGCGTCGCTGGTCAGCGTGAACCAGTACCATCGCGTGCTGCTAGGCGAAACCCTGCACCAGATTGCCAACCAGTACGGCTTGCATCCCGTGGAACTGGCCCACCTCAACCGGATGTCGCCCAACGCGGTGCTCTACACCGGACAACAGATCCGTGTCCCCAGCGTCGGCATGTGGGCCCGCCTTCAGAAAGCCGGTTACATGGCGCAGTTCGAGACGTACCAGATGCAGGAGACGGACACGCTGGACAGTGTGGCGTTGCTGTATCAGGTGTCCACCGAATCCCTGAGGATGTTCAATGCCCTGGAACCTGCCGCTTTTCCTCAGCCGGGCACGCAGTTGACCATCCCTGCCCGGCCGGTGGCTCCCCCGTTTGGCATTGACTCGGTCTCATCCTCAAGCCTGGGCCAAATCGTGCGTGTCAAGGAACGATGGCTGGAAGTCGATTTGAGCACCCGCAGGATCATTGCCTACGAGGGCATGACACCGGTCCGCCGCCTGACGGTCCTCAACGGCGGGCCGGAAGCCACCACCGCGACGGGGTTGTTCCGCATCTGGGCTAAGACCGCCCGGCAGGACATGAGTCGCAATTTGCCGTCCGACATGGGCCTCGCCCATGTGGATAGTGTGCCTTGGGTCCAGTACTTCTATCAGGACTTTGCGATACACGGCTCCTTCTGGGATGTCTCACCGGAGGCGGGATCGGACAACGGCAACGTGTTGCTGTCCGAGGAAGAAGCGGCTTGGCTGTACGAGTGGACCACCCCCAACGCCTCCGGTGGTGTCAAGGCCGGCGACGGCTGGGTGTTGGGCCACGGGCCCGGCTCAGGGACTCTTGTGTTCGTCCACGCGTGACACCGGCCCGTATTCGGTCAGGTAGTGTCTTTGTAACCGGAGGCGTTGCCGGAACCTCACTCCCCGCGTTGGCCCGCGGATCGACGGCAGGAATTGGGGTGTTCGCCCGCCCAGAACGCAGTTGCTGCGTGAAGCGATCCTTCATGGTAGTTGCCAAGGATATGGATCGAGCATGCTGACTCCGATCCCTCCGACCCGGAACCCAAGCGATCTTGACATGCGCCTGACAGCTGCTGGGACGCTTGCACGGCTGTCGCAGATCTATCAGGACGCGGTCCCCTGGAGTGAAATTGTCAAGGGTTTTCCCTTTCTGGGCGACCGCATCATGTTTGCCAGCCAGGCATTGGGCATATTCAAGCCAAGGCAAATGGATCGGGTTCTCAGCATCAAAACGGTGGTGCCAAGGGAGGGCAGAGGTGCACAGTATTCGGATCAAGTGGCGGAGGGCAGCAAAAATGGCCTGTGGGTTTATGACATGCGCGAGCGCAGCCCTGCCCATTCCCAAAACCAATGGCTGAAGACGGCCTGGATGGAAGGATTGCCGCTCATCTACCTGCGCGGACTTGCCCCCGCCGTGTATCTGCCTTCGTTTCCGGTCTATGTTACGGACTGGGATGCGGACGCGGGCCAGGTACGTGTGGCATTTGGATTGGAATGCACCTCACAGCAGGACCTGGTGGAGCCTGCATTGATGGGCAGGGAACTGCCCCGCTACACCTATGGCCGCATGCAGAATCGGGTGTCTGTGGCCCGTTTTCGGATAGATGTATTGGAGGCCTACCAGGACACCTGTGCCTTGTCGGGATTGGCCCAGTCCCAACTGGTGGATGCCGTACCCATTACGCAAGGCGGGTCCGGGGCCCGCCTCGACGTAACGGAAGGGCTGTGTATGTCGCGGCTCCATCATGCGGCCTTCGATGCCAATCTGTTGGGCATCGATCCGGACGGCCGCGTTCACCTCTCCGAGCAACTGGACACCTACGCGAAGGGGGACCCGTTCGCCCGCAACCTGATGTCCGTGGCAGGACGCAGAATTTCGGTGCCCAGGACACCCGAGTTCCAACCCAATCGGGATTTGCTGGCAGCCCGTTTTGAACAGTTTCAGGCCAACTGAAACCTGCCGTTTCTGGTGATGGTCGGATGCCTGTTGGTGTCGGAGGTGCAAGCAAGCCTTGGCCCATGGCTTGCAAAACCGGTCGCGGGACCGAGATGGCGGCGCACCTACATCGGTGGGGTTGCACTCCACCCGCGGGACCGTTGTGCTTCAACGACCCGTTCCATGGCCAATGCGATTGCGGCCGTTCTCAGGTCGGTATCGTGTCGGTCCGCCATGTCCGCGACTGCATCGGTGGCGGATGCCATCTCCTGTTGAAGTCGTTCCACGACCTGTGTGCGGGACCATCGCTGCCATGAGGCGTTCTGGACCTGTTCGAAATAGGAGACGGTGACACCGCCGGCATTGCCCAGAATGTCCGGGATGACCAGGACGCCGCGGTCAAGAAGGCGTTGACCGCCTTCTTGGGACGTGGGTTGATTGGCCAGCTCCACTACCATCTCCGCCTGTACGTCGTCGGCGTTGTGGCTGCCGATCATGCCTTCCATCGAAGCCAGCAACAGGGCCGTGGCAGGCTGATCCAGCAGATCTTCGGGACTCACGGCCGACCCGGCCGGGCACCCGATGAAGCTGCCGTGCCTTTGCTTCCAGGCCGAGACTTCCGCGTAGGGAAGGCCTTCGGAACTGAACAGGCCGCTGCGGCTGTCGCAGACCCCGGTTACGCGCGCACCCGTGATGTCGGCGGCCAGGCGGTGTGCATGACTGCCCACATTGCCGTAACCGTGGATGACAAGGGAGTTCCCGGCGAGGGACTTGCCCATGTGAGCTGCGACCCGGTGCAGGACGGATAGGCCGCCGAGGGCGGTGGCCTCCGGCCGGCCGCGACTTCCTCCCAGAGCAGGTGGTTTGCCGGTGATTGTGCCGGGCGCGTGGCGGCCCCGGATGGACTCGAACTCGTCAACCATCCAGCCCATGACTTCGGCGTTGGTGTTCATGTCGGGGGCCGGGATGTCCAGTTCAGGTCCCAAGACCGGATGCATGGCCCGAATGTACGATCGGCTCAGGCGTTCGCGTTCCGGACGGGACAGCGTCGCGGGATCGCATTGCACACCTCCCTTCCCCCCACCCAGGGGCAGGTCCAGCACCGCGGTCTTGAGCATCATCAAGGCGGCCAGGGCCCTGGTCATGTCCAGGGTCTCCGATGGATGGAATCGGATACCGCCCTTGAAGGGTCCGCGCGCATCGTTCCACTGCACGCGGTGTCCGACGAACACGATATGGTCGCCGTCGTCCCGCTGCACAATCAACTGGGCCGTGGTCTCCCTGCGGGCATGGCTGAGGACTTCCATTTCCAAATCGGAAACGTCCAGCAGGGACCGTGCACCATGCATCTGGTTCAGGACCTCGGCCAAGTGCGAGGATGGTTCGGGTCCGGCGGGCGTCATTTCATCCCACAAATCCCGGGACATCGCGGGGCTCGCGATGGGAGTGGCATCGAAATCGCGGGTGACTGTGGAGTGGCTGTTGGGTCTTGGCATATCCGTGGAAATCAGTGTGGACCGATGACGAACATATAGAAGGGCCGGCAGCATGAGCATGTGCGAATCATTACCAAATCCGGCTTGGATGACGCGCAGGGCAATTGCATTCTGTTTTGGGCGAAGCCAACGCAAACATTATTACAAATCAAACAATTGTGGATGCAACAATCAACCACCGAATCCGACAACGAAATAAGCCGATCAGTCGACACCCTGTCGCGCAATAGGCATAGATGACCGTGCCTGGAACTCACAGAGATAACAGATCGGAACTCCCAAAGCCGGGTGTGGCGAATGGGGCATCAGGATCGATGGAGACCGGATGCATGCCCTTGTCGTGGGTCTGGCCGGTGGTAGGCGAGACGAAACTGCGCAGGGGCCCTGCAGCCCCTTCCCGGGTACGAACCCCATGCCACGACAGAAGCCGCAGGCCCGGATCCGGGCCACCGCGTGCCATGGAGACAGGACTGCCGGCCGGCCGGTCCGTCTCTACGCCTACGGACCCGGGGCGCGCTTGGCCGCGATACCTCCGTGGACGTGCGCTCCCAGCTCCGAGGACGGGTTCTGGCTTTTCGAAGACCTCCCCGGTGCCCAGATGCCACGTCCCCAATCAGTAATGTGATGCCCTGGAATGACGAGCCCTGACTGGTGCAATGGTCATAGGGCCGGTTTTGTCGACCTGCACCGAACGGATGAGTCCTGCCATTCGGCGTCGGAACGGTTGGGAACTCGATGGGGTCGGCGAACCTCTGTGGACTGGGTCAGTTTCCTGTCCGGTTCGGGCAAAGTCGGTGGTCCTCCTATAAAATGGACTTGGGACTCTTGCCATTCTGTGAGCGGCCAAATGCACATTGACGACATCGATACTCCGGCCCTGGTGTTGGACCTGGATGTGTGCGAACGTAACATCCAGAGGTTCCAGAGTTTCTTTGATGAACATGGTGTCGGCTTTCGCCCGCACATCAAGACCCACAAGATCCCCGAACTTGCCCGTTGGCAAGTGGATGCCGGGGCCATGGGCATCACCTGCCAGAAGCTGGGCGAAGTCGAGGTGATGGCGGACGCGGGCCTCGACAACATCCTCCTCTATTACAACATCGTGGGCGAGCCCAAGCTGGAACGCCTGTGTCGATTGTCGCAGAGGTGCGACCTGACGGTTACCGCCGATTCTCCGGTCGTCACGGATGCCATGGGCACCGCAGCCGTGAAACAGGGTGCCGTGATCAACGTCCTTGCGGAACTGGGCTCGTTCAATGACCGGACTGGCGTACCGTCGGTCCCGGACCTGGTGGAGCTGGGACGGCACATTGACCGCACGGCCGGCCTAAATCTGCGGGGTATGGCGACCTACCCGACCGGCCGCCAAAACGCAGACCGCGTCGCGGAAGCAGTCCAGGCCTTTGACCGGGCCGGCTTGAACCGGGAGATCGTGAGCGGGGGCGGCACGCCCACGGCCTCTGAGGTGGACTCGATCGATGGTCTGACCGAACACCGGGCCGGCACCTACATCTTCATGGACCGGCAATGCATCGATCGTGGCGTGGCGGCGGAGGCGGACTGTGCCTTGCAGGTTCTGACGACGGTCGTCAGCAACCCGGTGCCGCACCGGGCGATCATAGACGGCGGCACCAAGACGTTCTCGGCGGATGGAGACATGCCCAGGGGAATGGTGTTGGATTTCCCGGGTGCCGAGATTTACCAGACCAACGAGGAGCATGGTTTCCTGGACATCGGCAAGTGCGACCCCAGGCCATCCATTGGTGATCGAATCCGTGTCATTCCCAATCACGTTTGCGTGACGGTCAATCTACACAATCAGGTGTATGGCTGCCGGGGAAACGAAGTGGAACGGGTTTGGCCCGTCGCCGCCCGCGGGTTGGTCCAATAATGGAATTCACCTGACGAATGCCGAACTTGTGCCCAACCGGGAGTCCCGGCCGGTTCGGTCGGACGGTGACTCAGCATGCAACAAGCCCATGGATGTGAATACAGCACCGGGCCGGCCGATCCTGGTGGTCGACGACGAGCGCAACATTCGCAAGGCACTGGACCTACTGTTCAGGGCCTCCGGCTATCCCGTAGTTGAAGCGGAGGACGGCGAAGCCGCCCTGCGGCAGGTTGAGAAACTGGGCCCGCGCCTGGTTCTTCTGGATGTCGAAATGCCCCGGCTGGATGGTTTCGAAACCTTGCGTCGGCTGCGTCGGGACAGTGAAGTGCCGGTCATCCTGCTGACGGTCCGCAACGAGGATGAAGACAAGGACCGCGGCTTGCAGTTGGGGGCGGATGACTACATCACCAAACCCTTTCGGACCGAGGAGGTTCTCCTGCGCGTCAAGGCCGTGCTGCGCCGGACAGAACGTTTTCTGCCGGGCTCCGGCGTGATACGCGTGGATGACCGCCTGCAGTTTCATCCGGACCGGCAGTACCTGATCGTTGGCGACCAACAGGTTTCTTTGCGGCCTACCGAATGCCGCCTGCTGCAAACCTTGATCAACGCCAATGGGGCCGTTCTGTCCAATCAGCAGCTGCTGGAGCTGGTCTGGGGACCGGGCTATGACGAGAGCCAGGTCAGGGTTTACATAAACTATCTGCGCAACAAAATCGAGACTGATTCGTCCAATCCGCAGTACATCATCAATGTCCGCGGCCAGGGGTACTACTTCGAAAACCCTGGTACAGCGGTTGCTTGAAGCCTTGTCCAATTCAATCCGACCAACTGCCATGTTTCATCGCCTCCACATTCGTTGCCTGCCGCCTGTTCTCATGGCAGTGGTTCTGTTCGTTCTGGCCGCTTGCGGCCCCATCATTCCTCCGCCGGTACAACCCGAGGCTGCCGAACCCGATCCGGTCGAGACGGCCGAGGAAGCACCCGCTGCCGACATGGCCGATGTCGAGGTTCCGCCTCTTGTCATCTGGTCGGATGAAGCCAGGGTTCCCGCCTTGCAGGCCATGGGCGATCGGTTCGCCGAAGACTTTGGCGTGGAGGTCGACGTGGTGGGCAAGCCCCTGTCCGAGATCCTCGCGGATTACAAGGTGGCCCTGGGAGCCGGTTCCACCGAACCCGACATCCTGTTCGGCGGTTCGGACTGGCTGGGCCTGCTGGCCAGCAATGGGGTGGTTGCCCCAATCAACCTGACGCCTTGGCAGGACCACTTTGGAGCCGGTGTCCTGCGCTCCATGAGCTACGGGGGAATTCAGTACGGTGTCCCGGTCACGGCCGACAGCCTGGCCCTGTTCTATAACACCGACCTTGTGGCCGAAGTTCCCACCACCTGGGGAGGCGCGGCTGACGTAGCCTACGGTCTGATTCAGGAGGGGAGTGCCGAACTGGGTATTGCAGTCAACTCCTACAGCCCCTTCGACATTTATCCGGTGATGACCGGCCGCGGCGGGGATCTGTTTGCCTGGAATGCGGACACCGGTTTCGACGTGGGGTCTCCCTTGCTGGGCAGTCAGACCACCGTGGATGCGATTCTGTTCCTGCAGAGTTTGGGCGGCGCCGGGGTCACCAACCCCGGTCTGGCGGGAGCCGAACTTGAACGACTTGTCAACGAGGGACGCGTACCGTTCATAGTGTCCGGTCCATGGAACCTGGAACGGGTTCGGCAGTCGCCAGTCAACTGGTCGGTGACTTCATTCCCGGACGGCGGCAGTTCTTTCGTGAACGTCCTGGGCTACATGCTGAACGCGCGCGGCCCGGATCCGTTGTTTGCCTGGCACTTCCTGCAGAGCCAGGTATTGACGGATGCCGGCATGGAAGCGTTGCAGGCGGCGGCGCCGGGGATTCCGGCGTGGCTCCCCATCCTGGACGGCCTTGAAGATCCCATGATGGCGCAAATGGGTCGCATTGCCGCCCAAGGGCGGGCGGTGCCCACAATTCCGGAAATGCCCGAGGTGTGGAAGGTTTGGGGTGAAGCGCAGTTTGCCGTGGCCGGCGAAGGTGCCGATGTCCAGACGGCCTACACCACTGCCGGCTCGAAGCTGGACGACATCCTCGCCCTGCGTCAGGCCGCACAGCAAACCAGTGAGTAGCGCACATTAGAATCGGCATCGCGGTGTACTCCAAACACACCGCGGTGCCAACCCGCCTACGCCGTGCACCCGTATGATGCCGCCCTGGTTTCGATTCGCGATTCTCGGCCTGTGTTTGGCCGCTGTGCTGGTGCTGGCAGGCACCGGTCTGTGGGGATGGGAGCGCGGCAAGGCGAGCGCCCACATGCTCAATCAGGCGCGCCTCTCCGATCTCCTGGAAGAGTTGGATGCCCACATCGCCGCCGGCCGCATTCCGGAGGCGGTGGCAATTGGCGAACAATTGGCGGCTGCCGAAAAGTTGGACTGGGGACGCAGCGAACAGATCCGGGTTTTGCGCCTACAGCTGCAGAATGAACCTGTAGCCACCCCGGAGGCGCAGGTGTCCCAGCCTACTCCTGTGCTCCGGCCGGCCGCTTTCACGCGAGCAGAGGTGGCCTTTGCCAACGGCGACTGGACCGCGGCCTTGGCACAACTGGAACAGTTACGGACGGAGGATCCGGACTCCGTGGATGTCGGATATTTGGAGCTGATGGAACGGATCTACATCCAGTGGGCGCGCGAACTGGTCCAGGTCGACCGGGGCGAGGAAGCCCTGCTGCAACTGGAGGTGGCCAAGTCCCTGCGCGAGTCCCCGGCCGTTGCGAACGAGATCAAGGCGGCACTCCACTACCAGGAAAGCCAATCATACTGGGACACCAATTGGCCGCGTGCGATCGACGAAATCCGACATATCTACGCCTGGGACCCCGAATATGTGGACGCGACCAACCGGCTGGTCCAGGCCATCCTGCTGTATCGGGAAAGGGCTGTTTGGCGCGGGGACTCGTGCCTGGCTTTTTTGTATCTGGACACCATTCAGGACCTGCTCCGGGAACTGGACCTGGACCATGTCAGGGAAGACCTCCAGCAACGCTGTAGCGCGGCCGGAGGTTGAGCCGTCCATCCTCTACACCTGTTCGTGGATTGTGGTGTGTGGTGGAGAGCGGATCCAATCAGAAGAATCGGGCAAATTCAGCCGGAGCCATTCTCGCGGGGAACTACTAAGCATTTCGGATAGACAAATAT
>JAAXGZ010000144.1 GCA_012271135.1 Caldilineales bacterium | reverse complement strand
GTGTTCCTGTGGCCCGGCCTGTACAGTGCATCCGAGGCGACTACGCGGATCCTGGTGCTGTCCGACTACGCCGTGAGCGCGGTGTTTCTGGTCAAGTTCGTCTTCGATCTGCTCAGGGCCCCCAGCAAACGCCGGTTCATGCGGTGGGGCTGGATCGACCTGATCGCCAGCATTCCCGCCCTGCCGATCCTGCACGGTCTGCGGCTGTTCCGGATTGTGCGTCTGTTTCGCCAGGCCAAGGCACTTCACTCCCAGAGTGCCGTGTTGCAGCACCTGACCGCTCACCGAGCGGAGGCGACCTTTTCGTTCATCGTTCTGGTAATGCTGATTTCGATGGGTTCCGGATCGCTACTAATCCTGAATCTGGAATCCGGGACCGGCAACATCACAACCCCCGAAGAAGCCATCTGGTGGGCATTCATTACCGTGACCACCGTGGGTTACGGGGACTACTATCCGATAACCACCTGGGGCAGGCTGGTGGCCGCGCTTCTGTCCGTATGTGGGATCGGGATGTTTGGCGTCTTCACCGGTTGGGTGGCCACGTTTCTGTTGGAACCCCTAAAAAACACAAACCAAACGACCAAATCCAACTCGACGGAGCAAGAAGAAGCATGAAGGCACTGGTTTGGGAAGCCCCCCGCAAGATGCGAATCCGAGAGCAGGAGGTTCCAAAACCGGGGCCGGGCGAAACGCTGATCCAAGTCGACTATGCCGGGATTTGCGGCTCCGAGCTGGGCGGCTATCTGGGCCACAACGCATTGCGCGTGCCGCCCCTCGTCATGGGACACGAGTTCGCGGGGACCGTTGCAGAGGTCGGGCCTGCGGCCTCCGATGCGGAACCCGTGTTGTCAACCGGCGATCCAGTGACCGTGAATCCGTTGTACTGCACAGGGACATCGGAACTGCAGGAACGGGGCCTGGACCAACTGTGCCCGACCCGGCAGTTGTTGGGCGCACACGTACCCGGTGCCTACGCCCAGTACGTCGTCGTGCCTACACGGACCGTCCACCCGTTGCCGGCCGGCATGTCCACACGGGTCGGTGCGCTCACCGAGCCCGTAGGCTGCGGAGTACGCATCGGCGAATTGGCAGGGAACGTACGCGACGCGACCTGCCTGATTGTGGGTATGGGTCCCATCGGACTGCTGGCACTCCAGGTGCTCCTGCGCAACGGCGCGCGGGACGTGGTTGTTGCCGACCTGGACGCGGAACGACTGGCCATGGGCGAGCACTACGGCGGGTTCCCCGTCAATCCTGAGGAGGCCGATCCGGTGGAGGAGATCCTGACGCGTACGGACGGCGCGGGAGCCGTGGCCAGTGTGGATGCCGTCGGCACCGGGCGCACTCGCACGCAGTGCGTAGCCGGTACGATGGCGACCGGTACTGTCGTGCTGAGCGGTCTGCACGAGGAAACCAGTGAGATTCCGGCTGCGGACGTCATCCGCCGGGAAATCACACTGCGCGGTTCCTTCGCCTATTCGCCGGCCAATTTCAGGGAGGCGTTGGCACTGCTGGACCAAGAGGAGATTTCGCTGGAACCTTGGATTGTGGAGGCACCCATGGCCGATGGTGGCCAGTGGTTCGACAGGCTGATTGACGCCCCGGGCAACGTCTCCAAGGTTTTGTTGGTTCCCGAGGGCTGATCAGTCAAGACCACCTGTGATGCGACCGGAGGTTAAGCATGAAGATCGTAGACATGCGGGCGGTGCGCGTGGTACCCCCCGACCGGCCCGCGCCCGAGGGTGCAACGGCACGCTCCTGGCACTACACTGCCGAGGTGGCCAACCCCATGTCCGGCTACCCCAAGTACAAGGCCCATCGGAGCTTGTGGCTACCAACGTGGGAGCAGACCTGGTGCCAAGTCACACTTGAGGACGGGACGCGCGGACTCGGGGGCACGTCGCACGGGCGGGTCACCGCTGCCATCATCGACGACCACTTGGCACCCCGTCTGATCGGTGAGGACGGCTACGCTGTCGAACGGTTGACCGACATGATGTTCAGGCTGACCAAACCATACGGTTCGGGCGGGCTGGCGGCCTATGCCATCAGTGCAGTGGACTTGGCCCTCTGGGATGCCAAGGGACGCAGCCTTGGCCAACCGGTGTACAACCTGCTGGGAGGCCCGGTCAGGGATGCCATTCCGTGCTACGCCACCGGCAACGACGTGGACTGGTACCGGACCTGCGGGTACTCGCGTTTCAAGCTGGCCTGCCCCTACGGCCCGGTGGACGGCCTCGCCGGCCTGGACAGAAACGAAGTATTTGTGGCAGAGGCCCGGGCACTGGTCGGGGACCACTGCGACTTGATGCTCGACTGTTGGATGGCCTTTGATGTGGATTACGCCGTTGAACTGGCCAACCGACTGCGGCCCTATCGACTGACGTGGATGGAGGAATGCCTGATACCCGAGGATTTCGACGGCCACCTTGAACTCCGCCGACGGCTGCCTTGGCAAACCCTGACCACCGGTGAACACTGGTACGGGGTTCAGCCATTCCAATGGGCGGCGCGCCACCAGGCAATCGACATCTTCCAGCCGGACATCGCCTGGTGCGGCGGCTTGTCCACCTGCCTGAAGATTGCAGCCGTGGCGGAGTCTGCCGGCAAACGAGTGATCCTGCACGGAGGCGGCAATACGGTCTGGGGCCAGCACTTCAGTGTCGCGCGGGCATGCGTTCCGCTGTTGGAGTGCTTCCAGAGCACGGACCCTGGCGTGAATCCGGCCGATGCCGTGACGATTCCTGGTCAGGCAGTACCCGCCGACGGCTTCCTGGTGCCCAACGAAGGGCCTGGATTTGGCCTGGAAATTGAGGACGAATGGATCGAGGGCTTCTTCACAACCCTATAATGACTTGCTGTCGGCGGACCCGCAGCATGACCGAGACGTCCGTCGCCAACCGAGCCGCGGCACACTGTGCCTTCCTAAGGAGCATCCACGCATGGGTATCCGGTTCACAGACGATGAAATATTGTTCTTCAAGCGCAACGGATTCGTCATCAAGCGCAACGTTCTGAAACCGGAACAGATCGCGAAGGCGCAGGAGGTGTTCTGGGCGGAAGCGCCCGCCCAACTGGACAGGAACGATCCTGCCACCTGGGTCGGTCCCTTTCGGAAGGAATTCGAGATCACAGTGGAGGACAAGGCCCCGGGCACGGACCAGCGTCAAGGGTATCGCTGGAATCTTCGCCACATCGGCGAAGACGACTGGATGATGGACATGATTCCGTGCAATCCGGACCTGATCGGCATGGCCGAACAGCTGTTGGGAGCCGGCAATCTGGTACCGCCCACGCGCACCCGGGGCATCTACACGACCCTGCCCCGCCAGGATGGCGCGGAGCTTGACGACCACCTTCACGTGGATCAGCACGTCTTTCATCTCGGAACCGTGTCCTACCTCGGCAAGGTGGTTCCCGGTGGAGGAGGATTCAGGGTTTGGCCCGCGAGCCATCGGTGGTTCTACAACACGTTCGCGTCCCAGTACAAGGGCACCAATTTCAACGAGAACGAGGCCACCACCAACCGGTACCGGGAGACCAAACAGTTCTTTGAGACCCAGCCCTCCGTCGAGTGCACCGGCAATGCCGGAGACGTGGTGTTCTGGCATCACCGCCTGGCCCACATGGCCGGCCACAACACTTCAGGCAACCTGCGGCAGGCCATTCTGTACGACTTCAAGAAAGTCGATTTCGACTACACGCAGGAACTGCCGCCGCAGCCCAACATGTGGGTTGACTGGCCGGGGCTCGACCGCCTTGACTAACCGCTGAAACCCAGCAGCAGGGATGGTGGGTTGCTTGGGATACCGTATACACCGACGACCTATGGGCTGGTCCGTCTGGACCAGCCCATTTTTTGCAGGGACAAATCCGTTTGATGACCGCTCTCTCTCCGGAAACCACAGACGCTTGGCGCGCCTACTACTCGCTCGACCCGGACATCGCGTTCCTCAACCACGGCAGCTTCGGAGCCGTGCCCATCCCGGTCCAAAAGGACTTCCAAGCATGGCACCGACAAATCGAAGCCAATCCGGTGGACTTCATGGTTTCCGTGGTGCCGGAAGGCACCGACAGGGCCCGCGCGGCACTGGCAGAATTCGTGGGCGTGCCGACCAGGCAGCTTGCATTCGTCACCAACGCGACAATGGGCATCAACATCTTTGCACGGGCTCTGCAACTAACCCCCGGTGACGAAGTACTGGCCACCAGCCAGGAGTACGGCGCGACCCAGAAAGCCATGCAGTATTGGACGCGGCAGGCCGGGGCCGGTTATTGCATCCAGAAAGTACCGTTTCCGGTCACGGACAAGGAGGAGTGGCTCGACACTTTTTGGAAAGGCGTGACTCCCGCCACCAAGGCCCTGTTCTTCAGCCACATCACGGCCCCCACCGCATTCACCTTGCCCATGGAGGAGTTGTGCGCCAGGGCCCGTGCGGAAGGCATCGTGACGGTAGTGGATGGAGCCCATGCCCCAGGCAATATTGACCTGTCACTGGAACACGCCGGTGTGGACTTCTACACCGGCAACTGCCACAAGTGGCTGTCCAGTCCCAGGGGTACAGGATTCATTTATGTCAATGAAAGGTTCAACAAGCAACTGGAACCCCTGGTCGTCAGCCACGGCTGGGATCCGGAGGCACGGAGCAACGAGCCTGTCAAGGAGTACGTGAACTATCAGGGAACCATCGATCCCTGTGCCCGGCTCAGCGTGCCGGCAGCCATTCAGTTTCTCCAAGACCTCCCCATGCAGGATGCACGCACACGCAACCACGCCCTGGCCCAATCCACGCGCCAGGCCATTGCAGACCTCTTCGACATGCCCACGACATGTCCGGACGATCAGGGCTGGTACAGCCAAATGGTTACGGCCTGGCTCCCTCCGGGATCGGCCGAGAAGATCAGGGACAGGTTGTGGACCAAGTACCGGATCATCATCCCGTTGGGCAGTGCCAAGGGCGTTGACCTCGTGCGGATTTCCGTTAAGGAGTACAACTCGGCCGAGGATTTGGACCGTTTGGTAGACGCCTTGCGGACCGAGCTACGGTAGACCTTGTTTCGAAGTTGCCATTCCCATCAACCCCACGCCGGCACCATCTCGGATCTCATGCCGCAATGGTGCCCCGAACGTCCTTGGGCGCATGATGGGCAAACCCATGTGGCTGGCGACGACGGGGCAGGAAACGAGATCGAAACCATCTGGAATGGTGCACCCCGCCCCGCTGCCTCAACAATCGACGCACGCAGAACTGCCATTGGCTTCCATGACCAACAAACTGCGAGCCTACGGCGAAGGTCGATTTCCCTACAAGGAACTGGACCGGTCACGTTTGGGGCGCCAAACCCCTTATCCTGACACACTCTCCGACGACAAGATCCTCTGAGATGAAAGGTAAGCCGAAGCGCTGACCAGTGCGTCCTGCGCGGAGAGGACTCCTTGGCGGAAATCGGGAAGCGGCGCAGAGAGGTTGTCCAAGGTCGGCAAGTTCACGTCCGCAAGGAAGTTCTCAATGTTCAGATCCAGGATCGGCAATCGTTCCATGAGGTCCAGGTTCGGAATGAAGCGGCCTGCATCAAGGTCAAATTCCCATTGCGGAACGACCAGTCGCCAGTCAGAAAGAGTGTCCGTGGCCAGTTGGCCCACGCCTCCAATAGCCCTGCCGATGGGAGCCAACTGTGAAGCAGCGAGCTCAAGGTCCGGCAGATCCAAGTTCAGGTCGGGAAAGTAGCGAGCGTAATCGAATTCGGGGACAGGCAGTCCAAGGTCGAGGCCGGGCGCGACTCGAGACATCCAATCGGACAAACTTGAGCGTATGCCTGGGTTGATCAATTGACTTTGGCCGCTTCGCCAAACCGACAGTTCGCCCAAAAACTCCTCTGCGGCCCGCAAATCCGAAAGGAACTGGGGCAGATGGCCTTGCTCGTCAAGCGTTGCCCACCATTCATCGCCCAGATCCATCACTTCGTTGGTCAGGAACACAAACCCAACCACCGCCAACGGAACCGTCGCGACCTGAAAAAGCGGTAGGAGGACCGGAAACGCGAGCGCAAGGCCCATGAGCAACCCAGTCACGATGAAGGATCCTGCACCTGCCGCTGCCGTAGCCCTGATCACCCCGACGACAAACTCCTTGCGTGAGATGTCGCCTTGGTAGTGCCAGAGCCCCAGTTCCAGGACCGACAGCACTCCCACAATGACTACGCTGGCCATGGTGGTAGTCAACAACGGCTTGCCCGCGAGGGCCAGTGCAACCCGAACACCCTTAATCAACAGGATCCTCTTGGCGTCCAGGATATCCAAGCGGCTCATTCGTCGCTGTCCGAGATCCCGGTTTTTGTTGCGGTCCCACCAAATCCCGTTGTCTGCCGTGTCCGCGCCTCCCCTACTACGTGGGGTGATGTGGCTCCAATCCATACCGGCATGAAACGCCTCGAGACCCCGCGGGCCCAACGCCCGAATCGGTGCCGGCACCTTCCGATAGAGGGCCTGTGCCTCGGGCAGGGAGCGCCAGATTCCCTGGCCCCCTGCTGTTCGATAACGCCTCAGAAGCACCCGTCCGTCATCGCCCAGATTCTGCAGATTGCTGAAGTCGTAGGTTCTGAACAGCTGCCCAAAATGGTGAAGTGCAAAGCCGGCCACCACATATGAACCCAAACCCGCCTGAATGATGTCCTGCATCTCCCGCCCGGCGAGTAGGTCGCTGCCTCCCGGGATTTCAATCAGTGGCGGAACTGCTGCCCGTTGCCTCTGTCCAGCCAGATTCGAGGCAGGAAACAGGGCCAAGGCCAAGCCACTGCGTCCGGCCCATTCCAGGAAAGTCCGCCGGGTGACCGGCGGCATTTCCTGGTCCTCCTGCTGACCCAAGTCGGCATCCGATGCGGACCCGCGAATATGGCCTCGTTTGGATTGAAACACGATTGCTCCCCCTCCAATGCACGGCGAAGGCGATGCCTTGCCATAGTTGTAGTAGGCTCCAACACCATCCTGAAAGGTATTCCGTGCTCTGGCTGCCTACTATGCTCGTGTCCCTGCCCGGCAGCAAGCGACAACGAGAGTTCATCGGAGACCTGCTGCGGCTGGGCCTGGACGCGTCGGCACCGCAGCCGAGCCCCCTTCCGCTCTAGCTCGACCACGCCGCCGGCAAATCACCCGTCCCCGACCGTATAGGAGTATCTGAATGGTTACCAGATCACAGGGAAACAAACCAGGATCGTCCAAAACCTGCTTGTTCTTCACATCGCCGCTGGCTCGGTTGCTTTGCTGTCAGCAATTCTTGCTCCGACTACGGCCAAAGGCGGCACCAACCATGTCAGAGTGGGCCGGGTTTATGCCATCAGCATGACAGTGATATTTCTGACTGCGGTGCCTCTGGCGGTACTCGGTACTGACATAGTTCCTGTTGCTGATTGCTGTGTTCAGCTTCTATTTTGTCTTCGCCGGATGGGGGTTTGCCCGCAATCGTCGAGGACATCCCCAGCCAGTGTGGGCAGCTGTCGTGATCATGGGACTTCCCGGATTGGGCATGTGGGGATATGGTGCCGTCCTGGGTGTGCAGGGAGATTCGCAATGGATAACCATGGTGGTATTTGGCACTCTCGCGGGGCTCTGGCCTTGGTTGACGGCCAATTTTACCGCCTCATGGCCGGGGGTCAGCCGCGGGCCGGGAAGATGCGTATCCAACGGCACCTTTCGAATATGCTGGCCGGAACCATCGCCACGTTCACCACCGTGCCGGTGGTGAACGTGGATTTCAATCCGGTGTGGGTCCCCTGGATCCTGCCTACCGTGATCATGTCACCTTTGATCACTTGGTGGAACATTCGTATTGCCAAGGGAAGCCGCGATCCTGCCAGAGCCTGACAAGGGCAATCGTTGCTGGCCGAACCACGGTTTGGCAGTTGCAAATCCGGAATGCAGCGGAGGGCCGACATTCCGATGTGCGGACCACTCGGAGCAACTTCCACCGCCAGTTTCCGTTGTTCATTGCCACCATCCAGGAAATTCCATTAGGAAACCCTCATGAAGACAATCCTCGTCACCGGCAGCACCGACGGCATTGGCAAGGCTACCGCCCAAGCCCTGGCCAAACATGGTTGTGAAGTCATCGTCCATGGACGCAACAATGTGCGAGCATCGTCCGCGCAACGGGAACTCATCGACGCCACCGGCAACCCGAACATCCGAGCCGTCTCGGCCGACTTCTCCTCTCTGGCCCAGGTCAGGGATCTGGCATCAGGGCTCAGCGACCTGCCGAAACTCGACGTACTCATCAACAACGCTGCCATCGCCACAAATGACAGGTCACTGACCGAGGACGGGTTCGAAAGCACATTCGGCATCAATCACCTAGCCCCATTCCTGCTCACCAACCTGTTGCTCGGCCTGCTTCGGGACAGCGCACCCGCAAGGATTGTCAACGTGAGTTCGGGTGCCCACACGAGTGGTCACATAGACCTCACCGACCTGCAAATGAGCCGCCACTTCAACGGCTGGGACGCCTATTGCAACTCGAAGCTCGCCAACGCCCTGTTCACATGCGAGTTGGCCCGCAGATTGGATCCCAACCTGGTCACCGCCAATTTCCTGCATCCGGGAGTCATTGACACCAAGCTGCTACACGTGAACTTCAGCGGCGGGAGCCCCGTGGAAGCGGGAGCCGAAACTCCGGTCCATCTCGCGTTGGATTCCGAAGTTGCAGAAGTTACCGGGTGCTACTTCGTAAACCGACAACAGTCCCCTGCGTCGTCGGCAGTTGACGACCGGCACCTGGCGGCAGAACTGTGGCGCGTCAGTACCGAACTCACGGGTTTGACGGCATAGGTGAACTTTGGAACCCAAGTAAGGCTCGCAACAGTCGGGTCCGCACCCGTAGCGAGCTGCCTTGGCGTGACGCGCTGACCCCACCGCTCTGAAGGGAAACGCTCCTCGGTAAAGCGCCTGCCACGCGAGACTTTCACCGCGGGTGCCACAGAGTCATGGATGCCTGTGTCGGCACACACCCGGAGTACCCACAGGCGTTCTGCTGACCGATCACGCCGTCCCGGACTACAATAGGCTGCTCGGCTTGTGGCCGGGTTCACCGAGGGTCCGTTGTTGCATGCCATCCGCGGGCTCCATCGGCTCGCGCCCCACGGTCACGCCAACCCCGTTTCAAATGCCAAACCGGCTGTTTCCCTCAGGCCAGGAAGGACCTTTCCCTCATATGACGTTCGACCCCATTACTCTGGAAATCCAGTGGCAGCGACTGGTCAACATCGTGGACGAAATCGACAACGCGGTGATCCGCACGTCGTTTTCGACCATCGTGGGTGAAAGCCACGACTTCGGATGCGCCCTCATGGATGCGGAAGGTTCCGGCCTGGCCCAGGCGCAGTGGAGTCCACCCCAGTTCTGCACGATGTTGCCGCGCACCACCAAGTCCATGCTGAAGCGCTTTCCACCGGACACGCTCAAGGATGGGGATGTATTGGCAACCAACGATCCGTGGATCGGCAGCACCCACCTGCCGGACTACAACCTTGTGTCGCCCGTGTTCCACAAGGGCAGACTGGTGGCCTTCCTGGGCACCGTCGCCCATGTTTCGGATGTTGGCGGGCACCTTGGGGACTTGGAAGCCCAGGACATGTTCATGGAGGGCACTCGGGTCATGCCCAACAAGTTCTACTCGCAGGGCCAGGTGGTTCCCGTCATCGAGGAGTTCATCTCCGCCAACTGCCGGGTACCCGACATGGTCCTGGGCGACCTGCATGCCATCGTGGGCACGCACCGTATCGGCATCCAGCGCATCCAGGAATTTCTGGACGACTACGGCATGGCCGACATGGATGACCTGGCGTCCGAAATCCTGAGCCGCAGTGAACAGGCGCTGCGGGCTTCCATCCGCGACCTCCCCGACGGAAAGTCCCACTACTCCGTAACCGCCGACGGCTATCTGGAACCGTTCACCCTGAACGTGGAACTAGCCATCAAGGACGACGAAATCCACTTGGACTTCGAGGGTACGTCACCCCAGCAGTGGCATTCGGCCATCAACGCTGCCTTCAACATCAGCTATGCCACGGCCGTCTATCCCATCAAGGCGATGCTGGCTCCGTACATCTTCAACAATGACGGGCTGATCCGACCCGTGAAGATGACGGCGCCGGAAGGCTCCATCGTGAACTGCACCTTTCCCGCGCCGGTGGCAGCCCGGGCCAAGGTCATCAAGCACATCCCGCCCCTGATTTTCGGTGCCATGGCCGAACTCATGCCTCAGTCCGTGATTGCGGCGGCAGGCGGCATCTTCCCCTTCCACATCGTGGGACACGATGATCGGCACGGTCGCCACGCCGTTCACGTCCTGCCGCACGGGGGCTTGGGCGCCACCCACAACGCGGACGGGCTGTTGCCCAGGGCCTACCCCCACAACAGCACCGTGACACCCACGGAAATGTTCGAGATTCAGTGTCCTGTCCTGATGACGCACAAGCGCCTGATTCCGGACTCGGGGGGCCCGGGAACCCACCGGGGCGGCTTGGGCCAGGAAATCGGGCTGCGCGCCATGTCCGAACAAGGCACTACCCTGACCATTCGCCCCGACCTCATGAAGTACCCCGCGGAGGGCCTGCGCGGCGGACACCGCGGCACACCCGGCGACGTGATCATGAATGGTGAAAAAATGGAGCGGTTCGTGCCGTACCAGTTCAAGTCGGGGGATGAGGTGCTGCTGCGCGTACCGGGCGGCGGTGGATACGGACCGCCAAACGAACGAACACGCGAGGACGTGTTGGAGGATGTTGCATTGGGTCTGGTTTCCCCGGCACAAGCGTCGGAGGCTTACGGTGTCCAAGTCGAGGGATTGCAGGAAGACCTGGAGGCACAAAGCATGAAGCAGGCGATCGCACAGGTACAGGCCAATTCCCATGGGGATCATCCGTGACCGCAGATCTGGCCATCACCGGGGGAAGGATCCTCAACCCCTCGTACGAAACAACCTTTGCCTCCCGGCCCGGCACCGTGACCGTGGAAGGGGGAAGGATTACCGGGATTCTAGACCCGGCCGACAGGCCATCGGCCAGAGAGACCATTGACGCAGCCGGCATGCTGGTCCTGCCGGGCGGCATCGATCCGCATTTCCACTGCCGCGCCCCTTCGTTTCCGGAGCGCGGTGACTTCGCCACCGAGTCCCGGGCGGCGGCGGCAGGAGGGGTCACCACCATCTTCGAGATGCCAATCTCAAAACCCGGTGTGGCCACCGCGCAGGCGCTGGAGGATCGCGGCTCCCTGGTCGTACGGGATGCCCATGTAAACATTGCGCTGTACGGTGCACCGGGCCTCTTGGAGAAGGGCGAAGTGGACGGGATGGCGAAGGCCGGCGCCATTGCTTTCAAGTTGTTCATGACCGAGTCCCCTCCCGGTCGCGAAGACGAGTTTGAAGGTCTTATCGCACCCGATCTGGCCACGATTGGCGCAGCCCTTGAACTCACCCGCGCAACCGGCTTGCGGTGTGCAATCCATTGCGAAGACCAGAGCCTCATCGACTGGTACACCCGCCAGGCACGCGGCCGGTCGGTGGAGGACTGGCAGCGTCACTTGATGTCCAGACCGGCCGTGGTGGAGGCCGCGGCGATTGCCGGAGTGCTGCAGTTGGCCCGGTCGTTGGAAGCGTCAGTTCACATCGTGCACGTCAGCGCCAAGGCGAGCGTGGACCTGATCCGGGCGGCCAAACATGCAGACACACCGGTCACCGCTGAAACCTGTCCGCACTACTTGCTGTTCACGAATGCCGATCTCGAACGGGTTGGCCCCTACGGCAAGATCAATCCCCCCATGCGTGAAAGAGGCGACCAGGATGCACTTTGGCGGGGACTGCACGACGGAGTGCTTGACTTTGTCGCCACCGATCACGCCCCTTTCACGGCCGCCGAAAAGGAAGCAGCTTGGGAGAACATCATTGACGCCCCACCAGGGCATCCGGGAGTTGAAGCCCTGGTTCCACTGCTCTTGACATGGGGACTGAAAGGCAGATTCACGCTTGAACAATCGGTGGAGCTGTCGGCCTCCAACGCCGCCCGCAGCTTCGGCCTCTACCCGCGTAAAGGCGTCCTGCGTCCGGGATCAGACGCGGACATCTGCGTGTTCGATCCGCGCCGGGAAACGGTCCTCAACGGCAGTGCCTGGCTCACGAAGGGTGCCGAGGCCAGCCGGTTGTATCGGGCAGTGCCTGTCGGCGGATCGGTCCATGCCACCGTGGTGGGCGGCCGGGTGGTCTACCACGAAGGCCGCATCATTGGTCAACCGGGCTGTGGTGCTTGGCTGCGCCCCGGCCAAGTCGACTGAGCACTGCGCCCATGTCCCTCACCTGTAGCCTGGTTGGTTGCGGGGTCCGCGGTTCATACTGGGCCGGGATTCTTACCGAACATCCGGGCGTGGCCCTGGAAGCCTTGGTGGACCCCGACATCGGAAAGGCGCAGGCATTGGCAGCCAGCCTGGAAATCTCGGCGGCTTGTCACGCTTCGCTCAAGCCCGAGTCGATTCCATGGGACTTTGTGGTGCTGGCCACCCCTCCCGAACTACACCATCGCCAGATTCAGGCATGCCTCGCGCAAGGCATGCACATCATCTGCGAAAAACCCTTGGTCGAGGAGTTTGCACAGGCGATTGAACTGGTGCGCCTTGCGCAGGAAACGGACCGCCAACTGATGGTCGGCATGAACTTCCGCTACCTTGCCGCCAGCCAGCACCTCCGCCAGTCGGTACAGGAACAACGATTGGGACCGCTTGCCTTCGGCAGGTTCAACTACACACGCAACCGGGATGGACGCCGCGGAGATCTGAACTCCTATCCCCTGACCATGCGGCATCCCATGCTGCTGGAACAGTCCGTACATCATCTGGATCTCATCCGTTACTGCTACGCCCAGGAGGTTGTACGGGTCTGTGCAGACATGTGGAATCCCCCGGGCAGCGTCTATCTGCATGACAGCTGCGTATCAGTCCTGATGGAGATGGCCAACGGCGCGCGCGTCAACTACTTGGGTACCTGGACTGCCGGTTGGAACGGCATGGAATTTGCCTGGCGCAGCGACTTTCAAGATGGGGTGATCCTGCAGCGCAACCAATTTGCCGATGTCGTGGAGGGCCGGCTCGATCCCGAACTGGGACTGGCCGGTCCCCGCTTCAAGGAAGGGGAACAAGCAGAGGAGCTTCGTTCCGTGCCGCTGGCATCCCAACGTCCGTTCGTGGACGATGCCAAAGGTCTCCTCGACGAGTTTGTCTCCTGTGTAAACCAGGGCCTGTCCGTCCGGACGTCGGCACACGACCATCTCGGAACGCTGGCATTGCTCGAGGCCTGCATGCAGTCGAATACAGCAGGCACGTGGATTGAACTCGCGCACGTGTTTGCCGACCACGGCGCGGCCAACCTCTGGCCCGCTCCAAATCAACACGAATCTTCAAATCACCATGGAGAATGAACACATGACCACCATTCCGGATCTCTCCGAACGAGACAGGCGCCTGACCCGAATTCGGGCTGCCATGGCGGAGGCAAACCTTGATGGACTCTTTGTTGCCGGCAAGGGGCATTGGTGGACCGGAAGGGGCTACTTTCGCTATCTCACCGACTTTCACATTTGGGGCCACGATGGACTTATATTCATCCCGCGCCAAGAGGAGCCATTCCTGGCCTTCAGCTCATATGCGGTGGCCGAACGCATTGCCGCCAGAGGATGGATCACGGACGTGCGCGGCGACGTGTACATCGCTCCCCGCATGGCCGCCGAATGCGTGGCACGCGGTTACGGCAAGGCACGCATCGGAGTGGCGGGCCACCAGTTCATCCTGGGAGCCGGGACCATGGAGCTGCTGGCCTCCGAGATGCCGGACGCGGAATTCGTGATTGCAGACGACCTGCTGAACCGGGTACGGGCCGTCAAGAGCGAATTGGAGATACGCCAGGAATTCGAGCTCTGGGACTTGGCCAAATCCGCCATGGAACGCTTTGTTGAGGTACTTCGGCCCGGTGCAATACAAAGGGAATTGGCAGCCGAGGCCAGCCGCGTGGCACTGGCAGGCGGCGCGCGCGACATTCTGGTGTTTGTTGGGGAACGACCCGGTGAGCACGAACCGCCCCAGGACACCCCGCTCCGATGCGACGACATCGTGCGGTATCACATGGAGATCCTAGGCCCCAGCGGGCACTGGTGCGAACTGACGGTGAATTGTGCATACCGGGATCCAACAGACCAAGAGCTGAAACTCATGGACAGTGAACTCCTGGCCTTTGAACGCATTCGCACTGCTGCCCGACCGGGAGCGCACCTGAGCGAAATGGCCGGCATCTTTGAACAAACCATGCGGGAACGGGGTTGGGAGCTGGGTGCCACCACCACGGCTTTCGATTTCCATGGCCAAGGCATGGACACGATCGAGTACCCCTGGTTCTCCGCGGCCCCGGGCTGGGGCAAGAGCCAGGACTGGCCGCTCGAGGCAGGCATGGTATTTTCCTACCACCCTAAACGCAACATCGTGAATGGTCCCGCCTGGAGCACGGGAATCAATGAAGACATCCGCATCACACCCACCGGTGCGGAAACCTTCAGCGGCGATTGGAGTCACCGCTGGCGGCGGATGGGATGATATGACCCTCAAGGTAGCCATTCTGGGCGCCGGACAGGCGGGAATCCGGCACATCACCGGGTTTCTCGCCGTTGAACACGCACAGGTCACGGCGGTGGCCGACACGGACGCGGACCTGGCCCGACACGAAGCCGGCCGGTCCGGTGCCACACCGTTTCAGGATTGGCGGACGGCATTGGATACAGCATTGGAGCTTGATGCCGTGGTGGTGGCCTTGCCGCACCACCTACACGCGGAGGCCGCATGCATGGCAGCGGAGCGCGGTCTCCATGTCCTGATGGAAAAGCCCATGGGCTCCACGCTGGTGGAGGGACGACGCATCGAAGAGGCCTGCAGAACTGCGGGTGTGGTTTTGATGATCTGCTTCGTGCACCGTTTCCGCGACGAGGCAATCCAGGCAAAAGCGTGGATCGAGGCTGGGCACATTGGGGTACCGGTCAACTGTATGGAAACCATCGCGTCGCCACGCGGATCCCATCTGGGGTCCTGGATCAATTCGCCGGACCTCTCAGGGGGCGGTGTTCTGTTGTACACGGGGGTTCATGCAATGGACCGCCTGCTGTGGCTTGTGGATGCGCCCCTGCGCGATGTACACGCCTCGATCCGAACCTTGACCGCAGGCTCTCGGGTTGAAGAAGCCGTCACCGCTCTCCTGACATTCGACAACGGTGCGATGGCGACGCTCAATGTCACCGGCCCGACCTATCCCGCGGGCGGAACCTCATGGCGCAGCGAAATCTACGGGACGGAGGGGGTCATTCGCATTCGGGCTCGCCAATCGGTGGAAATCGCGGGCAACAATCTGGTTCAATGCATCAACATTGGCGACACGGCAGCCCAGGAAGGGGAACACTACAACTTCAGACGCCAGGCCGAAGCCTTTGTCCATGCGGTTCTGTCTGGACAGGATGCACCCATCCCCGGTCGACACGGCCTCGCAGTCCTCGAGGCGTGCCGGATGATTTACGCTCACGGCGTTGATGAACCTGTCTTGCGATAGGGCACCTTCCTGCCGCGGCATTCACTGATTATCGAGAGGCGGTCAGGATTTGAGACCATCCAGAATCCCGGCAACTCCCATTGGCACAACTTCGCGTCACTGTCCTGTAACCGCACTGAGGGTCAGGCATTGTTGGCCCTCGGCACAGAGCGTCCGTTGCCAAGGACTTGGTCCCGGATTACCGCGTTCAGGAGGAGCAGCTTGCGCCTGGCGGCGGGAACCCTCTTCCTGGGTTTGCCCTGTCGACACAACCGCATGCAATAGGTACCCATGGTGGGATTGTGGCGGATAGCGGTCACCGTGGCCAGGACCGAATCGTGTGCACGGAGGCGCGATCTCCCCAACGCGGTGCAGGCCTCGGTATCGGCTGCTGTCCCCATTCAGCGAAGACAGGCAGATTAAAGCGCAATACAGGCAAGGAGGATGACCCCATGGCCCTTGCACAAGCAGAGACTTCCGCCCGGGCCGTAGCGGTGTCGCCTGTTCCTCGGCGGCCCCAACCCCAAAAGGCTTGGGACTGGCAAGTCCCCGCCTCGCGGGGCGACACGGATTCGGCGACTGCCATTGCGTCGCGTTACCAGCGAGCGATGTGGCGATTGCTACACCCCCGCGCATGGCAGGATAACCTGCAAGCCCTATCCCATTTCGACCCGGAGTTCGTCTACGACGAAAACCATGAGTATTACGAAGACTGGACCACTGATCCCGACTACGGAAAGGTCAATGTCCGCAACTTCCCCTACGACTTGGCCGGTTTTGTGAGGCCCGACCCGAAACGCCACAATCCGCTCATCGAACAGATGCGGGAAACTCTCTGCACTCCCTTGGGTGGGGAGGGAGCGCACCGAGTACAACCCATCCCCGACCATCACTTCCCGGAAGCAGTGGGCCGCGATTTGAGCCTGTTCACGGGAGGCAGGAAACCCAAGACCCAAGTCAAACCCGACTTGGTGGTGTTGCCGGAGGGTCGGGACGACCACAGTTTGAAGGAATCGCGCGTCATCCGGACAGATCCCGAGCATCCTGTCCCGGAAATGATTGTGGAAGTCGTGTCGCCTTCGTCTGCGGCGCGGGACTATGGGGACAAGGCAGTCCTTTACGAACGTCTCGTGTGAAGGAATACTTGATTGTGGATCCCGGAGAACCGCCGGAAGGAAAATCCCGGGGATACCTGGCACAGCTTGTCCTGTATCGCCTGCAGCCCGACAGCAACTATGTGCGCGTGGAAGGTGAAGGGGACGACCCCAACATGGAGGTGCGCAGTGCAGTCATCGGGAGTGTGGTGCGTCTGAAACAGGATCACCCGGATGATGGGCCCGTGTTTCAGTGGTTCGACTCCAACATGGGGATATGGCGCGATGCCCTTGGCGACAAACTTCGGAAAAGTGAAGAGCATGGAAGGACGCAAACCATCCTCACGGTCGTGGACCATATCTTGTCCGATGAAGGCGCTATCGACGCAATCGCCCGGCACTGGCACAATTTCGGGGTGCCCGGCAACACGGACGATCTCCTGACAGCGGTTCTGGACAACCCGGCTGAATGGCGGGGAATCTTTGGTATCACAACGGAAAGTGAAGAGGGCGGCGAGTTGAACGGGGAAGATCACCGATCTGCCTTGTAGTCGCAACAAACCGCTGCACGGGAGACTGTTTCAATTGGCGTGGGAATGGGTGCGAGGGCGCACCAAGGGATGGAGACCAGGTACGGTCGTGGCAGCGCGGCCTTCCGTCCCAAGACTGTCAAGTCCGTGAGTTACTGACGGCGCGCTTGGCACGGGATGTCCAGTCGGTGGCTGGTGCGCGCTGCAGAATCAAAGTTTCTGCAGCACACTAAGCGAATGAATATTCCGGCCAATCAGTAACGATTGCCAACCCAATGACAGGGGCGCTCGGGACCGACAGTCCGTGCCGTCGGATGATGAATGCACAGACCTCAGCCTTCGCCGCCTGAACCGTGCTCTCCCCCGCCTTCACCTTCATGTCCGTGTTCGGTACCGCCGACTTCCGCGTGGGGCGACCAGCCATCGAATTCCTGATCCTCTGCGCTGAGAACCACTTCCACTGTCTGACCGGATTCAAGGTCCTGCGGAGTTGTGGGACCGAGTTCCACGCCGTTGGAGCAGATGCACTTCCACTCGGACCTGCGGCAAGGTTTCGCCTGTGGTGTTCTGTACGGTGCCAACGAAGGCGTTGTTCGAGGAACTGTATTTCAGGATGAGTCTGGCTCCCAGCCGGACCACGTCATAGGATGCATCCAAGGTCAGGAGGTCACCGGATTCCTCCCCACTCCCTTCGACAACGCCGGCATGTTCATGGTTCGCACCCTCGTCACCGTGCTCGCCGTGGGGGTGTTCGCCAACCACGCAGCCACCAAGTGCCAGTGTCCCCAGCAGGACTGCCACCACCAGAGCGATTGGGGTTGGCCGTCGCGGATGCTTTAAACGGCCTTTGATCGGGATCAAGCCACTGTTCGGAATCCGTGCCGACAGGAGACGGTCGCCGCCGGGTGCTTGGAAATACTGCCGATGCATGACGGTGTGCCGCCTTCCGTTGTGTGAACCGGCAGGGCCGGATTCAAACTCGGCTCCAGCAGCCACGGGATTTCCTATCCGCCTATTCTGAATGGCAACGGCAAAGAACCTGTGATTATCGTGTATACGTAATCGAAGCGTCGTTCAGTCCAAACGGACTCCAACTGTCAGCGGTATAGGAGATCACCGCACGCGAGGCCGGACACAGACTGCCGCAGCGCGCACGCGACAGCGCCTTTGTGACAGCCAAGGGCTCTGCCATGCGCCCGAATCAGCGGATTCCGCCCGCTGTTAGAATTTTCCCGCCGTGCAAAGGATGCGCCCACATCCCGCGCACCCGGATATTGAGCACAGGAGGTGCGAAACACCCGAACACCGGCGTAGTTGTCGTCAGTACCTATCCAATGACAACAGGACTCGGAACTACCCACAGGAGAAATTATGAGCGGAAAGAAACTGAACCGCAGGCACTTTCTGAGTGCTTCGATGGTCGCGGCGGGGGCATCCATGACGGCTGCCTGCGTGATGCCGGTCACCCCCGCTGCCGCTCCATCCGACGGGTCGATGATGTCGGAATCGCCGGACTACAAGTTCTACTTCAACACCCACGGCTCGGTGGAAATCTCCTTCTGGTCGGCCGCCAACAACGGCTTCCAGGATTTCTGCAGCCACTACAACATCGACGGGCAGTATCTCGGCACCGTCCGCGACGGCGACTTCGCCGAAGAGCGCGAGAACATGGAACGGATCGTGGCGGCGGGCGACGCCGACGCGGTCGTGGCCGTCTTGTCCGACGTGGACGCCCTGGACGAACCCATCCGCCAACTCGCCGACCAAGGTGTGCCGGTGGTGTTGGTGAACTCCAAGGACCCGCGCCCGGCGGAGGAGCAGGTTCCGCACCTGCGGTACGCGGGCGAGGACACCTATTTGACAGGGGTCCGCAACGCCCAACTGGCGTTGGCTTCCTTTACGGAGTTGGCCGGGCGCGCTCCCAAGCGCTCCACCTACATTGAGCACGTACCGGGTGCCTGGGTGCTCGTCACCCGGGGACAGGGCATGTCGGATGTGCTCACGCCGGAAGGCACGAACTTCGAAAGCATCGCCGGGGAAGTCGATCCCGTGCAGATGCAGGAGATCGTCCGGGCCCACCTGATCGCCAACCCGGACGTGGAGACGATCCATACCGGCTGGAGCCGGCCCGCCGCCTGGTCCATTGAGGTCCTGCGCGAAATGGGCAAGCTGGGCAACGTGAACGAACCCTTCGAGGAAGGCAAGGTCTACGTCACCAGCATCGATCTGGATCCCGAACTGCTCGGAATGATTGATGCCGGCGACTGCGTGGGCACGATCGATCAGCAGGTCTATCTGCAGGGTTGGTACGGTGCAGCCCTCGCGTGGCAGTGGGTAACCAACCAGTTCCTGATTGCCAACGACATTTCGACCGGACCCTATGTCGTCACCCAGGAAAACGCCGCGGCCCTGATCGGCCAGGCAGAAGCCGGCATCCGGGCCTGATCTTAGCTCGGCTCTGAAGGCGGATTGAACCGTCGCCGGCAGGTGTGGGCGAGCCTGCCGGCGCGATCTTTCCCAACCCACTTTCCGCCATAACCCGAACATGACCATCGACGCCACCAACCCCGTATCGGGCGACGGGACCGACCGCCGCGGACGCGACGACTTCCGCCGCCGGGTCAACCGCATGGTCCGAAGGATTCCCGAACTGGGGATCTTCTCGACCCTAGTCCTCCTCGTGGGGGTCTTTTCGATCGGCGCGGCCAACTTCCGCACCGTCGATTCCTACACCAGCATCCTTACGGTCGCGGCCAACGTTGGCATCGTGGCCCTCGGCTGCGGCTTCCTGATGATCTCGGGCGAGTTCGATATATCCGTTGGCTCGGTCTACCTCATCGCCACCCTCTTTTTCGCCCAAATGGCCAATGCGGGCCTGATACCGCCCTTGGCCTTCCTCGTGACCCTGATCCTCTGCGCGGTCATTGGCCTGGTCAACGGCCTGATCACGGTCAACTTGCGCATTCCGTCCTTCATCGTGACCCTGGCCGCAATGATGTTCTATCGCGGCCTGCACATCATCCTGACCCGAGGCTTCTCCGTCAGCTACAAGGCGGACAAGGAGTTCCTCAACATGGTGGCCGGCATCACTTTCTCCCTGATGCGGAACACCGTCATTTGGTGGATCCTGCTTGCCATCATTCTGCAGGTCGTACTCGCCAAGACCCGTTACGGCAACTGGGTCCTGGCGACCGGCGGAGACGCGCAGGCAGCGCGCAACTCCGGCGTGCCGGTGAGCCGCGTGAAGGTAATCAATTTCGCCCTTTGCAGCCTTCTGGCAGGCTTTGCCGGTGCGGCCAACATGGCCCGTTTCCTCACTTCCCAGTCGCAGTTGGGCATGGGCATGGAATTCGAGGCCATCACGGCGGCCGTGATTGGCGGCACCCTTCTGATGGGGGGCAAGGGCAGCATGGTCGGAGCCGTGCTCGGCGCCATCTTCGTGAGTGTGATCCGCTCGGGCCTGATCTTCTTCGGCTACTCGTCCTACATCTACATGCCGGTGACCGGCATCATCCTGATGCTTGCGGTGATCATCAACCGCGGCTTCAGCAACTTCCGTCTGCTCCAGTTCCAGCGGAGCGACGCATGACCGACACCGGCACTCCCATTGTCCGCATGACGGACATCCACAAGAGCTTCGGACACGTGCAGGCATTGCGCGGTGTGGACTTGGATCTTCACGCCGGGCGGGTTCTGGGACTGATTGGGGACAACGGCGCCGGCAAGACGACGCTGGTCAAGATCATGGCCGGTGTCTTCCCGCCGTCGCGCGGAACGGTGCACTACAAGGGAGAACAGGTCCGCTGGAAGAATCCCAGCCAGTCGCGGGCTGCCGGGCTCGAAATCGTTTACCAGGATCTGGGACTCGTTCCCATCATGAACATCGCACGCAACTTCTTCCTCGGGAAGGAACCGCGCAGCCGGTGGGGATTCCTGGACTTCAACCGCATGGCAAACGAGTCGCTGCGGGCGATTACCGAGATGGGCATTTTCCTCGACGATGCGGAGGAACTGGTGGAAAACCTCTCGGGGGGTGAACGAAAAGCACTCGCCATCAGCCGCAGTCTCTACTTCGGCGTCCAGGTCCTCATGCTCGATGAACCCACGGCCGCGCTCTCCGTCAAGGAGACCCACGCCGTCCTGGACCTGATGGAGACGCTGAAGGAGCGCGGCATCGCTACGGTCTTCATCACCCACAACATCCACCATGCCTATGCGGTCTCGGACCACTTCGTTGCCCTGAACGCGGGTGTCAAGGTGCTGGACGCCGACAAGGCCGATGTCACCCCCGAAATGCTGACCGAAGCCGTGATCGGCGAACCGCTGGCCCAAGTGACCAGCCATTCGCTCGCTGCATCCGTCGGAAATGGAAATCCGGAGAGTTAATGAGAGTTCAAGCTGCGCTGTGCCTGCGCGACGGCGCCCCCCTTGAGATTCGGGATGTCGAACTGGCGCCGCCGGGTCCGGGCGAAGTGCTCGTACACTGGGGCGCCAGCGGCATCTGTGCCAGCGACAAGTTCGTTGTCACCCACGCGGGCTGGCCCAAGCCGTACATACCGGGCCACGAAGGAGCCGGGATCGTCGAGGCGCTGGGCGACGGGGTTGACACGCTTACCGTGGGAGACCATGTGGTATCCGATCTGCTGGGTGCCTGCGGCCACTGCCGCCAGTGCCGGACGGGCCGGCCGCGCCTCTGCGAACCCCAGCGACGCCGAGCCGTGCCTGACATCGACAGCCGCTTTAGCCTTGACGGGACTCGCGTTGGACGCTTCGGACACCACGAGATCGCAACCTTCGTGGAGGCATGCGTCGTCCCGGAAGCATCGCTGACGAAGATCCCGGACGACGTGCCGTTTGAGGCGGCCTGCCTGCTTGGTTGTTGCGCCCTCTCCGGTGCAGCGGCCGTCCTAACCCGAGCCAAGGTCGCGCCGGGCAGCCGAGTCGCGGTCTTCGGCTGCGGCGGCTTGGGCCTCGCCGGCATCAACGCGGCACAGCTCTGCGGCGCGCGACAAATCATCGCCATTGATGTCGTATCCCGCAAGCTCGACTGGGCGCGCGAGTTCGGTGCTACCGACACCGTTGACGCCTCGCACGGCGATCCCGTGGAGGCCGTGAGCGCAGCCACCGGCGGAGCCATGGCGGATTTCGCCTTTGATTTCTCCGGTTCGGCCATCGCGATGAACCAGACCGTTGGCGTTGTGCGGAACGGGGGCATGGTGGTTCTGGAGGGAGCCGGACCTCCCGGCACGCAGCTCGTGGTCGACCAGGCGGAGCTGATCGACAACGAAAAGCTGATCACCGGTGCACACGCCGGTGGCGGCATCCCGGCCCTCGACATCCCGCTGCTGATCGACCGATTCCGCGCCGGCACGTTCAAGCTGGATGCTTTGGTCAGCCATCGGCTGTCGCTGGAGGAGGTCAACGACGGATTCGATCTGATGACCCGCGGCGAAGCACGCCGCAGCGTAATCGTGTTCGGCGCATAGGCCCTGTTCCATCATGGGTTTCCGTCCTCAGCCTGCCGCGAACACCGGCAAACCCAGGCGCGCGATTTTCGCTAGAAATCCTTCCATGCGTTTGTCCACCGCCACCAGGGAAGCCATCGAGGGCTACCTGTACATCGCTCCGTGGCTGGTCGGTTTCGCGGTGTTCGCGGCCGGTCCGATGCTGGTCTCTATCTACCTCAGTCTCACGTTCTACAAGATCATCACGCCGCCCGACTTCGTAGGGTTGGACAACTACATCCGCATGTTCCGGGACGACCTCTTCTGGAAGTCGCTCTGGAATACGGTCTACTACGCGGCCGTCTTCGTACCGGTCTCCATCGCCGGTTCCCTGTGCTGCGCGCTGCTCCTCAACCAGCGCATTCTGGGACGCACCATCTTCAGGGCCATCTACTTCCTGCCATCCATCACGCCCATCGTTGCCACCGCCTTTCTGTGGCTCTGGATTTTCCAGCCGAACGTGGGCCTGGCCAACTACCTCCTCGACTTGATCGGCATCGAAGGGCCGCGCTGGCTCGATGACATCCGATGGTCAAAACCGTCCCTGATCGTGATCAGTCTCTGGGGAGCCGTCGGCGGCGGCTCGATGCTCATCTTCCTGGCCGGCCTGCAGGGGATTCCAATCGAACTTTACGAATCGGCGGAGATCGACGGTGCGGGCAACCAAGCCAAGTTCTGGCGCATCACAATTCCCCTGCTCTCGCCGTCGATGTTCTTCAACCTGGTGCTAGGCTTGATCGGCGCGATGCAGATGTTCACGCTGGCGTTCGTCGCGACCAGTGGCGCCGGCCAGACGCGGCCCGCCGGCGGGCCCGCCTACTCGACCCTCTTCTACGTCCTGAACCTCTACAACCACGCCTTCGACTACTGGGAGATGGGATACGCATCCGCCCTGGCCTGGTTCTTCTTCCTGATCCTGGTGATCCTGACCTATTGGCAGCTGCGTCTTTCCCGCTCGTGGGTCTATTACGAGTTTGACCAGGGCGAGCGATGGTAGAACCCACGCTCTCCGCACCTCGGGTGCCGGCTTCCGGCATCGGCGGTGTCCGTCTGCAGCAGGCAGTCCGCATGATGCCCACCCTTCTGGTGGTCCTGGTCCTGGCCGCTGCTTTTGGCCTGCCGTTCCTTTGGGCGGTGCTCACATCGCTGAAGGTGCCAAGGGAAATCTTCATTTTTCCGCCGACTTGGCTGCCCGAGGCTCCCCAATGGTCCAACTACATCGAAGTCTTCCGCCAGGCCCCGCTGGCCCTCTTCTTCTGGAACAGCCTCAAAGTCACCGTGTTGACGGGAATTGGCCAGATCCTGTCCGCATCACTGGTGGCCTACGGCTTCGCCCGGTTCCGTTTCCCGGGACGCAACATCCTGTTCCTGGTCATGCTGAGCACATTGATGCTGCCGCCCCAGATCACGATCATTCCTACGTTCCTGCTCTTCAAATGGCTTGGTTGGCTCGACGAACTCCGTTCCCTGTACATCCCGCCGTGGTTTGGCGGTGGCGCGTTCGCCATCTTCCTCTTCCGTCAATTCTTCTTGACCATTCCCCGGGAGTTTGACGAGGCGGCCAAGATCGACGGTGCCAACTCTCTCTGGATCTTCTTCCGTGTGCTGACGCCCTTGTCGGTGCCGGTATTCGTCACCATGGGCATTTTCTCCTTCCTGGGCAGCTGGAACGACTTCTTCGGGCCGCTGATCTTCCTCAATACCACGGAGAAGTTCACCCTGGCCCTGGGCCTGACCTACTTCCAAAGAGTGGTTTCCCTTGGCGGCCAAGCCACCGAACACCTCATGATGGCAGCGTCCATTATCATGACGCTGCCATGCCTGCTGGTATTCATCCTGTTGCAGCGATATTGGATTCAAGGCATTGTCATGTCGGGCATCAAGGGATGATACCAATCCATTACAATAGCATTACTTGATATGTGGGCGGTGGCACCGGGAGGGACGGCCATGGCTCGCAAGACGGCGATCGTCTGGACGGTCGGGGACACGGCGGACGCCCTAGAGGCCCTGCCTGCCAATCCTCAAGTAATTCAATCATAATTGATTGGTATGATACACATTTGAGAACGCGCCGGAAGCCGATTCCGGGACAGGCTTCGCTTGAACTGGTCTGGTGCTCGGCAATGTACGATAACGGTTTTGGGCTTCATGGTGCCCGTTTGGCCCCATACATTCCATATGCCCAGTGGCCGTGTTGTTCAGCGGCAGCTGGTAACACAAGTCTGGTGGCTAAGCCATTGACCTTGGTGGGTAGTCAGGGCGATTGCATCCAGATGGGTTTGGGCCTGAGGCCGATGAGCCGGCACAGGCAGTCCTTGTTCCAGGCGGCCGCCAACCGCTTGTTGGCGATGCCCACCCTGGGGACCGGTCCTGCCGCAGCAGCAACTGTGTTCCGTGTCAAGTATGGATCGTCGTTGACAAGGGTGCCGTTGTCCAAGGAACCTGGTCCCGCATCACGGCGTTGAGGACGGTGAGCAGTTTACGCATGGCGGCCACGAGCGCCACCTTCCGGGGTTTGCCCTGGGCGCAGAGACGCCGGTAAAAGGCGCGGATGGGAGGGTTGTGACAGATGGCGGTCATGGTGGCCATATAGAGGATCCGGCGCACGGAGGCGCGGCCCCCCCAGATCCGGCGTTGGCCGCGTAGCTGGCCACTGTCCCGGTTCAGGGGTGCCACACCGACCAGGGCCGCCAATTGGCGATGGCTAAGCTGCCCCAGTTCCGGCAGTTCGGCGACGAGTACGGCCGCCACGACGGGACCGACACCCGGTACGCTGCACAGCAACGCGGTCTGACCCGACCAGCGTGTATGGCTCTGCAGGCGGTCCTGGAGTTCCCGGTTCAAGCGTGCCAATTCGGTCTGCAGCCACTCCAGGTGGGCTTGGATGTGGGGTCGCATGGCGGCCGCCGTGGTGTCCAGGCGGGTCTTCTCCTGGGCACACATGGCGACCACTTGCCGCCGTCGCACCACGAGTGCCCGCAGGGCCCGCAGGTCGGCGTCGGGCAGGGGACGCACGGGCGGTTGCAGCACGGCCGCCATCCGGGCCAGCAGCCGGGCATCGATGCGGTCGGTTTTGGCCAGCTGGCCCGAGGCGCGCCCGAAGGCGCGGGCCTGGCGCGGATTGACCACGGCCACGGGTAGGCCGGCTGCCTGCAGGGCGGTGGCCAGCGGCATTTCGCGACCGCCGGTGGCTTCCACCACGATCCGGTCCGGGGCCAGGGCGGTCAAGCGGTAGCAGAGCGCCTCGATGCCCTCCTGGTCGTGAGGCAGGCGGTCGACGTCTTCGGCACCCCAGACCGCCAGGTCGAGATGGTGTTTGGCGACGTCAATGCCGACATGGGTCTGGGCCATGGTGTGTATCTCCGGTATGCTGTGGCGGCCAACCCTTCGTGGTCCCAGCCTAGTCAATACGGACTTCAGGTCCAGGTAACTGTTCGGGTTCCTGCGAAGGCAGGGCGTGACGACCCGGCTGCTGCACGGTCTCGGCTGGCCGGACCTGGGTTGAAGGACGGTCTGTCACGCCCTGGCAGCCTCCACCGGCGGCCGCCGGTGGAGGCTGCTGTTGGCTAACATACTAGGTTGTGCGCGATGCGCCTGGGATGGCCATGTTGTGGGCGGCATGCCCCGTGCGGATCCGGCTGTCGTCCTTGCCGAAGGCCACATCCAGGACCCAGTGGTGGGCGTTTTCGATGCTCCAATGCCGGCGCACGGCCTGCAGCAGGGGACCGGCCTTGGGGGGCAGGCTGGAAATGAAGCAGCGGGTGTCGGTCGTGACCCGGTTGCCGCAGCGGCGGATCCCGATCCGGCCGTGGTCCTTCCCGACCGTGTCCGCATGGTCGTGGGGACCGTCGGCAAAGTCCGCGGCCCGTTCCAGGGCGAAGGTGTCCTCCATGCGCTCGTGGAGACCCTGGTGGTGGGCCCGCACGCGCAGCACATGGTCGGCCTCCTGCTCCCGGATTTGACGCGCGATCGCCTTCCGGCAGCCCCACCCGGAGGGTACCCGGTCGAGGGTCACAATGCAGCCCTCCAGGACCGGCATGCGCAGCAGTTCCGGGATGGCCGTGATCTCATTGGACTGGTCGGCCACCGCCGTCTGGGCCGGCACCAGCGGGTTGGCCTGCGCCCAGGCGCTCACCAGGTGCAGGGGCCCCAGCCCCCGTCCCCGGTCGTGGGAGCCGCGCACGCTCTGGCCGTCGACGGGCACGACCCGACCGACGGTCAGCGCAAAGGCGTCCTGCACCCAGTCCCGAAAGCCCTCCTCGAAGCGGGCCGCGTCCAGCCGCGCGAAGACCCGTCCCAGCGTGTCGTGCGAGGGGATGCCGTGGGGCAGCCCGGGAAGGTGCGCAGCCATTCCTCGTTGAGCTGGCCGAAGAGCGCAATGGCCACGAAACTGTCGGCGCCGCAGATGACCCCGGCACGGACAGCACCGGGATGTCCGTCAGGCTGTGCAGCTTGGTGCGGTCGACCCGCGGATCCCCGGGGTGTCCAGGGTCTCGACCAGGGACGAGGGCATCGGGCTGTCCATGAGGGGCTCTCCGCAGGCTGGATCCGGAACCGGCCCATTGTAGCCACGGGGCAATCCACCCTGTCGGCACACCCAATCTGGATGCAATCGCCCTGGGTGGGTAGTCGAGTGGGAAACCGGACGTAGGCCCAGTTGTGACCACAGCGGCAGTTCATTTTCACCAGAGGCCGTCGGAACAGACGACACGAGTCGGCTCCGAAGCTGCAGTGGCAGTGCTCTGAGCAGCTGGGTTCAGACTGTAGCGTTCCTGCAGTAGTTCCAGGCGCTTCACCAGTTCGCGGCCGCCCAGGTTGAGCTGGCGTAAATCCGACAGCTCGTTCTCGACGACAGTCGGCAGGTCGGCAGCAAAGGCTTGCCGGAGTGCGTTGACACGCTGCGGCGTGACAATGTCGGTGCCAATACCGTTGAGTTGCCGTTTCACGAAGGTCCGGTTGCGGACGTTGCCAGAAGTGCGCCGTCGCATCGGGCCCAACATGCGGCTGAAATCATGGCTGAAAGCCTCGGCAGCAACATTGACCCGCGCGTTGGTATTTTCCGGCAGGGGACGCGTTGGTGTGTCTGGCTCACATTCGGCGGCGGCTACGAATTGCGCCGCGCGGACAAGCCGTGGCTTCAGGTCGTTTCCCACGGCGTAGCAGCGCACAGCGTCAGACGCGGCCAGCATTATGATGGTTTCGTCGGATTGCGGTGCCTCATCAGCATTGCCACCACTGGTGCAGGTCAGTGCAGACCGAATGCCATCGGGCAACTCGGTTATCGTCCGCCAGAGGTCGGGGTCATTACTGCGGATGCTTTGCAGCAGGGCGATTGCCCGTTGGTTAGCAGCAACTTCGTCCAAGGCATCGTCCAGTTCCGGCATCTCCTGGTCGTCGTAGATGACACCTATACCATTGGCGTTCAGTTGTTCCTCTTCCGACAGGATTTTGTTGTCCAACCCGATGAGGTCATGGAATGCCTGGATGCGGTCACTCAGTTTTTCGGTAAGGCCCAAACTCTCATCCAGTTCCGCGTCGGGCAGCATGTTGTGCAGGTGGATTTCGTCGTAGGGAGAACCGATGCGGTCCACGCGGCCAAAGCGCTGGATCAGCCTTACCGGGTTCCAGTGAAGGTCGTAGTTGAGCACCCGAGCACAGTCCTGAAAGTTCTGGCCTTCAGACACCACGTCGGTGGCTAGCAGCACACGAATTTCCTCATCCGACAACCGCTCATTGTCCCACCGGTTGGCCCGTGGTGCGAAACGGCCCACGATGTCAGCTCTTTGATCCCGGTTGCTGCCACTGAGCTTGGCGATGGTATCGTCCTGTCTAGCAGGATTCAGTTGTTCAAACAGATAGTCAACTGTGGTCTCTGCCTCGCTGAATATCAGCACTTTCTCGTCGGCTATGTCATTGAAAAAATCCATCAATCTCGCCAGTTTATCGTCATCCTGTGGACCGATGTCAGCAATGCGGTTGAGGAGTTCGTCCAGTACAACGTAGTCATCGTCAAGGTCCCTAGCCCAGCGTTGGGCATCAAAATCAGCGGTAGGGAACTGGTATCGTCCGTTACGCTTGGTCTCTTCCAGTTGCAGGATGCCAAGGGCCTCCTCAGCGTGGAAGTTCTGTCCAGCCAATAGGTTGGTTGCTACGCTGCCTACCGGTACATAGCCGGCATCCAGCGCGGCTTTGAAACTGCGGTTGCTGCAGGACAACGACTTCAGTGTTGAGCGAAAGGCCGGGATGCTGGATTCCAATCGTTTGAACAATAGGTGCCGGATCATCCCCGCGATGCGGCCCCGGGCTCGGAACAGATCGGCGTATTGTGGGCTACCTTGCTGCTCCAGTTTCAGGTACTCGGTCGGGTTGTAGCGCACCGCTTGGTGTTGGCTCAGAGTCGTTAGCAGACCAGCAAAATCACCTGCCTTGGCATATACCCGATCCAACCGGTACTCCAGATTGGATAGTTTCGGAGTTGGGAATACCACGGGTTTGCCATTGATGGTTGCCGTGTCGCCGTATACCTCGGCTATGTCCTTACGGCGACGCCGGATGAAGATGGGCGTTAGCACCTGGGCGATATCCGCAGGAGGCGTGTCAGGCTGTTGCGGCCGGGTTGGAGGTACACTCTCACCATTGCTTTTCAGGTGTTCTGACAAGGCCGCCGAATAGGCATCAACCGCCTTGCGGTATTCTTGCCACTTGACTGCGCTGGCGAAGTAATCTTCCAGCCCTTGTGGCTCAAGCGGTAAACCGTGTTCCGTTTCGTCCAGGAACAAGCGTACTTGGCGGTAGATGTCCCTAGGTCCCAGGTTCTGCGGTGTAGCACTGAGCAGAATGACCTTGTGGTCGCCCTGTTCCAAGTAGTCGCGTAGGCCCCGCGAACGGTTTACGTCGTTGCGGAAATTGTGGGCTTCATCTACCAACACCGGTCCTCGGTAACGGTACTCCTCGGTCAGATAGACACCCTGGGTACTGCTGGCGATTTCCTCGTACTGTTCCGTTTCCGGGTTAAACACTAGGTCAGGTGGTGAGGCGATTCGGCTCTGCGACAGCACCTCGGCACCTAAATCGTACTGCTCATTTACTTGCCGCCAAGCAGGGACCAGTCCAGCAGGGCAGATGATGAGCGGTGCCCTATCGTTGGGGTAGCTATGCCGCAGTTGACGCAGCAATTCTGCACCGATGAAGGTCTTGCCTAAGCCCACTACATCGGCAACGTAGCAGCCACCGTAGCTGCGTATCATGTCCAGACCTCGGCGAACGGCATCCAGCTGGAAGTTGGCCAGTTCAACCTGTCGGGCTGGCTCCAGCGGCAGTGGCTCGTCGCTGCCTAGGTCTTTGCCGTAGAGTTCGAACAAAGCCTTCAGGTAGATGGTGTAAGGGGTGTACTGTTTGACCGCCCAGCTTTCGGCGAGGTTCTGTTCCACCTGAGAACTGATGTCCACTGAGTCGTCCCAGAGACTTTCAAACCATTCCTTCAGCACGTCCATCTCATCGTCACCGGTGACACGGACGTTCAACTCAGTGTTGCCAGTAAAGCCAGCCAGAGTGAAGTTGGACGAACCAACGATGGCAGCTCCTGGCTCTGCGTGGTTGTCGTACCAGCAAAGGTAGGCTTTGGCATGCAGAAACCCCCGCGGATATGCCCGCACTTCCAACCGACCCAAGATCACCAGTTGACACAGTTTCTCTACAGCGTCCTGGCTGGCATTGGTTTGTGGCATCGCCGCTACATCTTGGGCGATACCTGTCGCAACTTCGTTGGCAATTGCTTGCCGCTGACTTCGGGAAACGGTTTGGTCAGAGACCAATTGAGCGCGTAGAGCGTCCGCCTGGCGCAGGCCGGCGGCCACGGCTTCCAGCGTGGGACGATCGGTCTGTCCAATCAGGATGCGAGTTTTACAAAGCCGTACCAGATTATCAGCCAACAGTCCGAAGCCGGACATAAAGAAGTAACCTACAGCGATATCGACGCGGGTGGCACTACCCAACATCTGCCTCAGGCGGGTGAACAGGTCGGGGTCGGTGCTAGCGTGGAGAATGGTCATTACGGTTTTCGTTTTAGCTCCAATCCTGGTTGTTGGTCCGCTTACGTCATCGGGACATGGGCTGGATTGCTGTCCTTTGGCTTGACTTGCTCTTACAGGAAATCTCGTCCCGCATGATCCGAGAACGCATCGGCATCACGAATGTATCGCATTACTGTCGATGGATTGGTATGCCGGGTAACTGACATGATCTTATCCAACCTAGCATGATGAACGGCTGCACTAGTGACGAAACCCGCTCTCAACGAATGACCCGCTACATCCTTCGGATCGATTCCGATGAGTGCTGCATAATGCTTGACAATACGAGGAATATCGCTGTGGTGCATCGGCTTGCCTCGCAAATGCCCACCTCGTTTCATTGTTTGGAAAAGTGGACCACTGGTTATACCTGAACCCTCCAGCCACAGTCGAAGGCGCTCTATCGGACGAATTACTCTTCCATCCAAAATTGGAATCTTTTGACCTTTGCCTTGTTGATCAGTCTTGGACTGGCGAATAGTTAACATAATACGGTCTTCATTTTCTTTGAAAGAATCAAGAAAATCAATATCATCCACAATTAGGTTGCAAATCTCTGAACGTCGCAAAGCTCCAGCAAACCCGACAGCAATGATTGCAGCATCCCTCTTGCCTATCAGAGTATTGGAGCAGACTTGCAACATGGCTCCAATGTGATACTCTCGTAAAGCCATTACTTGACGACTCGAAGAGCCTTTGAGCCTAGCCAAACCTCTAAGTGTGGAACGAACTAATGGATGATTAGTGGGAGATGATTTCCCTGCTTCAAGGTACTTTTTGTTTACAGCACACTTATAGATCATCACAGTACCCATCGAAGGAATCGTACCACTTTGCCGGTTCGGATGTGTGGCCAGGTTAACGAAGAACCGTGCTACCTGATTGGGAGATGCGGACAAAGGATTAGTAATGCTCTCTGCAATACAGTAGTCCACGAATTTGCTCCAACCCTTCTGGTATGCAATGCGAGTGTTATCAGCTAGATCTGAAGAGAGTACTTTTTGCTGTAGGTCACAGTCAGTTATTGCTAAGGTCTCCATGTTATCCTCTGTGTTTCAATTTAGCACTGATTCTGTTAGGTTGCAAAAGAGCGATAATCTTACAAAATGGTCTACAGTTGCCACTCCATGTGTTGGATGAATACATGTGGTGCAAGTCATGGTGCTCACAAAGTTGCTAGAGGGCCACAACCTACTTCGCCACAGTGGGCAGGGCGTTGACAAAGTTGCGTCAGGGCGGGTCTGCAACCGCCGTAGCGGGTGCCTGACCAAGGTCTGAGCACCATGGCGTGCAGAATATCCATACAAGCTAAATTCTGCCATACGCTGCATATGATCCAAACCGGCGGTGCGGGTTCGCAAACCATTTGCGACACCAAGAGGCCGTCCTGCTTCTTGAAGGGTATTGCCTATCCTCGCAGACGCATCGCAGCCCTCAGAGGGTGTTTAAGGAATACAAAAGTACGGAGTTAGGCAGGGCCGAGTCGGTGCAGCATGCGGTCGATCATGGCGAGCCGGATCCAGGTCTCGGAGGTTTCCGGCAGTCCTTCGTAGTCCTTGCCCGGGCGCCGGTACCGCCCCAGCCAGGCGAAGGTGCGCTCCACCACCCAGCGCCGGGGCAGGACCTGGAAGCCCGGCGCCCAGGGCGGCCGCTGACAGGGGTAGGTAAAGCCCATCCGGGGGTGCCAAGCGGTCCCGGCCGTAGAAAAAGCATGGCGGGTTACCCTGTATCAACAGCAAACACGATACCGGGAGCCGACCCTGCTTCTTCCCTCGGCATTCCATCCCCCTGCGGACTGCATCGCGCGGCATCTGCCCCATCTGCGTCCCAGCCAAGTCAAGGGCCTGGCCCTGTGGGTGGGGGCCACCGTGATGGCCCGCAGCGGTGGCCCGCAGCGGTGGCCGGAAGGCCGTGCCGGGGGCCCTGCAGACCCTGGGCCGGGGTTGGCACACGGCCCGTCAGTATCTGCGGGAGTGGCCCTGCGACGGGGCCGACCGGGCTGCGCCCTGCCGGGTCCAACGGGAGGTGGAGGCCTGTTTCGCCCCGCTCCTGCGCTGGGTGCCGGCTTGGTGGCAGGGCCCGGAACGGACGCTGGCCATCGACCCGACCGCCAAGGGGGAGGCCCTGGTGGCCCTGGTCGTCAGCGTGGTCCACCGGGGCCTGGTCATCCCCGGGGCCTGGCGCCTGAAGCCGGGCGGCCAGCCCGGTCCCTGGATGCCGGACCTCGTGGCCCTGCCGGCAGGCTGGGCCCCGCCGTGCCGTCGGACATGGCCGTGCGCGTCCTCTGCGACCGGGGCCTGCGGAGCCCCCGCCTGTAGGCCGCCATCCGCCGCCAGGGCTGGCATCCCTACCTGCGCTACGACCGGCACACGACCTTCCAGGCGACGACCGGACCCCGCGGGCCGGCCGGGCGCTTCGTGGCCCGCGAAGGCCCGTACACGGTGACGGCCGGGCGGGCCTTCCGCACGCGCAAGCGGCGCTGCATCCTGATCGTGCTCTGGGCCCCCGGCCAGGCGACCCCCCGGGTCCTGCTCACGGACGAACCCCCCAACCGCGTGGACCTCGGCGCCTACGGAATGCGGGTGTGGATCGAGCAGGGCTTCCGGATGCCAGGCGCAGGGGTTGGCAGTGGCACCGGACCCGCCGCGTGGAGCCCGCGCGCGTCGACCGGCACGGGCTGGTCCTGGCCGTGGCCACCCTCTGGGTCCTGGCCCACGGCACGCGCGGGGAGGAAGCGCGTCTGCGCGGCTTGGCCCCCGGCCGGGTACGGCGGCCGCCCCTGACCCCCGCCGCGGCCCGGTCCCGGCCCCTGAGCCTGTTTCAGCGGGGATGGTTCCAGGCCCGGCGGCTGTTGCACCGCGGCGACGCCTGGGCCCGGGTCCAGCGCGGCCCTTGCCGGGACCGGATCCGCACGCAGAACCGCAGTGGGTGGACCCGCCCACCGGATAGCTCTACATTTTGCACAAGGATGCGGATGGGAGCTTTACCTACCCCTGTCAGCGGGGCGGTCGGGGCACGATGTCCAGAACCCAGGCGGGAGCCTGTCGGGCCAGCCATTCGCCCAGCTTGGGACCCTGGCAGCCGCCATCGGCCCAGACGACCTGCAGGCGCGGGAACCGGTCCCCCAGCCGGGCCAGCACCCGCCGCGCCCCGTCCCGGTCCTGGAGGTCGGCGGTGGGCACGACCACGGCCAGGAGCAGCCCCAGGGTGTCGACCACGATATGGCGCTTGCGCCCCTTGACCCGCTTGCCGGCGTCGTAGCCCCGGGGCCCCGCCACCTCCGTGGTCTTGACCGACGGGCTGTCGAGGATGGCGGCGCTGGGGGTCGCCTCCCGCCCGGCGCGGCGGCGCACCCGGGGCCGCAGGGCCTCGTGGATGCGTTCCCAGAGGCCCTCCCGCCGCCACCGGCGGAAGTCGCCGTAGACCGTCTGCCAACAGGGAAAGTCGTGGGGCCGGCTGCGCCAGGAACAGCCCGTGCGCAGGACATAACGAATGGCATTCACCACCTCCCGCAAGGCGACGCTGCGGGGCCGGCCCTGCGTCTTGGGGGCCGGCAGCCAAGGCTTCAGCCGACGCCATTGGCCGCGGGTCAGATCACTGGGATCGGGTTGACGTGGCATGGGGCACCCCGGTAGGGTAGGGCAGGAGGAGCGGGGGTAACACCGCTCGTACGACAAGCGAATCCTACTCCCGACCCTCCTTTACCGGCCCCATGCCCCTTTTCAAAAGGGGATT
>JAAXGZ010000126.1 GCA_012271135.1 Caldilineales bacterium | reverse complement strand
TCCCTGATGGAGGCTTGGGTGGCCGAAGCCTCAACCCTGTTCCCCGGTGCCGTCCCCGCCACGGCTCCGGCGTTGGCTCTCGAACCGCAGGTCAGCGCCTTCGCCGCGTTGTTGAGCCAGGCGGAACCGCAAGTGCAACAGTTGGATTCGGCCTTGAGCGGTGTTGACCAGGCTCTTCAAGGCACCTCCGGTCTGACTGCGTACATCGCGTCCCAAATCGATGCAGGGATTGATCCGGCGCAGTCCTTGGAAGCCCTGAACGTCCTGAACCAGCTGCTCGTGCTGGATCCCGAACAGCAACAGACCATGGCCCGCACGGTATCCCTGATGGAGGCTTGGGTGGCCGAGGCCCCAACCCTGTTTCCCGGTGCCGTCCCCGCCACGGCTCCGGCGCTGGATCTCGAACTGCAGGTCGCCGCCCTCGCCGCGTTGCTGAGCCAGGCGGAACCGCAAGTGCAACAACTGGGGTCAGCCTTGATCGGTATTGACCAGGCTCTCCGGAACGCTCCCGCCCTGTCTGCATTCTTCGCCTCCCAAATCGATGCAGGGATTGATCCGGCGCAGTCCTTGGATGCACTGGGCATCCTGCACCAGGTGCTCGTGCTGGATCCCGAACAGCAACAGGCCTTGGCCCGCACGGTCCCCTTGCTTCAGGCATGGGCCGCTGACGTCACACTCCTGTTTCCCGGTGCCGTCTCCACTGTGGACCCGGGATTGGATCTTGAACCGCGTGCCACCGCACTCGCCGGCATGTTGACCGGCACCGCGCTGGGGACACACAGACTGAACGATGCCTTGTCCGGTGTGGACCTGGCCTTGCAGCGCACTCCCGAACTGGTCGATGCCGTCGTGCAACTCAACGCGGCCGCTGACCTGCTGCTGTATCTGGAAGCCCCTGAAATCCTGAACCGGACCTCGGCACCGACTTCCGATCAATTCCGGGTGCTGATCGACTCGGCCGCACAGCTGGAAGAGTGGGCCAACCAACTGACCGGCCTGATGCAGGGGGTGCCTGGTGCAGGCGCGGACACCATCGATCTGGACCCGCAACTGGTGACGGCCTTCGACTTCCTCGGGCGTGCGCAGGCGCACATGCTGCGGCTCAATACGGCTCTGGTCCGTCTGGAACTCGCTGCGCAACAAGCGCCGCTCCTGACCTATGCGGGATCGGATGAAGGGGTTGCCGGCCTTATAGCAGGCCCATTGGGAACCGCCGGACGAACCGTTCAGGCCATTGCCTCCGGCACCGAAGCGGTGGCGGCACTTGATATTGGAGACGGACCGCAACCGCAGATTGAACGTTGGAGCGAGGAATTGGTCCAGGTTCTTGGCACGCCCCCCCGCCTGGTCGAGGACATCGGCCGGCAGGCCGGTGAAGCCGGTTCCCTTATTGGTCCGCTGGCCGCGTCGGATCAACCGCTGCAACTACAGCCCGCGCCACTGCTGGTCGGCATGTTCCGGTCCATATCCGCCACCAGCGCGCTCGCACAGGGATGGGCGTATGAACTGGCAGGCAGGTATCCGGAGGCAGTGTCCGGATACAGCCAGGCACTCCACTTCAATCCGGAGTTGACGTGGGCGCTAAGTGCCAGAGGGCGCGTCAGATGGCATCTGGGCCAACTGGCCGAAGCGTTGGCGGACCTGGATCAGGCCATCCTTCTGAATCCCCAGCTGGCCGAAGCCTACCGGCTCCGCGGCCATGTGTACCGCGAGCTGGGCCAGCCGGTGCAGGCGGTCAGCAACTACGACGAAGCCCTGCGTCTTAGTCCCGACGATGCCGCCACGCTCATTGGCCGCGGGGAGCTCAACGAACAGCTTGGGCATCCGCTGCTTGCCCTCCGCGACTTTACGCAGGCCATTCGGCTGGCCCCCAGATCTGCGATTGCCTACTACAACCGCGGCCAGATCTTCCGGGATTTGGGCCAAACCCAACAAGCCGTTGAGGACTTTGGCCAGGCCATCCGATACAGGCCCTTGTTTGCGCCAGCCTACAACGCACGGGGCGCGGTCTTGGAGAGCCTGCAACGTTACCAGGAAGCCATGGACGACCTGAATGAGGCTGTGCGTCTCGCCCCCGACATGGCCGACGCATTCCACAACCGCGGCACCGTGTATCTGAAACTGGAACAGATGCAGCAGGCCTTGGACGACTTCAACCGGGCACTGGCACTGGACCCCGACTTCGCCGTCGCCTACAACAGCCGGGGCACGATCCTGTTGCAACTGGGCAAGGCCATGGAAGCCCTGGCCGACTTTGACGCCGCCATCCGGTTGCAGCCGGACTTCGGACCGGCACTCCGCAACCGGGGCACGGTGTACCAGACAACAGGCCTTCTGCAGGAAGCTGTCAGCGACTACTCGCGCGCCATCGAACTGGAACCCAACAAACCGATCACCTACATCTACCGGGCCGGCGCCTACGACCAGCTGGGCCGCCCGCGGGATGCCGTGGCCGACTTCAGCGAAGCGCTTGAGCTCGATCCCAACCAGGCACCGGTCTTTTACGATCGGGGAGTTCTGCAGCAGGAACTGGGACGCCTGCAGGACGCGTTGCGCGACTTTGACCAAGCGATTCGTCTGGAGCCCGATTTCACCGCCGCCTATCACGACCGCGCCAATGTGAAGTCGGGCCTGGGACGCCTGGAGGATGCCCTAGCCGACTTCTCGGCGGCGATCCGCCTCGACCCCGACTTCCTGGCAGCCTATCTCAACCGAGCCAGACTGCACTTGGACCTTCAACAGTACATAGAGGCCGTTCAGGACTTCGGCGAAGCCATCCGCCTGGACCCGGATCTCTTCGAGGCCCACTATCAGCGCGGCCTCATCCGCCACCTTCAGTTCCAACAGTTGGAAGAGGCGGTAGCCGACTACACGGAGGCCATCCGGATCAAGCCCGACCATGCCGATGCCCACAACCACCGTGGCGAAGTCCAGGCCGCCCTGGGCAACCCCGATGACGCACGACACGACTTCGACGAGGCGCTGCGGTTCGAACCCGAACATACGACAGCCCTGTACAACCGCGGTGTGGTGTTCCTGGAACTCGACCGCCCGCGGGATGCGCTGGACGATTTCGACGCAGTGGACCGGTTGGCTCCCGGCCAGGCCACGGTCCATCACCACCGCGGCCAGGCTCGCGAAGCGTTGGGGTTCCTCGGAGCAGCCTTGGATGACTACCACGCAGCCATCCGGCTGGATCCGGACTACACCGCGGCCTATTTCCGGAGAGGACAAGTGCTCCAGCAGTTCGACAGGCTCGCGGAGGCACTCCAGGACTACACCGCGGCCATCCGTTTGGATCCCGAACTGGCCGCCGCCTGGTTCCGCCGTTCCGAAGTTCTGACAGCCCTGGAACTGCCAGTGCCGGCCCTGAGCGACCTGGCCATGGTCATCCGGCTTGACCCGTCCCATGTCCAGGCCTGGTTCAACCGGGGTGTGCTGCGCCAGGGTCAGGGAGATACCGACAGGGCACTGGCCGACTACACCGAGGTGTTGCGCCTGGATCCGGACTTGGCGGCAGCCTATCGAAACCGAAGTGCCATCCATCTTGAGAATGCCAGGCTTCCGGAGGCGCTGAGTGACCTCGATGCGTTGATCGAACGGTCACCCGAGGAAGCCACCGCCTATTACACCAGGGGCAATGTTCACAAGACACTGGACAACCCCGAAGAAGCCCTGCAGGACTACAACCAGGCGGTTCGATTGGGGATTGAAGAGACACGCCTGTACTACAGCCGGGGTGTAGTCAAGATTGTTCTTGGTCTGACCCGGGAAGCCGTGGAGGATTTCACCGCAGCCTTGCAACTGACTGCGGACCATGTCCCGGCCCTGCACAGCCGGGCCCGCGCCCATCAGGCCCTGGGCAACCTGGAGCCGGCACTAAGCGATCTGACCGAAGTCATCCGTTTGGATCCCGCCAATGCTGCCGCGTTCCACGACCGGGGCATGGTGCAACAGGGGTTGCAAATACCCAATGCGGCTATTGCCGACTTCGACGAAGCGGTGCGGTTGGATCCGCACAATGCGGTTACCTTCCACAACCGGGCGTTCGTCAAGCTGTCGGTACGCCGCTACCGGAATGCCATCGCCGACTTCACCGCCGCGCTGGAACTGGAACCCGACTACGCCAGCGCTTTCCATGGCCGCGGCAGTGCCTGGTGGGCCTTGGTGAATCACACGAAGGCCCTGGCCGACTTCAACGAGGCGATCCGGCTGAATCCCACCGAGGCTGATGCCTTCGGCCAGCGCGGGCAGGTCTTCCTGTACATGGGACTATTCGACGAAGCCCTGGCCGATTTTGATCAGGCCATCGAACTCAATCCCGAGTCCGCCCGCACCTACTGCGATCGGGGTTTGGTCTACCGCTTCCTCGGGGAATCGGAAGCGGCCCTGGACGACTTCAATGAAACCCTGCGCCTGAAACCCAATTCATACTTTGGCCTCTACTACCGGGCCAACACCCTCCGTGACTTGGAACAACCGCGGGCAGCCTTGGCCGACTACAACCGAGCCGTGCAGTTGAACCCGAACTTTACCCATGCGTTCTCACGGCGCAGTGCAACCTACCGGGAGCTTGGGCATTTGCCGCAGGCTCTGAGCGATATTGACATGGCCATCCAGCTCAATCCCGCCGAAGCCAGCTTCTACGGCGAGCGCGGCCTGATCCACTCCGAGTTGGGGCAAGTGGAACTGGCGCTGGACGATTTCAGGGATGCCTTCTGCCGCTTCGAGCGGACCGGCATCAGTTGGGGCGTGAACTGGATTCGGTCGCTGGCACCCGATGTTGTCACCGACGCCGTCTGCAACTGATCCCGGACACAGCTGGGAATTGGTCTGATGCTTCACGTGGTTTTTCTGTGAAGGAATAGACCGGATCCATCAGTATCCACTCTACGTGATTGATTACCTGCCCACGGTCAACCGAATGCCCGTGCCACCACATTGGTTAAAGTTACAGAACGAACGGCCGCAGCCCCACCACAATGCTTAGGAAGAGTACGTGGCAGTCAAGCGATCCCGCATCCTAGCTAGGTCTGGAGCAGGCCCTGATCTGGGGATTACCCCCACCCTGGAACCCCCGAGAGGAAGATGCGAATGACTGACCATAATTTCCACAACCGCACCCTTTACCACGGCGACAACCTGGCGTTCCTCCGGGGCCTGAACAGCGAAACCGTGGACTTGGTAGCCACTGACCCTCCCTTCAACAAGAATCGGGATTTCCATGCCACACCCGACAGCCTGGCCAGCGGCGCGCGTTTTGTGGACCGCTGGTCTTGGGAAAGGGATGTGCACGAGGAGTGGGTAGACGACATCAAGGACGACTGGCCAGCGGTGTGGTGGATGATTGAATGCGCCCGCCATGTCTGGGGCGACGACATGGGGGCCTTCCTCTGCTGGCTAGGCGTGCGCGTCATGGAGATGCACCGGGTGCTCAAGCCCACCGGTAGCCTCTACCTACACATCGACCATACGGCCCATGCCTACGCCAAGGTTCTGCTGGACGGGATCTTCGGGAAGAAGCACTTCCGCAACGAGATCGTTTGGGCCTATCGTACGGGAGGCGTAAGTAAACGAAGATTTTCACGTAAACACGATATCTTACTTTGGTATACAAAAGGCAATGAATATCAGTTCAACATTCAAAAGGAGAAATCTTATACCAAATCAAAAAGCAGGAAAGCTGGAACTGTCAATTACGGCGCAGGGACGGCTGAGTTTTTTGAAGACGAGCAGGGCGTGTATAACCTAATCAACATGCGGGATATATGGGACATTTCCTACATCGGTTCCACGGACGACGAGCGCACCGGCTATCCTACTCAGAAGCCTCTGGCCCTGTACGAGCGAATCATCAAGGCCAGCAGCAATCCCGGCGACATGGTGCTGGACCCCTTTTGTGGATGTGCCACCACGCCCATCGCGGCCGAACGGCTGGGCCGTCAATGGGTGGGTATGGACATCTGGGACGGAGCACATCAGATAGTGCTGGATCGTCTCGAGAGCGAAGGCTTGGCCCGTCCAGAACGAGTAGAAAATATGTATGGAATTCAGGGGGGGGGGGGCAGGAGGAGCAGAGGCACTTGGCCTTCGCCGATGTGCACTACCAGACCGTCCCGCCAGTGCGTACCGATAATAACGAGATAGCAGCCCCCGGTTTCCGACTCAGACTGCAGAGACCCACAGAACCCTGGCAGCGCATACCGCACCGGGATATGGTGGCCCTGCTGTCGCACGCCCAGGGCACAGAGGCTGGCCTAGTGATCTGCGCAGGTTGCGGCCGAGAACTGGAACTGCCTTTCATGGAACTGGACCACATCACACCCAAATCGGATCGGGGGGAGAATCACATCCTGAACCGCATTCTGCTATGCCGCCCCTGCAATGGACACAAACGCGACAACCTGACACTGCAGGGCTTGATGCGGCAAAACCGAAAGAACGACTGGATGCGGAACAAAGAGTTGGCCCAACAGGCGCGGGACTGGGCACAAGAGAGGGCGGAGTGGGTGCGGGATCACTACGGCACGACGGACTACTGGGAGCTTCTGGACTTGCCGTCTTCGTCTCCAGGATACCCGGGCAGGCTGTTCTGACGTGGGAGAAGACCCCATGAATCCATGAAACTCATGCCTCTGGCCCCTCCGGCCCCATCAGAACCATTTGAACCTGCCCGGAGCGCTCCTGAATAGCCCGATCAGACGCATAGCGAACAGCATTCGTTCTCTGACGTGGACACTCCACCAACCAAGATAGGCCCATCGAATCCCACTCTCCTGAAGAACTGACTGCGGCCAGTCTGGAGCAGCGGCGCGACGCTTGACTGGCTGCCTTTCTCACACTGGAAGATCTATACGCGCGGGAACTCTGGACCAACCTGCGCCTGCGCTGGACATGCCACTCCAACGCCATAGAAGGGAATATCCTCACCTACAGGGACACGTCCCTGCTCCTGCTTTTTGGCCGAACCGAAGGCCAGCACCTGATCCGCGAGTATGACGAAGTCCGGGGGCATGACGCCGCCATTGAAGCCGTACGCATGTGGGTGGACCAGAGACGCCTACCCATCCCCAGGGATTTGTGTCAACTGCATAGATTGCTGTTGGTGCGCAGCCACTGGAAAGTAAGCCCGGACAATGAGTACTGTTATTGGATTGAACCGGGCCAGTACAAGCAGGCACCCAATTACATCGTGCTGCCGGATGGACAGCGCCATTTCTTTGCGGAGCCCCACCGGGTGCCGGGACTAATGCGGAATTTCCACAGGCATGTGCGCGCATGTGGACTTCATGGAAACCCATCCCCGGACCCGGGATGTGGCCATGGCCGTGGCGCAGACTCATCGGGAACTGATTCTGATTCACCCCTTTGACGACGGGAATGGACACCTGACCCGCCTGGTGGTGAATCATGTGGCCATGCTGATGGGCTATCCCTGCGGGACTTCTTTGCCTTGGCCATGAGCAAGTCGCTGGATTATACGCTGGCGGTGGCAGCGGGCCGGGCCGATCCGTCCTGGCGGAACGAGAGGGGGGATCCGAACCAGCCACCGGAAATGCCCCGCGGCCACATCGGGGATATACCGCCGCCGCGGTTTGATGCGGCCCAGACCACCTCCCAGCCATAAGGCCATGATCAGGAAGCCGGAGGTTTCAATGTCAGGAGATCAGAGTTATGTCTTCTTGATCGGTCAAATCTCCGGATGGTTGAGCTTCAGGCAACACGAACGTCTTCATCACCTGTCGAAGGGGAGAACTCAGCCGCAAACTGGGCCATCGCTTCCCTAAGGTGATCTCCCACTTCAGTCCAAGTGTTGCCAACCGAGACTGGCGCATTGAGGGACCCTTGCAAGACGTTGAGCACATGATCGTTGTCGTTCAGAGTTGCAGGCAAGTCCACAACTCGACCAAGGCCCCTCAGAAACGCGAACCGACGAGGTTGTTGTACATACGCCTGTATTAGGCTGCGTCTGGGATCCTCCTCTCCTCCTCGTACACTTGCCATTGGCAAGCGATTGGTGACCGCATCCGGAAAACGCGACTGGATGTCGGAAAGTCGTTGTCCAAAACGACGGGCTCGGGCCCAAGCATGCAGTTCGCTCAAGTACAACCCTACGCTCGCGTCAAGACGCTTCAGAACAACCGATCCCTTTTCCCGGCCCTGCGAGGTCAGCGTAAGGAGCAGTCCCTTGGATCCTGTCTCAGTCGCCAGACAGCCCTCAGAACACAATTTCAGGATCGATGCCTTGACTGACGGGTCAAAGGGACCAATAGGGCTTGGTGTGAACTCGAAGTGAGGTCCATCCACCCATTCAGAGGCTGTCTTATCGATCAGAAAGAGCAAGTGTTGCAGCTGAACGGGATCAAGTTTGGCTTTGTCGCCTCCGGCAGCCAAGGCTGCCAGGATAACTTGTGGTGGTTCCACGGATGCAAGCACTGTGAACCCCTCAACGCTGATGATTGACTGGATGCGCCACCGTGATGTTGTCTGTGAGCGTTGGCAATGGCCTGGAGATGGGCAGCCGACGAACTGAAATCATCATACATTGCCATCTAATCGAGTACGGAACACAGGGATCTCGCCTCGCTGAAGAGCACTGTTTCAGTTTCGTTGATGTTGGTCCGCGCCGGTCATGGGCCTGCCCCGTGCGTGAAAAAGTCCTGTGCGTGTCCGTCAGGCCATGGCGTGTGCCATCAGGCGCAGGCAGTTGAGGCCCCCGCCTCCGTCCCGAAGCCCCGCACCAGTCGGGCCCGCGGCCTGGTCGGCCCAATCAGCCTTCCAGTCGGTTGGTGCTAGCCGGGAGGGCCGGCTCCCGCCGGATTGCCAAGTCATGCCAGCGCTCCGTCAGGTGCCAGAGTAGCTCCCGCCCCGGGGATGCCAGCCGCACCCGGCCCTCGCGCTCCGTGTAGTGATTTGGTTCATTCTGCCAGCCTGCTCTCCCCGCCCAAACCCGACGTCAAGTTGTATAAAGTCCAGCTCAGAGTTCGTCCTCCAACGTGGCCAGCCGCTCTTCGATGGTGGTCAGGTGGATTTTCAGATCGTGAACGCTTTCGATGATCTGGTCCCTCGTCTCCTTGAACGCCTGCTCGACGTCTGCGATGGTCTGTTGAAGGTCGCCTACCCGCGACGCAATCGTGGACTGCCCCTCCGCTAGGTTGTCCATCACCGCGGCGATGTCACCCAGCACCTTCAGTGCCGACTGGGTTGACTTCACTACATCCGGCACCAGCTCTGTGACCAATTCCAGGCGGGCCAGCCGCTCGTTCACGTTGTCTGACCTTCGTACATACCCCAATCGCTTTCAGCAAGCCGCGGACCAGCGGTTTCGGCACATTATTCTCAACGTCTGTGCACTCGGTGCAGTATCCACAGTCGGGGCAGAACTTCGGGCATGTGCAGTCCGAGCATCCGTCCAGGGGACATGACAACTACGGCAGTGGTCGGAACCTCTGGTGGAAACAAGGGATCTTGATGGCCTTCAACTCGTACAGTGGGGTCAAGGCCCTATCCGACATTGCCGCGTCAGTGTCAGAAGACCGGGTTGTATCTTCGTGGTCGGTCAGTTCCTCGCGGCGACAGCTTCTGACGGTGTCCGCATCCGCGAGGGTTACGGACACCGTCAGGGGTTGCGGGGCCTGCGCCAAGAGAACCCGGATCAGAACGGAACGTCCTGCCCGTCATCGATGTCAGCACCGGAGGCACCACCGTCACCGGTCGGGCCTCCGGCATCCCGGCTGCGCCAATCGCCACCGCCAGAACCGCTGTTCCAGTCGCTGCCAGAGCTGCTGCCCCCGCCATAGCTCCCGCTGGAACCGCCACCCCAGTCACCTCCGGCCTGATCGTCGCGGCCACCTAGAAACTGCACGGTATTGGCACGCACATCCAACGATGCGCGCGGCTGACCATCCTGGCCCATAAAGGCGTTCGGCTTCACGCGGCCTGTCACCAGGACCTGGCGGCCCCTGCTCAAGTACCTGCCGCAAGGCTCAGCCTGACGACCGAAGACCGAAACTCTGAACCAGGTGGTATCAGTCCTGCGCTCCCCCGAACGGTCGTTGTATACGTTGTTTACGGCGACATTGAAACTGCAAACCTTGTCTCCGGAAGGCATGTCGTAGGGTGGGCCTGTTCCGGCTGTCTCGTGGACAGGTCAATGATGGTTGGCCTCCCTCCGAACCGTGCGTGCGACTTTCACCGCACACGGCTCTCCAGCTCGTACCTGCTCCCGCTCCCTTATGCACACATCCTCAATTCGGTTCACCCTGTAATTGGTGCCGGGAATTTTCGCCAGCCATGAATCCTGCCAGGCGGCCAGATGCTCCCCTTTCGGATCCAGGACGGTGTTGATACGACACCGATGCTTGTGGGCCAGCGTACGGGCCCATGAAGCCTTGAGGGTTTGCTGGAATCCGCGCAGTGGTCCGCGATCTTCGGCCAGCGCGTAGTACTGGCGAACCGCCTCGAATTCCTCCGCGTAGAGATTTCCGATCCGGTGGTCGTCCAAGAAGGTCCGGTCCCCGCGCTCCGCCGGCTTGCCGCGCCGGTGAAACGGCCGGGCAGCCTTCCGCATCAGCTCGGGCGACGAACGCAAGGACGCAGTGCCATCTTCACGGCACTGCATTCGATAACCGAGGAATTGCACATCCGACCCTGTGCCCCATGGAATCCATCTGGGTTCCCGGCCACCAGGAGCATCACCCCCCGTCAGGCCTTGGAGCACGGCTGTCACCTCGGCAAGCAGGGCCACTGCCGTGTCCCGGCTCCCCGAAGCCGCCAGCAGCAGCGCGTTGCTGTAACGGAGACTCTTCAGAACCGTTCCATCGCGTTTGCGCTTTAGTGCCGTACGCGTGGATTCGAGATGGTCGTCCAGGTCCGTCAGAGCCAGCTGTGCACAAACACCATGTAGTGATGCAGGTTGCAGGACCCCGCTGAAGACCGTGGACGATTCAGGATCGGCCACCGGATAGGCATCGAAGAATCGGCTCAACAACTCGGTGAACCGCCCGTCCTGCACCATGTGCGACAACTTGGGTCTGGATTGACATCCGGCAACGGAATCGAACGTTGGCACGACGATCGCCGTGATCCACTGCTCCCCGGCCACCATGGCACGGGCAGCCCTGAGGGCTGAATGCAGGCCGGTGTCCGGTGCCAGTCCGTGGACAAACCCGGGACCGCGCCCGGTCAGCCAGACGCCGATGATGACGGCCAAGACTTCGGCCAAGGCCCGGTCCTGAACCGCATCGCCGCCCCAACGAAACGTTTGGCCCCGCAGAGCCTCGATGAGCGACGGCAGTGCCAGGCGTGCATCCACTGTGGCGAACTGCCGAAAGAGATTGGGATTGAACAGCAACCGGTAGGCCCTTTGCAGAGGCTGCCGTTTGCGTCCAAGTGTGAGCAGAGCATCCTGTACCGCTGCGGCGGACTGCATTACGCATACCTCGCGGACCGATGCCGTACAAGCCTGTTCCCCTTCGCCCTGCCGCGGATGTTGGTCCGCCACCGACTACTACGGGAACTCCGTGGCCATGGCATGGCTGCCAACAGGCCATCCCGCGGTCCGTTCCATGTGTCCGTATCTAGTCTGCTGTAGGTGCTCCGTTCGATTCCCATCCGGACGTGCGGTCCGGCGAATCCACCCTTGGGAGCACAGCCGGCAAGGCGCTCATGCCGACTGCTTGGGCGGAATGCGGGAAGGCGCCGGGCCTTTCCGCAGTGTCCTGAGAGGCACTCTGGAATCTGGAATTCAGGCAATTCAGCTTTCACCATGGCAGACAGGCGCTCTGCGACATGCTTTGGTCCCCTGCAACCTTTCGGTGTCGGGTCAGTCGCGGCGCCTGGCACGAACTCCCTTGTGCCGCCGGCTCCACCGGCAAGACACATGGACGGCCTAGCGGCGCACGCGCAATTCAGGGTCGGCACCGAGATTGCCGACGATGGTCAGAAGTTGGTACATGAACACTCCTCGTTGGTGTGCAAAACACAGGGAATCGATACCGGCGGCAGCCATTGGTCTGTCTGCCCAGACGGCTTGTCGGATATATTAACAGGCATCTGCCCCACGAGAGGCAGATGCCGAACGACCCTGCCTTGACCATGCCCTTCCCCCTTCCCGAGATTCAGCACCAGATAAGACGCGCCGGCCTCGACGGATGGCTCCTGGCGGACTTCCGCGGCACCAACCCGGTTGCCCTGCATCTTTGCCGCTTGCACTCGTCGGGAACGCGCCGTTGGTTCCTGTACATCCCCGCCACTGGTTCCCCGCGCCTCCTAGTACATGCCATCGAGCAAGGAACTTTCGCCGGACTGGCCGACTCGTTGGACATTCCGTTGGACACGTATGTCGGGTGGCAGGAACTTCACACCCGCGTCGGCGAACTCCTGGCCGAGGCAAAGGTCGTTGCCATGGAGTTCAGCGCCAACAACGACATGCCCACTCTGGATCTGGTCGGGGCAGGCACGATTCAGTTGGTCCGGGAGGTCGGACAGGTCAGGGTGAAAGGCAGCCAGGATCTTGTGCAGGCATTCCAGGCAGTGCTCACGGCGGACCAGGTCACCAGCCATCGCGCAGCCGCGGCGATTGTCCTCGAAACCAAGGACGCCGCCTTTGGCGAAGCCGCACGGGCCATTGAAAACGGCCGGCCATTGACCGAATATGAACTTCAGCAGTTCATTGTGCAGAGGCTCGCAGGTGAGGGCCTGGACCCCGACCATGCACCAATCGTAGCCGTCAACGCCCACGCCGCCGATCCCCACTTTGAACCGGTCGAGCAGGCAAGTTCGCCGATTCGACGAGGCGACATTCTTCTGATCGATCTGTGGGGCAAACAGGTCGACAGGCCGGACAGTTGCTTCGCCGATGTGACCTGGACCGCTTGGTGCGGAACACAGGTGCCGTCGCCGGTGGCAGCCATCTTCGAGACGGTCAGGAACGCCCGCGACGCGGCGCTCGAGTTCATGGACCGCGAACTGTCCGCCGGCCGGCCGGTGCAGGGAGCACAGGTGGATGACGCCTGTCGACAGATCATTGCGGACGCCGGCTACGGAAACGCGTTCATCCATCGCACCGGCCACAGCCTGGGTACCCAGGTGCACTTCACCGGGGTAAACATCGACAATTTGGAGACCAGGGACAGTCGAACCCTGGTTCCAGGCGTGATGTTCACGATCGAGCCTGGGATCTACCTGCCCGACCTGCCGTTTGGCGAGGACGGGCGCGTTGGCGTCGGGATCCGCTCCGAGGTCAATTGCCTGGCACGGGAACGCGGTGTCGAGGTCACCACCCTGCCCCTGCAAACCTGCATGACGGCTCTCCTTGGGGACTTATATACCTGTGTACCAAGGAGGAGCCCCCCTCGGCAGTGACGGCATACCTTGTTCACGGGTCGGTGAGGTCAATTTGACCGTCGCCACGGGCAACGGACAGGGACCGAGCGCCTCTCGCCGGGCAGCAGCCCCTATCCCGCGGGCCGTCGGGCACAGGGCCAGGCCCCGCGCCAGGATGTTTTGGGCGGCATTGCGGTCCGCGTTCGCAGTGTGTCCGCAGGCCGTGCAGTGGAAGTGTGCCTGTGTCCTGCGGTTCTCCTTGTCGACGTGTCCGCACGCCGCGCAGGTTTGTGAAGTGTAGGCAGCGTCCACATTCACGACCCGACCCGCCTTGTAGTCCAGATTTCGTTCCAGCTGACCCCAACCCGTATTGAGGATCCCGCGGTTGAGTCCGGCCTTCGGCTTTACATTCTTGCCGGGCTCTTCAACCGTGCCCTTGGCACTCTTGGTCATGGCCTTGATATTCAGGTCCTCAATGACCACGGTGTGCGCCCTGTCGGCCAGCTTGCGGCTTGCCTGATGGTTGGCATTTTCCCGGCGCCGCTTCTTCTTGCGTTGCAGCTTCTTCAACTGCC
>JAAXGZ010000015.1 GCA_012271135.1 Caldilineales bacterium | reverse complement strand
GACCTCCACAATGCCATTGTGGCGCTCTCCCAACTGAGCTAAAGCCCCTCGATTTGGGAAGGACGATTGTACAGAGGGCAGTACCCGGAGTCAAAGCTTGCCCCTGTCCTGGGGCGATTGCATCCAGACGGGTTTGGGCCTAGGCCGATGAGCCGACCCGGGCAGTCCTTGTTCCACCCCGCCGCCCGCCGTTGGTTGGCACTGCCCACCCTGGGGCTCGGTCCTGGCGCAGCAGCAACTTGTATGTTGTATTGGACCCACAGATCAGGGAATCTGTGAGGTCAGGTGAGAGGGGCGCGCCGGCTCCGGCAGTTCGGCGACACGTACGACCGCCACGACGGGACCGACACCCGGTAGGCTACACGGCCACGCGGTCTGACCCGACCAGCGTGTATGGCTCTGCAGGCGGTCCTGGAGTGCCCGGTTCAAGCGTTCCAATTCGGTCTGCAGTCAGTCCAAGTGGGCTTGGATGCGGGGTCGCATGGCGGCCGCCGTGGTATCCAGGCGGGTCTTCTCCCGGGCACACATGGCGACCACTGGCCGCCGTCGCACCACGAGCGCACCAAGGGCCTGCAGGACGGTGTCGGGCAGGGGGCGCACGGACGGTTGCAGCACGGCCGCCATCCGGGCCCGCCGCCGGGCCTCGAGGCGGTCGGTCTTGGCCAGCTGGCCCGAGGCACACCCGAAGGCGCGGGCCTGGCGCGGATTGACCACGGCCACGGGCCAGCCGACTGCCTGCAGAGCGGTGGCTTCCACCACGATCCGGTCCGGGGCCAGGGCGGTCACGCGGTGGCAGCGCGCCTCGATGCTCTCCTGGTCGTGAGGTAGGCGGTCGATGTCTTCGGCACCCCAGACCGCCAAGGCGAGATGGTGTTTGGCGACGTCGATGCCGACATGGGTCTGGGCCGTGGTGTGTATCTCCGGTATGCTGTGGCGGCCAACCCTGCGTGGTCCCAGCCTGGTCAATACGGACTTCAGGTCAAGGTAACTGTTCGGGTTCCTGCGAAGGCAGGGCGTGACGACCCGGCTGCTGCACGGTCTCGGCTGGCCGGACCTGGATTGAAGCACGGTCTGTCACGCCCTGTCAGCATCCCCCGGCGGTCGCCGGGGGATGCGGCTGTTGGCCAACATACTAGGGTGTGCGCGATGCGCTTCAGGATGACCATGTTGTGCGCCGCGTGGCCGGTGCGGATGCGGCTCGCGTCCTCGCCGAAGGCCACGTCCAGGCCCCAGTGGTAGGCGTTTTCAATGCTCCAATGCTGTCGCACCGCCTGCAACAGGGGCTTGGCCCTGGGAGGCAGGCCGGAATGAAACAGCGGGTGTCGGTCGCGACCCGGTCGCCACAGCGGCGTTCGCACTCGACCCGGATCCGGCTGGCCCGGTCGCACCACGCCCGGTTGGGGTCGACATGGGCGAGATAGGCGGGGGTGCCGGTCGTCCGGCCGCGGCGGGTCTCAATCCGCCCGTGGTCCTTCCCGACCGTGTCCGCGTAGTCGTGGGGACAGCCGGCGAAGTGCTCGGCCCGTTCCTGGACCAACGTGTCTTCCATGCGGTCGGGGAGATCCTGGTGGTTGGCCCGCACGCGCAGCACGTAGTCGGCTTCCTGTTCCCGGATTTGGCGCGCAATCTTCTTCCGGCAGCCCATGGCATCAAGGGTCACGATGCAGCCCTCCAGGATCGGCATGCGCAGCAGTTCCGGGATGGCCGTGATTGCGTTGGACCGGTCGGCCACCGCCGTCTGGGACAGCACTAGGCGGTTGGCCTGCGCCCAGGCACTGACCAGATGCAGAGGGCCCAGCCCCCGACCCCGGTCACGGGAGCCGCGCACACTCTTGCCGTCAGGGCACCACCTGGCCGCCGGTCAGGGCAAAGGTGTCCTGCACCCAGTCCCGGAAGCCCTCCTTGAACCGGGCTGCATCCAGCCGGGCTCCGTCCCGATCCTAGAGGCCGGCGGGAGTCTTGGGTGGGCTGACCGACCGGCGGAACCAACGGTGCCAGAACCTGCCACTCGCGATTGGTTGGATCCGTGGGAGGGATGGCTCGCTGCATGGCTGGGTGCCCGCCTCCGGCTGCCCCCACATCCCAACACTTTTTAATGCCCTTTGAGCACCACCAAGCCAATGATCCCGGGAAAAGCCCTGGGCATCCACCTTGTCAAATGTAGTGGTTTCTGTCCTCTACACCTTTGGTACAACGCAGCTGCAGTCGCAGCCCTGCAAGTCGTCGCTTGCCGGATCCGCGACCCGATTATGGTCATGGCGAGCGAAAATTGGCACACTCCTCGCAAACTGACTGGGGCACCAACCCCCAACGCATCAGGTAGTCGAACACAAAGCAGCCTGCGCAAAAACCCAGAAATGCCTCAAGAGCGGCGAACAAGATCAGTACGGCAAGGACGACATTCGCCGCGACCGGTGATCCTGCAACGAAGTGCAGTACCAATGCGGCCACCGAGAAGCCAAGTCCCACAGTTTGGGCAAAACGCTTGGGCGGTCCGGGCACCAGCTTCGGCTCGCCTATGCGCGGCGCAATAACTCTGGTCGCCAGGAGTCCCATCGGGCTCAATGTAGGACCGGTCGCCACTCGTGCCAAAAAGCCGTAGGCAAGGACGAACATTAACCATGCTTGGCCTGTCAATATGGTCGCGAGGGACAGGCCGACTACCAATCCCGCGACAACCCTGGCAGCTACTTCGTTGACCGGATTGGGAAAGCTGAAGACGTATCGCATGGCAGCCTCAAACGTACGGTGAATTTGTCTCAAGGCCTCTTGTGGCAACGTTGTCCAGTAGTGAACACTACCCGGTTATTGCAAAGACGCGAGCCGTGAACATCCTGCTGACAGCTGGCTTGGTTTGTGTTGGTCCAAGCATACCAAGTTGCTGGTCCCGGTCGTACGGGCTGTTGCTGCGCTGTGCCCAGACATTCTGGTCGGCATTCCGCATCGCGGGTTCCAGTGCTGGCAAGCCACTGCACTCCTCAGCTTTGGTGTTGGCACGCCGACACGCACCGTAACCCGGAAACACCCGATCAACCGACAGTGACGCGCCCTGTCCATCGTGGCGGCGAGTGCCGAACATGAGTACCACGTCCACACCGGTGTTACGTCGAACTCGCTTCGCCGATGGTTCCGGCGAGTATATCACCGGTGAAAAGGTGCCGGTCGTGCATGTGGATACAGGATCTGGCCTACAGGATCTGGCCCTTGTTGTGACCTGGCACAGGGATTCCGAGCCCTCTCCGGCCTCCACAGTGCGATTGTGGCACTCTCCCAACCGAACTCAAGCCTCTCGAACAGGGAGATGGTCGTACAGAGGGGCTGGGCTCGAAGTCAAAGGATGGCCGACCCGCGTATAGTTCCGACCACCGCCTTTAGGCAAAGGGGGGATGTTGTCCTTTCAGGGACGGGCGATCACCGCCTCCTCATTGAGGTCCGTGCCCCATCCCGGAGCATCGGAGACCATCAGGTAGCCACCCCACGGACATCAAGATGTATCTTGACATTTCTGTCTACCTGGACGGAAATAGTACAAACAGGGACAGGGGGAAGCGCATGGCCACCAAACGAGTTAAATTCTCAAGTCAGGTATCACCGGACCTGCTGGCTGGAATGAGGGCAATTGCCAAACATGAAGGACGCTACTTTCAGTCCGTGCTGGAAGATGCCATGAGCAGCTACATAGAAGCCAAGGCGCAGGAGAGGGTACGGCCCGAGGTGATGGCCCATTTCAGAGCAAGTCTCGAGCGTAACCGTCGCCTCGGTAAACTCCTCGCCGACTCGTGAGCCGGGATTACCTGACGCTGGAGGAAGACGTTGTCATGCATGATGCCGCGGTCCACGAGTTCGGCGGCACGTTGGGTATCCGCGACACAGGTACGTTAGCCGCCATCACACGCCCGCAGCGGCTGCTGCGATACGCTCATCGAGGAGGTAGCAGCCCTCATGGAAAGCTTGGCGATGAATCATCCATTTCTGGACGGAAACAGGCGGACCGCCTTCTACGCCACTGATGTCTTGGGAATTACATACTTGACCAGGCATCGGAACCCGGAGGTCCCTGCGCCGTCGGCATGCCTTGTTCACGGGTCACCGAGGTCGATTTGTCCATTGCCAAAGGCAACAAACAGGGACCGAGCGCCTCTCGCCGTGCAGAAGCCCCATTCCCACGGGCCTTCGGGAGCAGGGCCAGGCCCCGCTCCAGGATGTTGAGGGCGGCGTTGTGGTCGGCGTTCGCCTTGAATCCACAGGCCACGCACTTGAATTTTGCCTGTGTCCTGCGATTCCCCTTGCTGATGTGTCCGCACGCCGCGCAGGTCTGTGAAGTGTAGGCAGCGTCCACATTCACGACCCGGCCCGCCTTGTAGTCCAGGTTGCGTTCCAGCCGGCCCCAGCCCGTATTGAGGATCCCGCGGTTGAGTCCGGCCTTCGGCTTTACATTCTTGCCGGGCTCTTCAACCGTGCCTTTGGCACTCTTGGTCATGGCCTTGATATTCAGGTCCTCAATGACCACGGTGTGCGCCGTGTCGGCCAGCTTGCGGCTTGCCTGGTGGTTGGCGTTCTCCCGGCGCCGCTTCTTCTTGCGTTGCAGCTTCTTCAACTGCCCGCAGATCCGCCGCCCCCGGTTGGACATGGGCTGGCCGTTGGCCTTGGAGCGTGCCCGTGCCTTGGCTGCCTGGCGCTGCTTCCGCTTGATGTTCGCGTCCAGCTTCGGGTCGTCCGGCACTTCGTACACTTCGCCTTCGCTGTCCGTGGCCTGGCCCACGTTGCGGTCGACTCCCACGGCACCGGTCCAGGCCGGCGGCTTCAGCCGGTCCACCGGCACTTCATGGAACACGTAGGCATACCACTTCGGGTGATCCTCGGTCCCTTCCTTCCGGATGCGCACCTGCTTGGCCTTGCATCCCCGGTACAACCCGCTCCCTTCCAGACGCACCCACCCCACCTTGGGGATGTGCAATCGGTCGCCGTCCATGCGCACGCCGTCGGGAATGGTGAAGCCGTCGTCCCTGTCGAACTTGGCCTTGTACTTCGGGAACCCCTTGGGCTTGCCGTCCGACTTGCGGACTCCCAGGGTTTTGCCCTGTGACTTGGCCGCGGCCCATGCCTCGAAGAAGCGCGTGTACGCGTCGGCCAGGTACTTGGCCGTGTAGCGGACCGATCCGAAAGGAAGATCCCGCAGCCAGGACAGATCCAGGTCGCGGTACCGTTGTCCCCACGGCGAACCCAGGAACGCCCGCATCCAGGCGGCATCGGGCCGGCTCCTGAGGTCCGTGAACCGCTTGCCTAGCGTGAAGAACGAGACGGACTTGTCGACGGGCACCGCGCCTTCGATGGCGGTCCCCTTGCCATATTCCTTGTGCAACCGGTACCGCCGCTCGCAATCGGCCAGCAGGAGGTTCCACACCAGCCGGCAGGCACCTGCGATCTGCGCGCACAGGGCGGCTTGGGCGCGGCGGTCAAACCGGACGCGGTACCGCTCGCTGCGGACTTCGGTTGTTTTAGACTTGGGGGCAGCAGTCCGGGTTGGCATCTTCAACCTGCCTGTCAGGGAGCCGTGCAGTGCATCCAACACGCACGGCTTCCGTTACATTATGGCACCCAGCCGTGCTTAGTCATGTAGTAATTCCCAATGTCTTCTTCTGCAAGAACGGCAGTTTCATCGAGTGCGACACGTTCCGTTTTGAGGAGCTTCACGCGTAGGTAGCCACAAGAACACATCAAGCCACTGCCGATCATGGACCAGTAGATGTTGGATGTAACTGTTCCATAACCGTATTGAATGTCAATCCTCGCCAGCCGCGGGCACGTGGTTTGGCTGCCAGAGGACTTGATCCTGAACCACTGCGTTCGAGATGAGGGACAACTTGGCCATGGCCGCGACGAGCACTACCTTCCTGGGTTTGCCCCACCGGCACGGTCTTGCAGCGGCCGCCGCTGGTTAGAAGGGGATGTTACCCTCCCAGGGTCGGGCGGCCACCGCCTCCTCATTGAGCTCCGTGCCCCACCCCGGAGTGTCGGGCACCGTCAGATGGCCGTCCCGAATGTCTGGCAACACAGTTACGTACTCATCCCGCCAGGGACAGGAGTCGACATCGGTTTCCATAATTTTCAGGTTAGGCAGCACCGCACACATGTGGGCGTTCTGAAAGGTGGACAGGTGGCTGTAGTAGTTGTGAGGAGCCACCGGCATCTCCTTCACCGCCGCCTCCCGCGCAATCTGAAGGCAGGCGCTCATGCCGGCCCAAGGGAGATCGAACATCGCCACATCCATGGCCCGAATATCCAGGAACCGCTGGTAGTCCCGCACCGTGTTGACACTTTCGGCGGAACAGACCGGCAGGGACGTCGACTCGGTGATTTGCCGAATCACCTCGGGTTCCCAGGAGTCCACTTCGAGCCACAGCATCTTGTAGGGCTCAAGGGCCTTGGCGATGCGAATGACATCCAGGGTGTCAAAATGGAAGTTCAGGTCCAGGGCCGTGTCGAACCGTTCGCCGGCACCGCGCTTGAAGGCCTCGATCAACTTAACGACCGACGACACCACGAAGTCCATGTCCTTTGCATCAAAGGTGTTGAGGGCTCGAGCCGGATCGCCGGGCACGACCACGTTGGTCTTGAGGGCCGTATAGCCCCGGTCCACCACCTCCCGGCCCAAGGCTTCCACGTCCGCGTAGGTCTTCAGGGGTTTGCCATACAGTGCCGGGTAACGGGCCCGGTAGGTGCCGCAGTGGGACCAGTAGAGTCGAATTCGATCCCGCACCTTGCCGCCCAGCAGTTCGTATACCGGCACGCCCAAGGCCTTGCCCTTGATGTCCAGAAGGGCACATTCGATCCCGGCAATCGACCGCTGGATGACTCCGCCCGGACCCTGGCAGGACTGCCGATGCATATCCTGCAAACGCTGTTCAATGGCCAGGGCACCTCGACCAATCAGGGATGCCGACAAATCCCGCACGCCACCGGCCACCGCGGATGGCATGCGCCAATCGGTCACCTCCGCGTATCCGGTGATCCCCGCATCCGTCTCCACCTTGACGAATGTATAGGCGGCCCAGGCCGCATCGGCCTGCAACGGTTCAACGGCGGTGATGCGCAAATCCGACAGCATGGTCCCTACACTCCTTGGCAATACTTCCTGAACAGACTCGATCCAGACTATCAGACACCGGATCGCAGCCCGCGGCACAAGGCCGGAACCCAAATCGATGGCTATAATTTCTCGATCCGGTGCGTCGCCCGCGCCCGGTCCTCCCCGTTTCCAATTCAAATCCATCCGGCGATCCGTCCATGCCTGCCGTAACCGCTCCGTACAAGGCCCCTCCGTTCGAACCTGCCCACCGGGTCACCGGATTCGGCGCCACCGTCTTTGCCGAATTCACGGCCCTGGCCAACGAGCGGGGCGCGATCAATCTGGGGCAGGGCTTCCCCAACTTCGCGGCGCCGGACTTCATCAAGCAGGCCGGCCAGGACGCCATCGCCCAGGATCTCAACCAGTACACGCGGAGCGGCGGCCATCAGGAACTGGTCGAGGCCCTGGCGAAGTTCTACGGTCCGCTGTTCGGCCGCACCCTGAACCCAATGACCGAGGTGGTCACCACGGTGGGGGCTACGGAAGGCATCTTCGCGTCGGTGCAGGCCGTCGTCAATCCGGGCGACGAAGTAATCATGATGGAGCCGTTTTACGACAGCTACCCGGCCTGTGCCGTCATGGCCGGCGGCACGCCGGTCTACGTGCCGCTGGAAATCCCCGGGCGGACGCCGGGACGGACGCTGACGGCGGCCGACTGGAAGCTGGACATGGACCGCCTCGCGGATGCGTTCTCCGAACGCACCCGCATGCTGATCATCAACACGCCGCACAACCCGGTCGGCAAGATGTTCAGCAGGGAGGAACTGGAGCAGATTGCGGACATCGTGCAGCGGCACAGCCAAAGCCACCAGCCCGTCTACGTGCTGTGTGACGAAGCCTACGAGTGGATTACCTACGACGGTGTGGAACACGTGCGCATGGCGACCCTGCCGGGCATGTGGGAACACACCATCACCCTGGGCAGTTCCGGCAAGACCTTCTCCGTCACCGGCTGGAAAATCGGCTGGGCCATTGCGCCGCCCGAAATTGTCCATGCCATCCTGATGGCCCACCAGTGGATCCCGTTCACGATTTCCACCCCGTTCCAGGAGGCCGTGGCCACCGGATTCCGCGTGGCCGGGGAACAGGGCTACTTCGAGTGGCTGGGGGAAATGTACCAGGCCAAGCGGGATCGGCTGCTGGGCTACCTGGAGGCTGCCGGCCTGTCCTCCTGCGTGCCCCACGGTTCCTACTTCATCCTCTCGGACACCAGCCACCTGGATGTGCCGCCAAACCCGTCCGAACCCCGCGACGTGACGGTCTGCCGCTGGCTCACCGGCGAAATCGGCGTCGTGGCCATTCCCCCCAGTGCCTTCTACAGCGAGGACAACCGGCACCTGGTCGCGGACCTGGCGCGGTTCACATTCTGCAAGACCGACGAGACGCTGGATCAGGCCGGGGAGCGCTTCCAGGCCTTGAACCGCAAGGCCTGAACACCGGCGCTTTCCAATCACAGCCCGATCAAAGGACAGAACTTCCATGGAGCTCCTGATACAGCAAGGCGACATCGCCGCCACCGAGGCGGACTGCGTCATCGTCAACCTCTTCGAGGATGTCAACCACCCGGGCGGCGCCACGGGTTTCGTCGACCGGGCCCTGAACGGGGCGATCACCAGCGCCATCGCGGCGGGAGACTTCAAGGGCGAGGCGGACACCACGCTGCTGCTGTACACCAACGGAGCCATCGCGGCGCCCAGGGTCATCGTGACGGGACTGGGCAAGGCCGGGAATTTTGACTTCCTGGCTGCGCGCAAGGCTGCCGCCGCGGGCTTGGCCAGGGCTGCCGGCCTCAAGGGCGTGCGGACCGTGGCCACCATTTGCCATGGAACCGGGATTGGCGGCCAGGACACGGAGGCCATGGCCAAGGCGCTGGCCCTGGGATCCCTGTTGGCCTCCTACAAGGTGCGCAAGTATCCGGCCGACGACAAGGAGCAGGGCGTGTCCACCTGCACGCTGGTGGAGTACCACGCCGAGCAGATTCCCGCCATGCAGGCCGGCTTGGATGCCGGCCGGGCCTTGGCCGACGGGGTCGGCTTCACACGTGATTTGGTCAACGAACCTCCCAACCTGCTCTACCCCGCGGAAATGGCTGACCGCGTAAGGGCCGCGGCGGCGGACACCGCTCTCAAGTGCGAGGTGCTCGGCGAAGAGGCCATGCGCGAGCTGGGCATGGACATGATCCTGGGGGTCTCCCGCGGCAGCCGACGCGAAGCACAGCTCATCATCCTCCGCCACGAACCGGAGGAACTCGAGGAACAGCAGCCCCTGATCTTCCTCGGCAAGGGCATCACCTTCGACACGGGCGGAATCTCGCTGAAGCCACCCTCCGGCATGGAGGAGATGAAGACCGACATGGGCGGTGCCGGAGCCGTCTGCGGCGCCATGCTGGCCATTTCCGCCCTGAACATCCCCCGACGGGTCTTTGGCCTGGCCATCTGTGTCGAGAACATGCCCGACGGTGATGCCTACCGTCCCGGCGACATTCTCACCGGCATCAGCGGCAAGACCGCGGAAATCATCAACACGGATGCCGAAGGCCGACTGGTATTGGCGGACTGCTTGGGTTATGTCAAGCGGTTCTCGCCGTCCGCCGTGGTCGATCTGGCCACACTGACCGGAGCCATCGGCATTGCGCTCGGTTCCCAGGCCGCCGGCCTGTTCGCGAACGACGATGCCTTGCAGGAAGCCATCGTGGCGGCGGCCGCCGCCACGGGCGACCGGGTCTGGCCGATGCCGATGTACGACGAGTACAAGGACGACATCAAGAGCGACATGGCCGAGGTCAAGAATGCGGGCAGCCGCATGGGAGGCGTATCCTCGTCGGCCAAGTTCCTGGAACACTTCACTGAGGACTACCCGTGGGCCCACCTGGACATCGCCTACATGGCGTTGCAGGGCAAGGGCAAGCCAGGACAGCCCAAGGGAGCTTCCGGGTACGGTGTCCAACTGCTGGCGTCCCTGGCCGCCGCCATCTGAACGGCAACCGATTCGATCACATTCGAAACAATGCCGGCCGCAATCGCTATGATTGTTAATTAGGGCCCTCTCCCGCCCCCCGCCACAGCCATCGACACCGCGGGGCCTTCATGTCCCTAACATCGCGTCTGCACCGCCCAACCGTGCCGCCAGTGCGCTGGCGGTCCACCATGGTCTGGGCCGCCGGACTGGGTGCGTTACTTGCCTTTGTATCGGTCCGGACCGCATCGGCCGCATCGGCCGCCCAAACGTTTCCGGGATCCAACGCAGTCGAGGCCTGGCCCGTGCTCGTACCCATGCTGGCGGCCTCCGCCAGTCTGGAAAGGGCCATCGAGGTGTTCTGGAACCTGGTCGAGTGGTTCCTGCTGCGCGTCGGAGGATGGCAGGCTGCGGACCTGAAACGCCCCGACTACACGCAACTCAAGAGCGGCCTCAGCCTCATCATAGCCGGCGTCCTGGGGGTCGCCATTACCGGATACACAGACATCCGGTTGCTCAGCTACCTGCAACCGCAGGCGAACGGCGTTCTGGATCAGGTTCCGGTTGCCTGGGATGTCCTGCTGTCCGGCATCCTTTTGGGTACCGGCACCAAGCCCGTCCACGATCTGGTGGGTACGCTCACACGCGTGAAGATGCTGGTCGGCAACCTGGGACTGAAGCAGCGGGAACGGGCTGGTCTGTTTGCGGCCGACGCCAACTACCGGATGCGCGAGGCCGAACTGCACGGCACGCGTTCCATGGCCGCCCATCGGCCCACCCGGCGCACCGTCCAACAGGACGTGGCCACCGCATCCGTGCCAAATCGGCCGGACCGGCGGTTGATCGATGATCTGGACTCCCGTTACAACGGATGAGGTCCTGTTCCTTTAACCGGCACACTTTGGTACCGGCGCGGGTCATTCGCTCTCGGTTGATAGGGACTGTGTGGCAACCCCTGCAGTTCAAGTCCGGATGGAGCAGGCACCACTGGGGTCCCGGTTCGGTCGCGACGCCCCTACGGGCGACAGGGGCCCCCGCGGTCCGGCACCACTCCGTGTCCGGCCGGTTGGCGGAACGGCAGGCCCGGCCGGAGGCTGCGCGGGTCGCGGCGGAGCGGATCCGGGATCTGGAGGAGAAGCTACACCACCCCGAGTCCTGAATACATCGGAACTTTCCACTGGGGGTGTTGCATGTGGTCCCCGGAAGAACGTCGGATCCATTCCCGCCGGTTGCCCCGGACGCGCTTGTGCGCAGGCCAATCCATCGATGCAGTTCGAGGCCGGGCCACCGCCTCTGACGACGGTACAGCCGAATGAAGGCACGCTCGAGTTGACGCGTCTGGGGGCCATTATCCGGTTGGCTCAGACTCCAATTGCCCTGCCAAGATCCTGTCCCCGCACCAAAGCCGGCCATCCGGACAGCCCGGACGCGCGACCTGGACTTCCACCTAACCGAGAACAGGTTGACGTCCATGGCGCAGAACGTTTGTTTGTTGTGTTCTCAGCTGGACTTTGTACAACTTGACGTCGGCACAGGGAGGGAAAAGCAGGCTGGCAGAATGAACCAATTCATCACCAAAGGTTCATCATGCCCAGCCTGCCGGACGCCATTGTACCGTTGCTGTCGCCCTTCGCCTCGCTGTTCGATGTGCGCACCTGGCGCAAGGCCCAGCAGCTGCTCATGGGGGCTGTGCTGGCCCCTGGCCGACGCACCGTGTGCGCCTGCCTGCGGGTGCTGGGACGGCAGGCCGCACCCGACTTCGCCCTCTACCACCAGGTGCTCAACCGGGCCCGTTGGTCCGCCCTGGCCGCCAGCCGACGGCTGCTGGCCCTGCTGCTGCACCACCTGGACCCGGGCGGTCCCCTGGTGTTTGGCCTGGACGAGACCATCGAGCGGCGCGCGGGGCCGCGCATTGAAGCCAAGGGGGTGTACCGGGACGCGGTACGCTCCTCGCACAGCCACTTCGTCAAGGCCATGGGCCTGCGTTGGCTCAGCCTGATGTGGCTCGTCAAGATCCCCTGGGCGGGACGGGTCTGGGCCCTGCCCTTCCTCACGGTCCTGGCGCCGTCGGCCCGCTACCATGCGGAACAGGGTCGGCGCCACAAGACGCTTACCGACTGGGCGCGCCAGATGCTGGGTCTCCTGTGCCGCTGGCTGCCCGACCGGAAACTGGTCGTGGTGGCCGACCGGACCTATGCCACCCTGCGCCTGCTGGCGGCCTGTCAACGACGGTCCATTGTGGCCGTCGTGCGCCTGCGCCTGGATGCAGCCCTGTATGCGCCTCCGCCTCCGCGGCGACCAGGCCAGACCGGCCGCCCGCGGCTCAAGGGGGCGCGTCTGCCTTCGCTGCGGCAGCGGTTGGCAGACCCGCAGACGACCTGGAGACCGCTGACCGTACGCTGGTACGACGGGCGCCGCAAGGTCCTGGACTATGCCACGGGCACAGCCCTCTGGTACCACTCCGGCCAGCCCGTCGTGCCCCTGCGTTGGGTCCTGCTGCGGGACCCGGTCGGGGTCCGCGCACCGACGGCCCTGCTCTGCACCGACCCGCAGCGCGCACCGCACACGATGGTGGCCTGGTTCCTGCGTCGCTGGCAGGTGGAGGTCACCTTCCAGGCCGTGCGCACCCACCTGGGCGGGGAGACCCAGCGCCAGTGGGCGGCCCCCGCCATCGCCCGCACCACCCCCGTCCTGCTGGGTCTCTTCAGTTGGGTGACCGTGGTCGCCCACACCCTGCTGCGGGGCCGGCCCCTGGTGCCGCGCCGGGCCGCCTGGTATCCCAAGACCCGGCCCACCTTCGCCGATGCCCTGGCCCTCGTGCGGCTCACCCTCTGGACCGGCAGGCCTCCTTTTTCACGGTCCCGACCGCCTCCCGACAGGCCAAAACCCCCACCGCTGGACCCGGCCCAACTCTGGGAGTTCCTCTGCTACACCGCCTGACACGACCGGGACCATCCCGGCGACACACCGCTCAAAGTTGTACAAAGTCCAGCTCAGCCAAAATTAAGAAACTGTAACAGTGCCACCGGTGGTCCGGAAGGACCATTGCCGCCCATCTATTGCTATACTTTATTCCCTTTTACTCTCGTTGCGAATGACCGCGGGTCGCTTTCCGTCCGGCCAATCGCACCAATGCCTTAAAACCTCATGCGCATCAGTTGTTTGCAGGAGAACCTGGCCAAGGGCCTGTCGATTGCCGGCCGCGTGACGTCTTCACGCGTCACCATGCCGGTTCTGGAAAACATCCTGATTGCTGTTGAAAACGGCCGCATCCGCTTGGTTTGCACCAATCTGGACGTATCCATCAACGTCTGGATCAATGGCACGGTGGAAGAGGAAGGGGCCCTGACCGTCCCTGTGCGTCTGTTGACGGAATTCGTTAACCTGCTGCCCTCCGGCAAGCCGGTGAACCTGACCTACCTGACCCAGTCCCGGCAACTGGAGGTCTCCTGCGGCCAGTTTCGCACCGCCTTCAACACCATCGAGGCCAACCAGTTCCCCGATGTCCAGGATTCCATCCATGAGATGGAGGCGACCCTGAATCTGGATACCCACGAACTGCGCACGATGATCGAGGAGACGGCCTTCGCCGCCGCCACCGGAGAGGATCGTCCCAACCTGGCTTGCGTGCAAGTGGAACTGGCCGATACCGGTCTGACCTTGGCCGCCACGGATGGCTTCCGCCTGGCCGTGCGGCACACGACCCTCGAACAGGCGGAACGGGACCAGAAGATCCTGGTTCCCGCCCGTGCCCTGTCCGAACTGTCGCGCATCCTCGCGGATGCCGACTCGTCCAAGCCGGTGGATGTTGCCGTCACCAACAACCACAGCCAGATTTTGGCCAACCTGCACGGCCTCAGCCACGAGCGCGGCTCGTTCGTCGAGGTCCTGCTTATCTGTCAGCTGGTTGACGCCCACTTCCCCGATTACAACCGGATCATCCCGCAGGAAGGTGCCACCTCGGTGATCGTGGACCGCAACAACCTGCTGCAGGCCACCAGGGCTTCCTTCCTGCTGACCCGCGAGAACAACAATATTGTTACGGCGAAGTTCAACACCGAGGAAGACTGCATCGAGATCAGTTCGGAAAGCAACGACCGCGGCGACAGCCGGAACAAGCTCGAGGCCAGGATTTCCGGGGAGGCCCTGGACATTTCCTTCAACGGCCAATACCTGATCGATGCCCTGACCCACATCCAGACCGAGTTCGTGGTCATGGACATGACACAGAACAACCGGCCGGCCAAGCTTTGCCCTTCCGCCTCCGAAGAATCCAAGGGCCGGGACTTCCTCCAGGTCATCATGCCGATGACATCGGCGCGCTGACGCACGGCCGCCGGGGACGGGCGGCGCCTCCACTGCGGCTCCTTGACGCGCTCTCGATGGGTCCGACCTGGCGCGGTCGAACCTCGGCTAGGAACCGACGGGAATCTGCCGTTCCGGAATCTGAATTTCCTGGCCGATGACCAGCAGGCCATTCTCCGAATTGGGATTGGCAGCCACGATTTCGGGCCAGAGATTGCCATCCCCGAGATAGCGGTAGGCGAGGTTCCAGAGCGAATCCCCACTAACCACGATATGGGTCTGTGAAGGAACCACCACGTTCAGCGCTTCGGCATCCACCTCGCCCAAGCCGGGAATGCCGCTGACGGCATCCAGGAGCGTGGTCCGTTCGGCTAGGGATTCCACCGTGCCCATCAGCACCAGCTGATCACCCTGGACCACGGCCACAATCTCCCGCTCCTCCAGTTCCGGATAGCCAAGCTGGCCCAGGACCGGTCCGAAATCGATGCGCTTCAGCGCGATGCGCTCCAGGACGTTGAGCGCAACCTGCTGCGACCATGCGTCGCCTGATTCGGAACCATCCGCCTGGACGATCTCAACCGCAGGTTGCGTTGCCGGCTCCGGTGCCTGGACGACCTCCTCGGACGCGGCGGAGTCCGCCGACTGGTCGGGCTGTGCAGAATCGTCGGCAGCCGCCAGGAGCGGTTCCGCTGCGCTCGCCGGAACTTCGGTCTGGACCAAGGGCGTCGGTCCGGCTTGCTGCGTCAACCAAGCGGGAATCAGTGCCTGCAGGTTGCCAACCGGATGCCGCACCACGGACAGGGCCGCTATGGCAGCCACCACAACCAGGATCGCCCCGATGGTCGCATTGCGCAGACCCCAACCCCAGAACGATTCGTCTGCGGGCGCGGCCTCCGGGGGACTGGAGTTGCTGTCGGGTTCCTGGGCCCGTGATCCGATTCGCCGCCGAACCAACCGCTTGAGCAGGGCTTCCGCCTCGGGCCGCAGTACATCGTTGACCGGAATTGCGCCGATATGGGCGCGCAACTGCTCCTCCTGTTCCAAGTCCGCGTGCAAAATTGCGGCCAGCAGGTGCAGTTCCGAGGTGTCCTGGGCCTGCAAGCCCCGTTGGATCTGTTGCAGGGCTATGAAATGCGCGCCCTGTTCGGCGGCATCGCGGGCCTTGTCGTAGTAGTAGGCGGCCTTCAGGTCGGAGGTGATGAGGGAGGACAGGTCCCCGGTGCACTGACGGCACTCGGGATACTCGGGGGTCACTACGGCTTCGGCGCCGCAGTAGAAGCATGTGACCTGCATTTTGTGGGACCCAGAGAATGCAGCGAAGGGGAGGTCAAATCCCACATCCGGTTCCGGATTCTAGCACAGCGCCCTGATCCGGCCTCCGCCCGCATTCAGGGATCGTTTGGGGCCATTGCGACCTGACAGGCGCGTATGGCTGCCTCCACCCCGGCCAAGATGGATCGATCCTCAAGGTTTGTGGTGTCGCCCAGCGGATCTCCCCGCCACATGTCGCGCAACAACCTGCGCATGACCTTGGAATTCCGGGTCTTGGGCAGGGCCGGCACGATGCAGATCGCATCCGGCCGCAGGGCCCTCCCCATGTCTCTGGCCACGACTGCGCGGAGCCGTTCCCCAAGTTCCGGATCCGGGTTGGAATCGGGGAACGGTACACAAAAGCAGATTGCCTTTTCTCCCTTGAGTGGGTCCGGCACTCCCACCGCTGCCGCTTCCGCCACATCCGGTTGTCTGACCAGCACCTGTTCGTACTCGGTGGGCCCCAGCCGCTTGCCGGAAATGTTCATCGTGTCGTCGCTGCGGCCCAACAGGAACCAGAATCCGTCGCTGTCCAGGACGGCCAGGTCGCCCTGGCGCCACAGGTCGGGCCACTCGGACCAGTAGGTATCCAGGTAGCGGTCTTCCCCATCCTGCCAGAATCCCCGGGTCATGCCAATCCAGGGGTTGCGAACCACCAGTTCGCCGATCCGGTCGCGCACGGGCTCGCCGCGTTCGTCGACCACGTCGACCGCCATGCCCGGCAGCGGGTCATTGAAACTGCACGGCTTGAGCGGCTTCACCACCGAACAGCCAACGATGCCACCGCTGATCTCGGTACCGCCGGAATAGTTCAGGATGGGCCTGGTGCCGTCCAGGACCTGCTCGAACACCCACATCCACGACCCGGGATCCCACGGACTGCCGGACGAGGCGACGGCCCTCAGGGCGGACAGATCGTGCCGCTTCACCATCCCCGCGTCCTGGCCCTGCATGTACCGGGCCAGTATCGGCGTTATTCCCAACAGCGTAACCCCGTGCCGGGCACAGATTTCCCAAATCCGATCGGCACCGGGCCAGTCCGGAGCGCCATCGTAAATGACCATGGTCCCGCCCAGGAGCAGTGACCCGAAGATTAGCCACGGCCCCATCATCCAGCCGAGATCCGTGTGCCAGAAGACGGTGTCCGACGACCGAACATCCATGCCGTGGCACATGTCCTGGGCAGCCTTGACGGGAAACCCGCAGTGGGTGTGGACCATCCCCTTGGGCGCACCCGTCGTGCCACTGGTGAAGATGACGAGGCAGGGATCCTCGCTGCCCATGATCTCGGCCGCGCACGCACGCCCAACCGGGGTCTGCTCGCACAGATCCGACCACAGGTGCACCGCCGGATCCGCGGACACGTCCGCCGGTACAACGTCGGGATCATCAGTCCGTACCAGTACCACATGCTCCAAGTTCGGTAGTTCGGATCTCACCGACTGCAGGATCGGGAAGGCGTCCACCCACCGCCGCCGCCGCCGATACCCGTCCACCGTCACCACCGCGCGCGCCCGGCCCGCCAGCAGTCGGTCCACGACCGCGGACCGACCAAACCCACTGAACAGGGGCAGGGCAATGGCACCGATGCGGATGATGGCGAGGAAGGCGATGACGGTTTCCGGTACCATCGGCATCCATATGCCGACCGAGTCCCCGATCCCAAGTCCCAGGGACCTCAGGCCGGCGGCGCATGCTTCAACCTTCCTGAACAGCTCTCCGTAGGACAGCGAGCACTCCTGACCGTCTTCCCCCACCCGAATCAAGGCAAGGTCGGCTTCGGGATTCACATCGGTCCCCTGCTGCCACTTGTCGAGGCAGGAAACGGTTATGTTCAGACGACCGTCCACGCACCAACGCGCATGGGGTGTTCCCCGCGACAGGTCCAAAACCTGCGTCCAGGGCTGCTCGAAGCGAATGTCCAGATCCGCCAACACCCGACTCCAGAACCAGGCCGGATCGTCGGCGGCCTTGCGTTCCAGGGCCGCCAGGTTCGGCAGTCCCATTCGATGCTGGAACGCCACCAGGTTGCTGGCTTCGATCTGCTCGGTTGTCGGCGTCCAGACAACCGGTTGGTTAAATGGGAATCCGGATTCGAGTTGCATCACGATGCCTGCCAATGTCACGATGGATTGAGCACCGCAGTCCGGGGCCGTACGCCGGACAGAATCACCATTATCCGTCTAAGCGAAATCCCGGAAGTCGTGTACGGGTTCCCGGCCACGCCTCCCGGGTTTGCGAAAAAGGGTTGGACGCGACGGTTTTGCCGACGGCGCAGGTCAGGCTGCCACAGCCTCGCCAGCCACCAGCAAGCGATACCGCTCCGCCGCAACCGGGTTGCGCAGAAGCACCAGCGTCACATGACTGGGCTGGGACGGCTGCCACAGCAGTTTCATGCGGGCCTCTTCCAGGGTCCGGTGCCCCTTGAACTGGTTGCAACGCTGGCAGGCCGTCACCAGGTTGGTCCAAGTGTGGCTGCCGCCCCGGCTACGGGGCACCACATGGTCGATGGTCAACTGGTTGCGCGCCTTCTGCTGGCCGCAATAGGCACAGGTGTGGGCATCGCGCAGCATCACGGCGTTGCGCGAGGGCGGCGACTCCCGCCGCGGCACGCGGACGAAATGGCTGAGCCGGATGATCAGGGGAATGGGCAGCTGGCGACTGACCGTCCTAATCACCCGCTTGCCGGACTCGATGAGTTCCGCCTTGCGCTCCATCAGAAGCACGATCGCCCGGCGCACCGGGATCAAGCTCAGCGGCTCATAGCTGGCATTGAGAACCAGCACACGCCGGGACAGGGTCACAGGAGCCTCGGTTCCCGGCACGGAACTGTCGAGGTGCATGATCTTGGCGCTGCTTTTGACCTTCCTTTGGCGGATTGGCCAGAATCTGCGGACAGACCGAGGCCAGATTGCCCGGCCCGCAACGCGGCTATGCTACCTGTATAGCCCTCAACAGCGCAAAAACAATAAAAACACAGCCCCCGGCCATGCCAAACGACCGGGCACGTTCTTCCGGCTGGCGGTTCAGCCAGCCCCAGGCCGCCGGCAGCGAAATCACCACCACGATGCCGTACAACACGTGCAGATACGGACGCGGCAGGTACCAGTCCGTGAAGAACCAGAGCCAGCCCCCTGCCAGCAACTGAGCCAGCAGGAGGAGTTCGCACACGAGCGCGGTTCCCATCCAGGACCCGGACAGGGCTTGGTTGCGGATACCCGACCACAGTGCCCAAAGGCCCGTGACGGCCGTAAGGATCAGGCAGGCCCGGCTCAGACCCACGTGAATCTCAAGCGGAGCCATGCCGTCCCTGCCCTTCGGCAGGGGGTTCAGCCCCCCGTTCCAGCATGCGTCGCATGCGATGGGTAAAGCGTCGCCGGGTCAGCATGGTCCTGCGACCACAGGTACGGCAGTCCATACCAATGTCCGCGCCAACCCGGTAGATCGTCCAGACGTCGCCGCCGCACGCATGGGGTTTGCGCATCTGCACAACGTCGCCCACGAGGATCCGGTCGTGGATCTTCATGGGTGTCATGACTCGTTCGGGTCCGGGTTGGGCCGGGATGGCGGAGGGAATGTGATTCAGTCACCCCAGCGCCGGCATCAAGCGCGCGAGGCCGCCACCATGATTGCGAGGATGCGCTCGGTCATGGCCGCCGGGTCCGGATGCATGTCCTCCAGCAGCAGGGCGTTGTCGTACACCTGTTCGACGAGTTCGGTCAGCAGGGGATCCGCCGGGTCGGCTTCCTGCCGGGCCTTCAGGTTCCGGACCAATTCGTGATCCGGATTTAACTCCAGGATGCGTTTCTGCTGGGGGGCTTCCTGACCCATCAGGTTGCTCATGCGCTCAAACGCGCGCGACATGCTTTCGCCGGCATAGACCAGCCGACTGGGATTTTCCACCAGCAAGCTGGAGCTGCGCACATCCTCCACCCGCTCACCCAATACTTCCTTGAACCTCTCCACCAGACCCTGCAACGCCTCGCCGGCCTCGGTAGGGACCTCCTCGTCGCTAACCGTATCCGGCACCTCCACATCGGTGCTGTCCACATTAACCAGCTTCATCTCCCGAAAGTCCATCAGGGACATGGACAGATAGGCGTCGGCCACAGGATCGCTGAAGTAGAGAACCTCGAGATCATGGGCCTTGTAGTAGTCCAGGTGCGGACTGCGCCGGGCCGCGTCCAAATCCGGACCTTCCACGTAGTAAATGGACTTCTGGTTGGCCGGCATGCGCTCCGCATACTGTTCGAGCGTGATCCAGTCGTCGCCGCTCTTGGTGCTCTTGAACCGCAGCAGGCCGATCAGGCTGTCGCGGCGCTCGAAGTCCGTGGCCAGACCGGCCTTGATGAACATACCGAACTGGTCCCAGAACCGGTCGTATGCCTTCGCGTCGCGGCCGGCCAGCCGATCCAGTTCCCGCAATACGCGCCGGGCCAGGGTTTGGCTGATTTGCCGCGTGGCCGGATTGTCCTGAATGGTCTCGCGGGAGACATTGAGAGGCAGATCCTCCGAATCAACGACCCCTTCCACGAAGCGCAGATACTCGGGCAGCAGATCCCGGTTGTGCTTCTGGATCAGAATCTTGCGCGAGTAGAGGCGCAGGCCGTCCTCCCGATGGGCCATGAAGATGTCGTCGGGCCGCTTGGGCGGAATAAAGAGCACGGTGCGGATATCGACCGGCGAGTCCGTCACCAGGTGAATGTGCAACAGGGGGTCGTCCGCCCCAAGGGCCAGCTGGCGGAAGAACTGATTGTAGTCCTCCTCCGCCACCGAACTGGGCGTCTGGCGCCAGATGGCGGTCTGGCTATTAAGTTTGGTCTGTGAGACACCGGCTCCATCCTCGTCCGTGGCCTCGGCCTCGACGGTCTCCTCTGCATCCTCCCCGGTTTCGGCGTCGGCGGGTTCGACCGGTTCCACCAGGTAAATCGGGAAGGACACGAAGTCCGAATGCCGCTTGACAATTTCCTCCAGACGCCAGGCATCCGCGAAGTCGCTGTCATCATCCTTGAGCCGAATCTCGATTTCCGTGCCGCGGTTCTCCTTGTCGGCGGGAACCAGTTCGTATTCGCTGCCACCGTCTGAAATCCAGGTCCAGGCCGTCTCCTCCGGACGATGGGACCGGCTGGTGACCCTGACCTCCTTGGCAACCATGAATACCGAGTAGAACCCGACCCCGAACTGGCCTATGATCTCCTCCACGCTGGTTTCGCCGGGTTCCACGCCGTTCAGGAAGGCCTTGGCCCCCGAATGGGCGATGGTGCCAAGGTTGGTGACCAGTTCCTCCCGATTCATGCCAATGCCACTGTCCGAAATGCGCAGAATGCCCGCGTCCCGATCGGGCTCCAGCCAGATGGCCAGCTCCGCATCCGCGTCCGTCACATCCTGATTGGTCAGCATCTCGAACTGGATGCGGTTCAGGGCGTCCGAGGCGTTCGATATCAACTCCCGCAGAAAAATGTCCTTTTCGGTGTACAGGGAGTGGGCCAGGATATCCAGCAGCTGCTTGACTTCAGTTTGATACTGCAGTTTTTCGGGTCCGGGTGCTACGGTGTCCGACATGGTGGAAAATTGCGGTTCAAGGGTGGTTTGGACTAGAGAAATGCTCCTGGGAGCATCGGCGATCGTAGCATAGGGAGCGCCGGCCGGCCGGCGGCCAATGTTTGACTTTCGTAGGCGTTTCGACGTGCCGGATCCAACCGGCGCGGACGCGCAAAGGCCCGGCTTGGCGCCGGACCTTCAGATTGGTGGCAGGCTCCGGTACCTGCCGGTCGTGAAGTCGGGGCGAGAGGATTTGAACCTCCGACCTCTTCAACCCCATTGAAGTGCGCTTCCGGGCTGCGCTACGCCCCGAGGGGTCTCGCCGACGTGCCGCCGACAGGACCGCATGGCGTGGCAATGATAGGCCGGCCCGGGCCAGGCGTCAAATCCGGCTACCGGACACCCCTGTTTCAGATTTGTTGGCGAGGGTTCGATTTTCAGGGTTGTCGGCAGTCTTGAAGAAGCTGGGCAGGGGATGGTCCACGATCTGTACACCGGCCGCGATGCGCTCCGGTACAGTCCTTCGTTCCGACACCTTGGATTTTTTGGCCGACGCTGTCATGGTCGGGAGCGTGGTCGCCCGGATCGCGGCCGGACGAACGGCGTGGTGGCCGGTACCCTCACTGCGATATCCCGATGCAGGGGTTTCTGCGTCAGGTTTGGTCAACCCGGCCTGCACTTCGCAAATCGACTCCCGAACGGGCCTGTGGCAGAGCACGCGTCACAGGGACCAGTGTTACGGCATGGACGGGGTTGTGTTGGACGCGGACGCCAATGCCGTCTGCGATATTCCGGCGCGGCTGTACGACGAAGGGATTGCGTTAGTACTGCCCCACGGGGACGTGCGCGCCCTGTTTGAGGAACGGACCGGAACCAAGGTAGGGATGCAAGCCCCGGACTCGAGTTACCGGGCCTTGCAACAGCACCCCCATCAACCGAAAGCGAAAGGACTTATATCCGATAGTTGACAGTCGAACTCTTGTGCTGCAATTCCTGCGAAAGAGAGGACCCGACTGTGAACCGGGCCCTCAACCGGACACGGTGATGGGGACACCGTGGCCAGCACCCCGCAGTCTACAACGCAGGAGCCCCGGACCGTCACACGGACACTGCGCGTGCGTCTGTATCCCGGCACCGCCGCGAACGGCCGGTACCTCGAACAACTGGCGGGTGCCTGCCGGTTCGCCTGGAACCACGTGCTGGCCGGGCACGAGACGGACTCCCGGAGGTGGAAGACGTCCGGCAAGCTGGGGGATATCCGGGCAGTCCGACCTTCTTTACGCTGGGCCAGCGGTTCACGCAGTTGCGGAACGCACCCGGCAACGCGTGGCTGCAGGCCTACCGCTACGAAATCGTCCGGTACACCTGCAAGGACATGGGCAACGCCCATGCCGCGTTCTTCGACCCGGACCGTCCGGACCACGGGCGTCCGCAGTACAAGGCCACGTACTACACACGGCCCGGCTTCACCATCCCCTCCCACGTGCGCATCGAGGACGGGAGTACGTCCCCAAGATGGGCTGGACACGGCTTGGACCGATTCTTCGGTACGCCGACGGCAAGCCTCTAACGGTGCGGGTCAAGCAGGAGTCCGGCCTCAACCGTTCCATCCTAGCGTCCGGCTGGGGACCGTTGGAGCGCAAGCTCGATTACAAGGCCGGGCAGGTTGTGTATGTGAACCCCGCCTACACTTCGCAAGCCTGCAGCCTGTGCGGGCACACAGCCAAGTCAAACCGTCGCGTGCGGAGCCTGCGGGTTCCAGGCGCACGCCGACCACAACGCGGCGATCAACATCCTGGTGCGGGAGGGACTGGGGCTGCTGCACGGCGAGGAGCGCTCCCTCCCTGGTCGGCCGCAAGGCCAACCACAGGGACTCCCGCGACCCGTGAACCGGATATGCGTGGTGTCCACCATCGTATATAAGCCCCAAAGCGAAGGGCCCGCGCCGGTACCGAAGTGAGCCAGTTGTAAGAAACAGACCAGCAACGCGCACCGTTGGTCGCGCTGGATGCCAAGGTTCTCAACCGGCGTGATATCTTGTTGATTGTCGTCCCTGACCGGGATGGGGATTGCCCTGGTCGCGTATGCCGCGCCAGCGGCAAGGGATGGCATACGGAAAGGGCCAACCATGGAAAACGGAGCATGACAGGCAGATTCACATCTTCCAGCGAAGTCCGCCGGGAAGCCTTGCCCTGGGGGACGCTGGCCTGGTTCAGCAGCCCGGCCGACACGGGCGCACGATCCTTGGTAGTTCTCGAGGTCGACCTTAAGCCCGAGGCGGGCCACGCCTTTCACAAGCACCCCAGCCAAGAGGAAGTTATCTACGTGATCGAGGGCGAGGTGGAACAGTGGGTGGACCAGGAGAAGCGCATGCTTGTCCCGGGAGACTCCGCCTTCATCGGTCCGGACGTGGTGCACGCCTCCTTCAATGCCGTCAACGGCGATGCCAAGCTGCTCGCCATTCTCAGCCCGGCCATTGGCGAACAGGGCTACGAACTCGTCGATGTCGAGGGCGAAGAGCCCTGGGCCTCAATCAGATAGCGCCGTGCCCGAATGGCGAACCCTGCCGAACGATGTCTTTGAAGGCCTTTACCTGGTTGGTGATTGCTCGTTCCGTGGGCAGTCGCTCGACACTGCTGGCTCCAAAAAAGCCGGCCACGCCCTGCGTGTGTTCGAAAATGTAACGCACGTCCTCCGGCTCGCTTATCGGTCCGCCGTGGCAGATCACGAGAACATTCGCACGCACCGCGCAGGCGGCGTCGCGAATCGCCTGGATTTCAGTGGCCGCCCGGTCAAGCGTTTTGGCAGTCTGAGCCCCGATCAGCCCCTTCGTGGTCAGTCCCATATGGGCGACCAGGACATCAGCTCCTGCATGCGTCATCGCGACCGCTTCGTCCGGGGTGAAGACGTAGGGCGTGGTCAGCAGGCCCAGTTCGGCGGCAATGCCGATCATCTCGACTTCCTTGGCGAAACCCATGCCGGTCTCCTCCAGATTCTGGCGGAAGAGCCCGTCGATCAGACCCACGGTTGGGAAGTTCTGGACACCACTGAATCCCATGGCCTTGATTTCTCGCAGGAAGACCGGCATTAGGCGGAACGGATCCGTTCCGCAGACGCCGGCAAGAACCGGGACATCCCGGGCCACGGGCAAGACTTCACGGGCCATTTCCACGACGATCCGGTTGGCATCCCCGTAGGGCATGAGGCCGGACAGGGAGCCGTGGCCGGCCATGCGGAAGCGGCCGGAGTTGTAAATCACGATCAGGTCTGCACCTCCGGCCTGAGCGCATTTGGCGGAGATGCCCGTCCCGGCTCCAGCACCCACGATGGGGATTTTCCGGGAAACCAGATCCCTGAGCTTCTTCAGGATCACTTCCCTGGACATGCCGGTTGACGCTTGGCGACCGTTCATGGCGACCGTCTCGGTGAATGCCAGTCAGCCTCAGCCGCGCGCAGGGCCGCGGGCGCATCCCAGGAACTGCAGCAGGCCGTCCGCAACCGCTTCGGCAAATGCGGGATCATTGATCCCGAGATCCATCTCGAAGAGGGGTATGTCCGGGCGCAGGGCTTCCCTGATGGCTCGGAAGAGCGACTCGTCCGCCGCCGGCCAGGCGAAAGGCTGTCCGGGCGCCGAAACGACCGAGATGCCCTTGAGCGGCAGGTAGACCGCCACGGGTCCCGACGAAGAGTTGACCCTCTCCGCGAGGCGCCTCCCTAGTTCCAGGTTCTCCGCCGGCGTGGTTCGCATCAAGGTGACATTGGGGTTGTGGCGGTAGAAGCAACGTCCCCGGTACGTTTCCGGGATCGAGTCGGGAGTCCAGAAGTTGACCATGTCCAGGCAGCCTGGGGCCACGACTGCAGGTATCCCGGCGCGGGCGGCTGCGCCCAGCCGATGCGGGCCGGCACTCATCACTCCACCGGCGAGTTCATCCGCCAATTCGGTGGTGGTCACGTCCAGGACACCGGCTATGAAGCCGGACGCGACCAAGTCTTCCATTGTCCGGCCCCCGGTCCCGGTGGCATGAAAGACGAGCACTTCGAACCCGGCAGCCTCCAGCCGCTGCCGGGCGGCTTCGACACATTGCGTGGTGTTACCAAACATGGAGGCAGCCACAAGCGGTCTGTCCCCGGCTGTGATTTCATCCGCCTGAGCCATGGCCGCGATGGCTGCCGCCGCCTGGGCAAACACGTGTCGGCTGATCCGGTTCAGGCCGCTCACGTCGACGATGGACGGGATCATCACAATGTCTTTCAAGCCGACAAGACTGGACACATCGCCGCCCGCGATCGTGGAGATCATCAGCTTGGGAACACCCATCGGCAGGGCTCGCATGGCCGCGGTTGACATCGTCGTACCGGCACTTCCCCCGATACCGATGACCGCCTGCACGCGTCCGGAGGCATGGAGTTCCGGAACCACCTCCTCGGCGCCCCGCGTCATGGCCGCGACGGCTCGACCGCGATCCCCAGCCGCAGCGAGTGCATCGATGCGCTCGCCGGCGGCCGCAGCCACCGTGCGCCGGGACAAATCAGGCTCGAACACGGGTGGCCCCACAATGCCCAGATCGACCACCAGGGTGTCACAGCCGCATCGTTCGATTTGATCCTTGAGGAACGCCACTTCGACACCCTTGGTATCCAGCGTTCCAAGTACGGCAACAGTCGGCACTCCGACACCCGGTCTCCGCCAGTTCCTGCTTTGGTTGGATCGGTCACATTGCCCAACTTGAGTATAAACGCGTGGCGAGTCGACAGTGGCAAGGCCTGTTGGGACAGGTGGTGTTGCTCCAAGGGGAATGTCCGTGTCTTGCGTGCCGCGAATCAGGCATGGGCGGCGCCAGGGCTAGGCGCACCGGGTACAGTGGGCGCTTCGGACAGGTGGACCGCAGGGCAGACCCGAAACCGAGATTGTCGTGCGCTGCCGCAACCGTCGCCCGGCCTGGCTGCAATCGCGGAGACAACCGGCGGCGAGTCCGGGGACGCGATAAACCCACAGTGAGAAGTGCCTTGGGGATTTTTTGATTGCAACAAAACCATGTTCAAGGGCCCTTGGTCCGTTTCCGGGTCTCGGAACCCACATCAACAAGATTGGACACCGGGCAATGGGCACTGTTTCACTTTCGTTGA
>JAAXGZ010000117.1 GCA_012271135.1 Caldilineales bacterium | reverse complement strand
CCGCGGGCAGGCTGCGCGACCGGGCCAGCGACGCCAGTTCCCCGCGCGTGTCCGGGCTGACGGCGAGCGACTTCAAGGGACGGCCCTTGGCCATGGTCTCTCCCTCCTGGGCAGGGATGAGGAGAACCCTACCTGGTCTTCACTACTATGTCCACATACTTAAGGGACGCAACACTAGTGCTCACATCATTCAACACCCACAGCTCCGTCTGTCTGCTCGTCGCGCGACCGTCAGTCTCTCACCGTGACTGACGGCCTTCTTGCACCATAACAACGGCAATTTGCCCGGTTGACAAGCCCGTAACATGTCATACAGGTCATGGCGAAGGTAGCGATACCTGAGGCGTCCTCCCGTAGGGTTGTACACTTTGCCTTGGGCCACACAACCGGCACGATGGAAGAAAACCACAGTTCTTTGTGGGATAGAATGTCCTATGGCAATCCCCCGCTCCTACGGTCGCCTTGCCTGCGTCTCCTCCATACCGGGACACGCTCGCCGATTTCGGTGACCGCGCCGGTGACCGACTGTGCAGTTCGCACTCGAGAATCCCTGTCAGTTAGCCAATCCGATGTACTTTGTCGACGGCGGGCCGAGAGCCAAATCCCACGGGAGGGGGGATTATGCAGAACCATACCAATGATCGACCCACAGACATGACGTCGGCACCGGCGGTCGAGACGGACCGGCCTCTGGTCCTCGGCACCAACGACGGTGTCTGGAGGGCAAGTCGCGATTCCGTGGAACGCGTCGGGCTCGCGGGCAAGAGGGTGACCCATGTCGCAGATCGCAACGGCACAATCCTGGCGGTGGTCCGACGGGACGGGCTCTACGCGCTCTCCGCTGCGGGCGAAAGACACCTTTGGAGCGGCGATGCCCGGGCGACGGCCATCGGCCCCGATGGCCAATTCTATGTGGGCACCAGTCCGGCCATGATCTTTCGCAGCGGCGATGAAGGTCGGACGTGGCGGCGCGCGGACAAGATCGACGAGTTGCCCACACGGGCGCAGTGGTCCTTTCCCATCCCGCCGCATCAGCCCCATGTGCGGTCCATCGACTTTCTTCCAGACGCGGCAGCGAGTGTGCTCATTGGCGTTGAGGTGGGTGGCGTTGTCTACTCTGCCGACCACGGCGACAGCTGGAGTGAGCGGAACAACGGTCTCGATTTAGACGTTCACACAGTACGTCCCGATCCGTCTCAGCCCGGGCATTTGATAGCGGCCACCGGCTACGGCCTTTACCTGAGCGAGAACCACGGCGACTCGTGGCAGCGAATCACCAAGGGTCTCAGTCGGGGGTACGCAGTCGGACTGCATGTCAATCCTGAGCGCGCGGGCGAGGTACTGCTCACCGCGGGCCGGCAGCCCCCGGGCTTGGCGGGCCATGTCTACCACTCTCTCGATGGAGGACACAGCTGGAACCAGGTGGTCGACCCGGTCCTGCCTACACAGTATGCGCGGGTCCCGGTGGTCCTGTTCGCGCGTGGCCACGCGTGGATAGCCACGGATAGTGGACAGATTTTTTGTGCGGCGGCCATGCCGACCAACGGCACCCCCTATCGGGGTCCTGGCAGCAGTGGTTGGTCGTTGGTCCAAGAGCTGCCGACTTCCATCCAGGCCGCATCAGCGGGTCAGAGCCCAAGCTCGGTTGCCTACTGATCCACAGGCCGGCCTTGACAAGGCTGTATTCCACCGCCACGAGAGATTGGATCTTGGTACTGCAATTGTAAAGCGGTGTGGCAACTGGGAGTTCGATGCCGTCATCGTCCGGCAGTGTTCCCATATCCGTACCGCCTCCTCCGCTCCCACCGGGGGCTCTTGTCCCCGCACAGGGAATCAACAAGAATAAGGCAAGTGCTGCTTGGCAGACGACAATGTGTTGGCTGCTGTACTTCTTTCTTGGTCGCTACCTTCGTTGTATACCAGCACACAGCGAAGTATTCATGCGAACCGCAGATAACCTGGAAGATAGTGTCACCACAACCTCATGAGGTAACTATCACTGTCATGACACGTCGGCCGCTCCAGAAACCACTGAGACGCTCACTTGTGCCTGACATTTCGGCTATCTAGCCACAGAACATCTAGTTTCATTGATCTCAGCAATGAGGAACATATTATTTAAATTGGCAGACAAGCACCGGAAAACTGTTTCCGACACAGCGAAGCCGTCTTGGCGGCTATCTCGGACCACCTGGACCACCGAGGTAGGATCTGCCGTTTGTCCGCCCTGCTGATCATCCACCCCGTGACCGGCATCGGCGACTGTAATGGACGCAAAGAGGTGATTAGCTCATTCTGCCCTTCCCGTCGTCTCATCCAGCAGTGCCCGCCCCTTGGCCGTGATCCGGTATTTTTGTTTGCTGCTGGTCGGTTTATCGGGAACAGTCATTTCAAGCCACCCAGCCTCCAGCAGGGGCTTGAGAACCTGATTCCGGAACTTGGTACGGTCCTGTCTGCCCACTACTTGCATCAATTCGGTAATGGCCTTCTCATGCAAGCAGTAACGAAGCAATTCGACTTGGTGCCGACTTGGTGCATAGTATCGGCGTTTGGCCGCTTGAAGGTAGCCACTACCCAGTGTTCGGCTACCTCAAATACTGGCTCTGGCACGCCGTATTCCCGGCAAAGGTCGCGGATGCGGCGGATGCCGGACCCGATGTGCTCCACCACATCCATCCGATACAGCATTCCGAACAACAGGGGGTTGCGCGGCACGCTCCGGGTGCCGAGTTCGGCTTCCGTGATACCGGCAGGTAGCCCGCCGGGGCTGACAATCTCCAACCGGTCCGCAAACAGGTAGCTCTGCACATTGGCGGTGGAACGGTAATCGCGGTGGGCCAGAGCGTTGACAACTGCCTCGCGCAGTGCCGGTTCCGGCAGTTCTGGCCGTTCCTCCCGACGCAGCCGATGGATGGTGAGTTCAATGTTGAGCTTGGAGAGAATCCATCCCATCCCGTCGTCGATCATCGAATACACATCGCCGTGGAAGTCGCGCCGGTCGAGGATGCGCACCTTGTCGGTTCCCATGAAAAGGCCACAGGAGACCTGAGCGCTCATATTGAACTTGCGGATGTCCCGAGCCAGCAGCCAAGCTCCGGCATGCGTCATCCGTCCATCCTCGCTGATCAAGTGCAGATTGCGTAGTGCCACCTCTGGCACCATCGTCTCCGGAATCTGGGCCCGGTTCCGAAATAGCGCCCAGTTCTCCTCGTCGAGGTCCGTCTCCAACGAGAACTTCCGGCACGCGGTCTCATCGAAGTGAATGACACCTTCCCGGTAGAAGAACTCTCGAATTTGCTCGCGCGACATCTGCTGACTGCTCGCACCCTCACGGATGAAGAACCTGCCCCCGAACGAGTAGGGTTTGCCCTGCTGGGCAGGTACTCGCACAAAGAGAACTTGGCCGACACTCTCGATCTCCACCGCGATGGGTGGCTCGGCTGAACGAGCGATGGACTGGGCTTCGGATTTCAACCGATTGTGGTGGCCCACGCCCAACACGGCTCCGTCATCAGCCACCCCCAGCAGGATTGTTCCACCAGTGGCATTGGCAAAGGCGCACATCTCGTGTCCGAGGCCGGACGTGCCGGAGCGCTTGAACTCGGTCGTGAAGCCTTCGCCAAGGGCGATGAGGTCGGCGAGCAATGTCTCGTTCACGCGAGCACCTTTCCTGATACCGGGCGCGGGAGAAGAAAGTCTCGGGGCCGCAAGGGCCCATGTATCGCAGCGTGCCTCCTGGACAATGGCGGAGGCACCATCAGCAACCTCTCAACAACGGTTCGGATAGTCAAACCTTGATGCTCGTTGTAACCGATGTCACCGCGACCACCGGGAGTGATTTGGGTTGTGGTTGTCCGTGAACGCTGTTCGGCTACTGGACTTTTCCACAGCTACTGAAGTGTCGTGAACAACCCGCACTACACCTAGGAAGTGCATACAGGAGGACAACTACCTCATGCACCAAGGCAAAGAGCCCGACCATAGCAGCCATTCTACGCTGAGTGGGCCTGAACACGGTGAGGATAGTCCGGTGATGCCTCGGATTGCATGTGTCAATCGGACTGCAATGGGACAACATCGAACGAAACCAGTCGCTCCTGACCCCATCCTGATCCGACACCGCCGTTTCGGTTGTCCTGTACTTCACCCCACCATCCGCGATGGCGGTGGAAACCCCGTCGCTTCGTGTGTCAGTGGGAAGCGGAAAGCGACTGCTCAGGTGAAATTGGCCTCGGATGGACTTCTTTCACGCGCCTGGTATTCGACACGGGGTGGTTCCTCCGGACCGCCGCCGATGAAGTTGAGGCCGACAGCTACCACGCGCCGCGAGGAGCCAAAGTAGCGCCGACCGTAATCGCGCGCTTCGATCTGGTTCAAGGCGGCCTCCGGCGACTGGTTGTACTTGAACTCGAACACACAGACATGACCGGGGAAAATCACTTCCAGGTCCGACCGGCCGCCCAACTGGTGCACTTCGGACTGGAACTCAACCCTCATCAACTGGCACAGGGCATGCAGAATCAAGTGGCAGTCGGTCTCGCCGCCGATTTTCTCGCCCGGCATGCCTGCCATAAACGTGTTGAGCCGAAGGCAGAACTCCGGGTAGGCCTCCGTAGCCAAGGTCCGGTATAAGCCTTCCAGTTCATCCGCAGTGGCATACCGGCCAAAGTTCTCCAACAGACTGGATGCAAAGGTCAACCTGACCTCGTTGTTTGGGTAATCGTAGTGCAGGCGTCCCTGGTCCAGGCGCAGCGTGAGGTATCCCGTTTGCAGCATCAGACTGCCATAGTCAATGTTGTTCAGGTCATAGGTAGTCCGCGTCAGTTGATGAACAGGCGGCGGATCCTTGGACAGAACGAGGTTTCCTTGCCTGGCCAGCCGCACCAGGAACTGCGGGGTTCCGGACTCGGACCAGTAGTTGGGCCATCCCTGCCACCGCCACTGGTCACCCGCGGTGGCGGCCTGCATGTCATCGAGGCAGTTCAGGAGCGAATACGGATTGTAGACGTTGTCGGTGAAGCCGGGATGACCAAAGCAGTAACCGTTGTAGTGGTCCCTCAACTCTTGAGTCACCTGCTCGACGGACTTGCCCAGGTTCCCGGCCCCGACCTCCAGGTAGGGCAGAAGGTAATCCTGCATGTCCGCTTCGGTAAACCCGCACAGGTCCGCATATTCGGGATCCCATGAAATGTCCTTGAGATTGTTCAGGGCAGAGAACAGGTTCACGTGGGCAAAGCGACTGATGCCCGTGATAAAAACAAAATGAAGGCGATCCTCATTGTGCTTGAGACGGCCGAAGAACTCCCTTAGAACCGAGATGAACGGTTCCGGGTCCAGATTCCTGCCCAACAGGTGCGTGAGCGGCGCATCGTACTCGTCAATCAGAACCACCGGGACAGCCCCGAATTGCCTTTCAAGTTCATGCAACAAGGAATCCAGGCGACTGGCAGCGGAAACCACCTCAGTGCCCGGGGTTGGTGGCGGAAACCGGATGTACCCCCCGGCCCGCCTTGGTTCAATGTCCGTTTCCAAGCCGCGTCGGTGCCAATCCGTGTACAACCGTTCCAAGTGCTCCAGAAGCCGGGCCTGCAACCCTGCAGTCGTATCCGCGGTCGTCATCGCCATGTTGAGTCGAACGACTGGATGGACCCGGGTCCGGCGAACATCATCCTCGATGGCGGTACCCCTGAACAGATCAACCCGTTGCCCCGCCTTGGGATCAAAAGAAGCTCTGTCACCCAGACCCAGCTTGGGCAGGTCGCCCTGAAAGTAAGCCTCAAGTGTCGATACAAGCAGCGTCTTGCCGAAACGACGGGGTCTGGCCAAGAAGGCATATTGCGTATGCAAGCGGGCTTCGTCACCGCCAGCCGGAACCAACAGCTTGCGCAAGTGGCCGGTCTTGTCGACATATAGCCCGCCGTCCCGGCGAATTGGACTGAACTCCGACCGGTCCGGGTGCAAAGAAGGCAACTTCATGTTCAATGAGTGAGTGAGGGCTCCGCGCGAATCCTTCGACCCGGCCGGATTGTACTTGGCTGCGCCGAGTCTCGCGGGTGCCTCCTGTCGGTTCGGCACTGCAAGTGCCTTGGAACACGCAGTGCATATTCGGTTGTCTGCTTTCGGTCTGGGGCAATCAATTCATTCCACCTGCCTCGGAAGCTCTTGCGGCGCGTAGCCAACCCCGCCATTCGACTCCAATCAGGACCGAAGTGGCCGTGCATGGCGATGCCGACGTAGTCCGACCACAGATCGCCGCGAGGGTCCAGGAGGCAGCACGCGCGGTCCCCGTCGCAGATCATGGGCAGCCAATCCGTGCGTGCAGCCCGCGACCCACACGCCGGTCTTGTCCATGCAGGCCACCGGTGCGGTGAGAGCCCTCTCCCTCAGCTTGTTGACGGCCGGTCTCCCCACCCCGGCACCGACATTGGCGGACCGCCGTACTCAAGACAGGATGCTGGATGCCTTGACCATCCAGCACTCCGAGCCTACAGGGCATGTAGCATCATTCAAGGAAGGCCAGATGGCCGGTCTTCACATCAGTCGTTGAACAAAGTCTTGCCCAACGGAACCGTCAACGTTCCACATCCACGAAACAGTCCCATGGCCCATACTTCGCAGTCCATCCCCAAAGCCAAGGGACTCCCAGTACTTGGCAATGTGCAGTTCGACTCCCCCACGTGGCTGGTGGACCGGTACCACGAGTTCGGACCGGTGTTCCGGATGTCCATCCTGCAACATCGCATGATCGTACTGGCCGGTTCCGAAGCGAATCTACTCATGCGCGAAGAGGGGGACACTCTCTTTACATCCAGGGACACTTGGAAAAACGTCCTGGAAGCCTTCGGAGCCAACAACCCCTTCATGCTGGCATGGGACGGCCCCGACCATGCCACGTTGCGCGCGGGTCTCAAGGCGGGATATGCCGGTTCCACACTTTACCCTCAGATGCCCAAACTGATGGACAGCCTGGTCCGTCTGATGATGCGTTGGCCTCGTCATCAGGCCATGTCGGTTACTCCCCTGGTGAAGCGGTTGGTGTCCCTGCTGCTGGCGTACATGGCCATCAATCAAGAGCCGAACGAGGTCATGGACGATCTGATATACCTGTTTCGGACCGTCATCAAAATCCATCTCACCCAAACCCGTCCCGGGTTCATGAAATACATGCCGCAGTATCTCAAGTCCCGTCGTAATGTGATCGCCATGGGCCAACGGGTCTGGAACGAGCATCTCATGCACGACATCGCCGAGGAAGGGGGCAATTTCATCGATCACGTCCGGAGATTCCAGTCCGAGCATCCGGATCTGATGACCGAAAACGACGCCATTGCCACCATTCAAACCCCCTTTCTGGCGGGCATGGACACCGCTGCAGGCTCCCTTTCCTTCCTCCTGTTTCACATTCTCCAGGATTCCACGCTGAGGGAAATGGTCATAGCCGAAGCGGATCAACTCTTCGCCGACGGCACTCCCACCCGTGCCTCTCTGCGCCGAATGCGCCAGACCCGGTGGATCGCCATGGAATCCCTGCGCATGCATCCGATAGCCACGACTTTGCCTCGGACCGCGACGCGCGATTTCGAATTCCAGGGCTATCACATTCCGAAGGGAACACGTTGTCTCATCGCCATTTCCGTCACGCACCACCTGCCGGAATTCTTCCCCAATCCAATGCGATTCGACATCAAGCGCTATGCCCCGCCGCGCATGGAGCACACGCAAACGCACGCCTATGTGCCCTACGGCATAGGGTCCCACGCCTGTTTGGGCGCCTCAACGGCAGATTTACTGTTCCTGATCGTGACCGCAGCTCTGTTTCACCACTTGGAGGTTGAAATGTCACCTCCCGATCATGTCCTGCGTGTGATTAGGAATCCCCTGACCTGCCCTGACGACAGTTTCCGCATGGTCATCATCGGGAAGAGACGGGCTCCCCGGTGAGGAAGTCTGAGAGTTGGTGGAGTTCAATGGAGCAGTCCGGCTCCGGAATTGGACAGGTCTCCAGGATTTCGAGCACTTCAACGAGATTCACACAAACAAGAACCGGCTACGGGAACGCAGACCATCCTACGCGGAGAAAGCCAGCCGAAGTGCCCGCGGTCCTGATGGAGCTGCAACTGCCGGATCGGAATCCAGTCAGGCCAATCCGAATGTTGCTGGAGGTCCGAGTGCAATTTCGAGGATAGAACCGTCGGCAATCCCTTTAGGACGTGTGCCTGCGCAGCCTCTCTTCCAGTTCCTGGATCCGCTCTTCGGCGACGCGTGTCGCCTCCGCCGCGGCTTGCTCCGCTGCCAACCTCGCCTGCCGCTCCACCATCCTGGCTTGCCGTTCCTTCTCGGCACGACGTTCCGCTTCCAGCCGTCCTTGCCGCTCCGCCTCTGCCTGGCGTTGGGATGCCTCGGCGATGCGCTGCATCTCGGCCAAGCCCATAATGGCCTTGCCCGTCTCGGGGTCGTGCCACTTCAACTGTCCCGCCTCCCAGCGCAGATACAGCTCCAGTACTTCGCTGTAGCCTTCCAGGCTGCCGTCGGCCAGTTCCGCAATCTCGAGCGGCTCGTAGCGCTCGCCCACCAACCGGTCACCCGCCAGCCGCTGGCCATGGTGTTCACCGGTCTCGTCAAAGCGCCAGTACTCCGGGATGCCCAAGGCCGCATAGGCAGCCGGCTTGTCCCGGACATCGATACGCCCAGTGGAGTGCGAGGCGACCTCCAGCACGAAGTCGGGTGGCTTGCCCTGCTCGGAGATCACATAGGCGTTGTGCCGCAGGTAGGCCTCCGGGTCGACATCGAAGGCAATCAGCAAATCGGGTGCACGCAGTCCTTTGGTTGTCGTCACGGGACCCTGCGAGATGTACAGCTCCGCTCCAATCAGGGTGGTCTCGGGGTTACCGAAATGCCAGTTCAGGAGGTAGGCACCACCTGACAGGGCGATATGTCGGTGGCTGCTCATTTCGTCGGGGTGTCGTGGCGGTGGGTCCGGAAAGGGCACCGGGATGCCGGTTCCCGTCCCGGCCGGACCGAGGGTAGTGGCACTCATGTCGATTCTCGTCAAGCCGAGTGAATAGGGCGTGACCCGGGCAGTCTGGACCGGATTATACCGGTGGGCTTGGCCTTGCTCAGATCGTTGTCGTCGTCTTGGGCCTGCCCCCAAGTCCAGCGCGTTGGCTCACCAACGTGTCGGGAGCGAACGCACTGCCGGACGGCACGGGCAGTCGGCGGCCCAGTTCCAGACCTGCCCCGGCTCGGTCCCGGAATCAGGTGGCGACTGATTGGATCAACCCCCGATTCAAAGTACCATCCCCTCATCGCTGTTTACAGACCAGAGTCTTCTGGTCCAGTCCTTGAACCCTGCCGCCAGATGCCTCCTTCCGTCCAGACTGTTCTCGAAGATGTCTTTGGCTTTAGAAGCTTGCGTCCAGGGCAAGCAGAAATCATCGAAGCCATATTGCACGGTCAATCAACATGTTCTGGGCGTGATGCCCACAGATGCGGGCAAGTCCCTTTGTTACCAGCTATCGGCTCTGGTTCAGGGCGGTCTCACTCTGGTGATTTCACCGCTGGTAGCCCTGATGGACGATCAGGTAGCCACCCTGCAGCTGTCGGGAGTTGAGGCCGAGGCTCTTCATGTCAATCGCTCCCAGGACGAAAACACCAGTACTTGGCGGCAAGCCGCCTCCGGCCGGCTGCAGTTGCTTTACATGGCGCCGGAAAGGCTCATGCAGCCTTGGGTGCAGCAAGTCCTGCAGGATCTGCCCGTGGCTCTTATTGCATTGACGAGGCCCACTGCATTTCGCGCTGGGGACCCGCCTTTCGTCCCGACTACGAACGGTTGACCCAGCTGGGAACACTGTTTCCCGAGGTACCGGTTGCGGCCTTCACAGCTACGGCCGATCCGGAGACACACCGGGACATATGCGACAGGCTCTTCAATCGGCCGCCGCAGGTCTTCTCCTTTGGATTTGATCGGCCCAACACTCATCTTGCCGTACGCTCCCGTACGTCCGGCACATCACAGTTGCTGAACTTTGTGCGACAGCGCCGGGGAGACAGCGACATTGTCTATTGCCTTTCCCGGAAGGGTACTGAAAACGCAACCGCATTACTCTCAGAGTAACCGAAAAGCCGCGCCGAGCGGTTGGGTGGGGACTGGACGGAGACCCGTACGGCACCCGCGGACGGTGCTTCGGCATGGAACAAATGCCACTGTAAATCGACCCAAGCCGGCACATAAGGTTCATGTCGGCGGCCGGGGTGCATCCACCCGGTGCGCAACCAAAAGGGCCGCCGTGCGTCCCATGGGGTGTATGCAATCCTCACAGAACACGTTGCGCCCCTCATGGATCCCTATCCCATGCGACGACCCCGCCCTCCGGGAGGCCCAGTGCGCCTTCGCCGACGAACTGGCTCAACTGCCCGACCCGCGCCGCGCGGCGTGCGCTATCTGCTGGCCGTGCTCCTGGGTACACTGCTGGTAGCCTTGGCCGAGTTCACGGCCGACCACCAGGCCTGGTTCCGGCGGTGGCTGCCCCTGCGCGCGACCGTGCCACAGGCACGCGGACCCTGCACCGGGTCAGCACCTTCCTGATGCGGGAGGGACTGACCCTGGCCCAGGAGCCGTGTGCAGCCAAGAGCAACGAAATCACGGCCCTCCCCCGCCTGCTCGACCGCCTGGTGCCGGGGGGCCATCGTCACGATCGATGCCGCCGGCTGCCGGACCGCCATTGTGCAGGACCTGCGGGCCGCGGGCGCCGACTACGTCCTGGCCGTCAAACGCAACCAGCGCACCCTCCATCGGGAGGTGCGCGCGGCCTTCGCCGATGCCGAGCGGGGCGCCTTCACGCCCGAGGCGGAGGACCGCTGCGAAACCGTCGAGCGAAACGGCGGACGCACCGGCACGGTCCTGGGCGGCCCCGGCCTCTGCGAATGGGTGGCGGACCCTGCCCTGTGGCCCGGCCTGCGCAGCCTGATCCGGGTGCGCACGGAGCGTTGCCAGCCGGCCGGTGGATGCCAAGGGGCCCTACTGGCACTGGTCCGCGGCCACTGGGGCGCGGGAACGGCCGGCACCGCACCTTGGACGTGCCGTTCCGGGAGGACGACTGCCGCATCCGCACGGGCCACGCCCCCGCCGTGATGGGCATCCTCGGACGGGCCGCTCTGAACAGGGTGCGCACGGTTCAACAGAATTTCAGACCGGATTTGTCCATCGGGCTGCTGCGGGACAGGAGTGGGCGCAACCCGGCCCTGCTGGCTCCGTCCTGACCGCGCCTTTTCGGTTGCCCTGGCCGCGGGGTGGGTGCCGCCACCCTGTGGCGGGATGTGCAGGCGGTGGCCGGCCCCGTCCTGTTGGCCCTCCGGGAGGCGGTGATGCAGGGTCGCGTGCGTCTGCGGCCGGAGGTGCGGAAACTGCTCTGGCACCTCGTGGACCGCGGGCACGACTTGGTGCGCAACCAAGGCAACCCCAAGGTGCCCGCCTCCACCCACCGGCCGGGGGCTGGGTTTGGCCGCTCAGGCCCCAGCCCCGCCTGACGCGGGGGCTGAAGACCGAGGCGGGGCTCTCAACTTCGTGCGCCTGATGGCCCGCGGCATGACCTGAAGCGACGCAGGGAACCCGTTTGCATGGAGGTCGCCCGGGACGGTCCGAAACCCATATCAACGAGATTGAAACAGTGTCCTGGCCGTTCCGGCCCTACGCTAATCCGACATTGGTACAACATGGCGGAGCGGAATCCCGCCCGGCTCAAACCATTCTTGGCACCTTGACGATTTTGTAACCGTTCTGGACTGGGGGCCGCCGGCCCGCACCCACACACTGGAACATCACCCTGTCGTCACCTTGTTTACACTGCCCGGTACTCGATCAGTGATGAACGACCGACAATTTCCACCACCCGGACAGACAGCTCATACCCGTCAGCATCCTTGAGATGCAGATCGTCTCCCAAGTTGAAGTGCACCGGTTGCTGCAGGCCGCCATTGATGGCAATGTTGGTTGCATACAGGTAGGTGCGGTCACTGGAATCAAGGACCGGATTCAGCCTGCCTGCCAAGCCGGGCAAATAGCCTGTACCCTCGGCAAACACTGCACTGCCTCCTGATTCCTGTGGGGCCAATTCGAGGCACAAAGGTCGTTCAACCGGCATCCAGTTGTATTCAATCCCGGTTGCGAACCCATGCCTTGCGGCAAACACAGTCATCGGCAGGAAGCCCGAATACAAACTGAAATGGGCCTCTCCATAGCGGTCCGTCACCGATCGCTTCCACGTCTTGTTGGGGAAGAGCATCAACACTTCGACATCTGCCAGAACGCCACCGTTGCCGCACACCGTGACAGTGCACTCATGGGTGAGAGTGCGGCGAATGATCACCTTGAACATGTCTTCCACCCTGAACTCCAGTTCAGGCAGGCCTGCCTCCCGGCAGCGGCGAATCATGTCCAGCGTGCCGGTTCCCATGTGCTCGATGTACTCGGCGAGGAACATGGACCTAGCCAGCAGGGGATTTGCCGGCACTGAGCCATGGGGTTCCCTAAGCTTTTCAATTGTCAAAGAAGGCGGGAGCCTTCCCGGATTCCAAATCTCCAACCTGTCTGCGAAGAGCATAACCTGCACGTTGCCGGTGCTAGTGAAGTCCCGGTGGACCACTGCGTTGACGATAGCCTCCCTGATCACTTCTACCGGGATTTCATACGTTCTTGGCGCCCGAACACTCTGGACACGAGTGCCAACGGACATGTTGATTTTACTGAGAACGAAGTCTTCGGCACTGTCAACCTGATTGAACAATGTCCCTCCGAACACCTGGAGCGATGGAATAGGTTTTTCAATCTCCGTGCCATGGAAATGCGCACATCGCACTTCCGAACTGATGCCAAGCCTTTGGGGATCCTTGCCGAACAACTGGACTGCAGCATTGGTGATACCTTCGTTCCTAATCAACTGGAGATGCGTCAGGATATCCTCAATCGGTGTCTCTTCGCCAAGGGGGAATTGCCTTGCCCTTCGCGCCAACCTCACAAACAAAACAACTCCCTGTTCACTGATGTCCGTGAGTGAAGCGTTCTCACAAATTGCTTCATCAAACCCACCGGTCTGAAGCACCCTCTTGACTTTCATGAAATCGACAATCGCAGCTTGAATGACCAGCTTCAAATCTTCAAACGTGTTAAATCTTCTCACAACTAGACTCTGTTGAGCCTTCCCGATGAGGCGATGCATCTTGGGATGGCGGCGCGTATCCTCAGCCTCCTTCACAAAGATGAGGCGATGCGTATTCGTGTCTGTTGCACGGTCGTATTCCCTCTCCGTAGGCGAAATTCCATCGCGGTCCTCAGATCCGTATTCCAAGCCAAACAACCCGATGAGGATGTCGGCCTGGCCAACCCGTTCAAGATAGGCTGTGTCAGGAGGGACTTCAGAGGCGGGGATGTCCTCGAACAAGAGGATTTCGAACGCGTCCCTGAGTAACGGGTCGGTTTGGAAGTACTCCCTGAGAGATGCGCGCTCGCTTGCGAACTCGCCTTGGACAC
>JAAXGZ010000024.1 GCA_012271135.1 Caldilineales bacterium | reverse complement strand
GATCAGGGACCTGTACTCTGGACCGGTGTTCCGGATCCGCGAAGTCTTGGCTCCCCGATTCATCAACAGCGACGGGGAAGGCCGCGGCAGTGTTGTGGAACTTCTGATAACGACCCATGACTGAGGGGACGCGCGCCAACCGATCCGGGTTCCGACTGGAGTCCTGGGTGAAGGATTACTTACAGGAATGCGGTTACAACGACGTTTCTGCCAAAGCGTTCAGGGAGCAGAATGGAGACGACGAACCGTGTTTCGCGAAGCAGTGTGTCATCGGGCAAAGTATCTACGGAACGAAACGGAAAGTGGACTTTGTATTGCGTCATCCCAAACTCTGGCCGGGCGGCCTCGTAATTCAGTGCAAGTGGCAGGCATCATCTGGTTCGGTGGATGAAAAGTATCCGTACGAGCTGGCCTGTATCAATCATTTGTCCTTCCCTACCATCATTGTTCTGGATGGAGGCGGATACAAACCGGGAGCCAAGGAGTGGCTGCTCGGACAGGTTGGTTCCGGCAACATACGGCACGTGTTTGACATGGGGCAGTTCGCCAGGTTTTGCAGCAGGGGAGGAATTTGATGAACACCGCGGGCGCGCCCAACTCCGGCTTGTTCGATCTTCTCCTTGAGGTACAGGCCCTGCAGTTCGGAGAATTCACCCTGACCAGCGGCGCGAAGTCGCCCATCTACATGGATCTGCGTCGCGTCGGAAGCCATGCGGGTCTGCTGCGCCTCTGTGCCTTGGGGGTCAAGGACCAGCTGGATCCGCTGGCGCCGGACCGGATTGCGGCTGTCCCGATGGGCGCTCTGGCCCTGGGGGGCGCGGTGACCGTTGAGTCCGGCGTCCCGCTGATCTTCACGCGCTCGGCGTCCAAGACCCATGGTTTGCAGCGGCAAATCGAAGGGCTGTTTCAATCCGGCGAAAACGTCGCCATCGTCGAGGATCTGGTCACCACCGGCGGCAGTGTGATTGAGGTCGCGGACATTCTGCGCAATGCGGACCTGTCGGTTACCGACGTGGTGGTGCTGACCTGTCGCAATCGACAGGCCGAGGTTCGGTTGCGGGAGGCGGGCCTCCGGCTGCATGCCGTGTTCGATCTGCGCGAAGCCGTGGACCACTTCCTGGCCGGCGGCCACATATCCCCTGAACAGCACCGGGCCGTCGTGCAGGTTCTGGAACCCCGGGAGTCTCTCCAACCTGTCGCAGGGGAAAGTGCATGACCCGGGATTTCGCCTCCGCCGAGAATCGGGTGTGGAACAGCATCCTCGAGTCGTACCAGCCGGATCCCATTGCCGGCGACTTCACCGGCAAGCACGTCGTGACGGTGGACCAGTTTGCCCGCGAGGATCTGGCCCGGCTCTTCGATGCCACCCTGCGGCTGGAGCAGCGTGTTCGCAACCGGGACCGGGGTGTGGGCGAAGTGGCCCACGGAGCCATTACGGCCCAGTTGTTTTTCGAGGCCAGCACGCGCACGGATCTGTCGTTCCAGTCGGCCGTCAGCCGGCTGGGCGGACGTTCCATCGGAGCCAGCAACGGCATCGAGTTCTCGTCTGTCCACAAGGGCGAGGACCTGCCGGACACGGTGCGCGCCGCCGGATGCTATGCGGACGTCATCATCCTTCGCCACAACGTGGAGGGGGCGTCCCTGATTGCCGCCTACTTCCTGGACATCCTGCGCAAGCAGATTCAGCGCCAGCCAGTGGTGATTTCGGCCGGAGACGGCACCGGCGAGCATCCCACCCAGGCTCTGCTGGACGCCTATACGATCTTCAAGCGCAAGGGTGGTCTGGGCGGCCTCCGGATTTCCATGGTGGGGGATCTGCGGTTCGGACGCACGGTGCACTCCCTTGTCAAGCTTCTCTGCCTCTACAAGGGGGAGGACATTCAAATCAACCTGGTGTCGCCCGAGGTGCTGAGGCTGCCGGAACCCTTGAGGAAGCAGGCCAGGGACTCCGGGTTGACAGTGAGGGAAACCGGACACCTGCACGAGGTGTTGTTCGACAGCGACGTCATCTATTGGACGCGCATCCAGGAGGAGCGGTTCGCGTCGCGGGATGACTACGACGAGGTCAAGGACGAGTATGTCATGCTCCCCGAACTGCTGTCCCAGACTCCCATCAACACCGTCCTGATGCACCCGTTGCCGCGCAAGCATGAAATGGGCACGGCCTCCGACAAGCTGAACCTGGACCTGGACCAGCGCTCCATCTACTTCCAGCAGATGGAGAACGGCATGTTCATTCGCATGAGCCTGATCGCGCTGGTCCTGGGCCGCTGGGTTTGAAGGACATCGATCCCATGGGCATCCTCAGGATTCCCGGCCCCCTGGACCCGCATGTCCATCTGCGGGGCATGGACTGGTCACACAAGGGGGACTTTGCCACGGAGACCGCGGCCGCCCTGGCCGGCGGCTACACGGCGGTCCTGGACATGCCCAACACCCCTCCCGAAACCGCCCGGCCGGAAGCCCTGGCCCGGAAACGGCGGGAACTGGATCGCACAGCCCATTGCGACTGGGGGGTCTACTACGGGGCTCATCCCCGAGGCAATCTCGAAACCTTCCCCAAAGCCTTCCAAGGCGTCGCGGGCCTGAAGATCTACTGCAATCCGACCACGGGCTTCATGTACATGCGGGGCCGGATCCGGGAGGAGCACTTCGCGGCCTGGCGGGACCACGGCCTGGTGGCGGTGCATGCCGAGGAGGAAGAGGTCGCGGCCGTTCTGGAGCTGGTGGACCGCTATCGGATCCGTACGCACTTCTGTCACATCAGTACCCGAACAGAGCTGAACATGCTGCGCGCGGGCAAGCGGAAGGGTTTGCCCATTTCGGCCGGTGCCTGCCCGCACCACCTCTTCCTGACCGATCAGGATCTGCCGCGTCTGGGCAGCTTCGGCATGATGAAGCCTCCCCTCAAGACGCAGGCGGACCAGGATGCCCTGTGGGAGGCGCTGTCGGACGGCCTGCTGGACGTGGTGGAATCCGACCACGCCCCCCATTCCCTGGCCGAGAAGCAGGCGGACGAGCCCGCCTGGGGCGTGCCGGTCGTGGAGACGACCCTGGTACTGCTGGGCACGGCCGTGGACGAAGGTCGGATTACCCGGGAGCGCCTGGTGCAGCTGGTGTCCACCAATCCCCGCCGTGTTTTCGGCATTGCCTGTCCGCCCGACACCTGGACCGATCTGCGACTGGGCTTGGACGAGCCGGACGTGATTGCGGCTGCCAACCTGCACAGCAAGTGCGGCTGGACGCCGTTCGAGGGCCACAGGGTGACGGCCAGGGTCGAAAGGGTCAGTATTAGGGGCACGCTGGCGGTGGCAGGGGGCAGAATCAAGGTTGAGGCCGGGTTTGGCCAACCGGTTGTTCAACAGCGCACATGGACATGAAATTCGTAAGTAACACCTTGGATTTCCTGCGGAGCCTGTTTCTGCTCAAGTACCGGTTGGGCTGGCGACTGGCACTGTATCTGGTGCGCGCCATGGACGCCGCCACCGGCCATCAGGTAGTCAACGACTTCATGGAACGCTGGGACACCGGCCGACTCGTTCAGCAGGGCCTGCGATTGTGCCGGACCGTGGCACAGCCGCCGAATCCGGCCATTGCCGGCGGGGTTCAACTGACGCATCCCCACATCCTGGCCGCGGGCTGGGTCAAGGGTGCGGGCTACGACAACGAAGTGCAGGCACTGTCGACTGTTGTTCAAGGCCGGAATCTGATTCCCGGTTGGCGCTCACTGCCGAGTCTGGTCGGGCCGGTGGAGTTCGGCTCCTACACGCGCTGGCCCCGGCACGGCAATCGGAGCAAAACCATGTGGCGTCTGCCCGGCCGTTCGCTGGGCAACCGGGTTGGCCTGCGGAATGTAGGAGTCAGGGCTGCGGCCTCGTTCCTGTCCATGCACAAGGGGGAACTGCCGCGCTGCTGGGGGATCAACCTGGCTCCCACGCCGGGGGTGGAGGATCCCCAGAAACTATTTGAGGAGATGCAACAATCCCTGGCCTATCTGGTCGATGCCGCACTCAAGCCGTCCTGGGTGACCATCAACATCAGCTGTCCCACCACCAATGCCGACATGGAAAGCGTTCAGTCGGAGGCACAGGTACGCGCTCTGCTGATGGCCGCCCGGCAGGGTCTGCCCAGGGACGTGCCGCTGTGGATCAAGGTGGGGCCGGGCCTGCATGCTTCCCGGTACGCCATGCTGGTGGCCCTGTGCGGGGAATTTCGTGTGCGGGCCGTGGTGGCCACCAACACCCGCCAGGAGGTGGACGGGGATGGTCGCAGTTGGGGTGCCAGCGGCGAAACTCTGGCCCGCGACAGCTTGGATGCGGTGGTCAAGCTGACGGTTCTGAAGCAGATGCTCAATGTTCCGGTGGACATCATCGCCTGCGGCGGCATTTTGCAAGGACGCGACTTGAGGCAGCTGCGGCGATTCGGCATTGTGGTTTGGCAGTACTTCGCAGCCCTGGTCTATCGCGGTCCGTTTGCCGGCGGCTTGATATCGCGGGAGGCACAGCACCAGTCGTAGTTCCGGGTGTGCCGGTCCAGCCCCATCCTGTTGTTCCGGCAGGCTTGTGGAGCTTGTCGCCACAAATCGACTTCCCAAACGCCAAGGGCAGAGCCGTGTGCGTGGTGATGGTTGATGGCACCGCGGCGACGCACATGCAGGTACCGGGCGATTCCGATCCCGTGTGCTGCTTGAAAGACAGCCGATGCTGCGGCATCGGGAAATCCAAGCCGTTTAATCCGCGTTGCCCTCCACAACTTCGCGGGTATAACCATTGTTCAGGCATCGCAGGCAGGGGCTTAATCCGTCGGCGCGACCGGGTAGAATGGGGGTGGTGCGGAGCAGCCGGGAGCGGGAGGCGAGGATGGCTGCGGTTGAGGTGCGGGAACGAATGCCGACAGTCCAAGCGGACGCCAACGGGCGGGGGACGGCCCCGGCGGTGCCGATTTCGGTTGACGATCCGGACATGACGCGGGAACGCCGGGTGGCGTTGATCGCTCTGCGCCGGACCCATGTGGTGCAGTGGCGCGCCAGCCTCAAGCAGCTCCCGCACTTCGACCCGGTGTTTCCGTACGACATCGTCCACGAATACGGCCTCAACTGGACCACGGACCCCGACTACGGCCACGATGCCGTCAAGTATCTCGGAATCAACGAGGACGGCACGGTGAGTCCCGAAAAACTGAAGAACAAGCTCCTGCAGGTGGTCATTGTCAGGACCCTGCTGGCCGTGCTCGGCCAGCGAACGGTGGCAGATTCGCGATTGCATTTCGGTCCGGAATTGGGTGCCGCCGCGGGGCTGTACACCGAGTTGGGGGAACCCAGTATCCGGGTCGAACCGGACCTGATGGTCTTGGCGCCAGGCACGGCGTTGTCGGACCGGCAGATTTGGGACACCATCTACGATGTCCATGTTGACACCGGTGATCCTGTTCCGGTCCTGGTGGGGGAGATCCTGTCGGACTCCACGGCGACGCGGGATCTGGATGGCAAGCGGCGGCTGTACGAGACCCTCGGCATCACCGAGTATGTGTTGTGCGATGTGCTGGGTGGCTTGCTCAACCCCGACACTCCCGATTCGCCACCGGGGATGGTCCTGTACCGTCTGGAAGACGGGGTATATCGGGAGAACCGCGCGGCCGGTATGGATTCGTCGGTGTTCCGGAGTGATGTACTCGGCACTTCCGTTCGTCTGCGGCCGCCGCGGGATCCGGTGCGGGCGCGGGAGGATTTCCGTTTCCAGTGGTGGGACGGGGAACAGGGCCGTTGGCGTGACCCCAGCACCGACGAGGAACATGAACAGGAGCGCAGTAGTCGGGAGCGAGAGACGAAGATGGCCGCTGCCGCGCTGTACCGATTCCTACCGGAACTGCCTCGGTCATCCCTGGACCAAATTGCCGCGCACTGGCGGGAACACGGTCTGCCGGCCAACGTGATGGACCGCATCCTGGTGGTACGGGAAACACCGGGCGAATGGCATGACTTGCTGCTGCCAGGCATCGGGACCGATGCCGACCGGCCCGCGTAGCCCGGTGGCACACCTTGGAGCGGATGGCGCGGGCTGTTTCGTCGCACTGCCCGCCATTACGAGGCAGCTGCGTCCGGCCAACCGCGATGCGTCGCGTTCGTTGTCGTCCGGCACGGGCTTGGCACTCCCTTTGTCGCTAGGTTCCACAGGGCTTGTTGGCGCGGGTGCCGTCCCCTCGATTCCGCAAGCGGCTTGACTGCGGTCAAGCCAAAACCGTGTTCATCCTGCGACGAGCGGCGAATTGGCTGCTGGGCCTCTGGATCATCGTCGCCGCGACCTGGGCGGTGATCTGGAAACTACTCGGCGACCGGAACGGCAACCTCTACCTGGTCAACAGCTTTGCCCTTTGGATTTTGGGTTCGGCGTGGCTGGCCAGTTGGCTGCGGACCCTGCTGGGAGGCCACTGGTGGTCGTTGCCTGTGGGCGAAGGCTTGGGTGTACTGTTTCTGCGCCACTACGCGTGGCTGGTCAGTCGCCGAGAACCGTCCTCCGACCGGTCGGGTTCTTCGCCCCGGGAACTCCGGGTGGTGACTGCCAACCTCCTCAAGAAAAGCCGGGATCTGACCTCAACGGCGGAAGCCTTCCAAACGCACCTGATGGATGTGGCAGTGCTTCAGGAAGTGACCTCGGATGCCTTCGAGTCGCTGCGGAGACCGTTGCAGACCAGCCATCCCTGGAGTTATTGGATCTCCACCCCGCGGGCACGCCTGGGCCTCGGGGTGGTGTCGCGTTGGCCCGTGGCCGTGGAACAGCAGTGGAGTGTCGGGATCACGGGTCCTTATTGCCTGCGCCTGCGCCTGCTGGTGTCCGGGAAAAGCCTGCTCATCTACAACATGCATCTTGTATCCCCTCTCTACGACCATCCTCGGATGTCGGCGGATCGCTCCCTGGCCATTCGCACGCATCAGATGGACACGGTCCTGGAGGATGCATTGGCGCAGGACGATCCGGTACTGCTGATGGGGGACTGGAACGCCACGGAAGGGTCGGACATTTACAGACGGGCGCATGCCTCCTTTGTGGATGTCTGGGCCGAATACGGACAGGGTCCCGGTTGGACCTGGCCCCACAATCTCGAACCCCATATCGGGTGGCCGTTCCGGCCCTGCCTGCGGCTGGACCACGCCTTCTGTTCCAGAGGGTTGGACCTTGGGAGGCCGCAGGTTCTGGATATTGAGGCGGAGTCCGACCACTCGCCCTTGCTGGTGCCCTTGCACTGGCCGCCGGCATCGAAACCGGCGGAGGTCGGCGAGAGCGACGAACAGAACCTCTGACAGGCCATCGTCAGGAGTGATCGGAGGGTGAAATAGGCACCCTCTTCGTTGACATCACAAGGTTGGGCGACGCGCCTTCGAAGCTCCTATTCCTTGTCGCCTTGCAAGAGGCGGGTCGGTGGCGCATCATGCATCCCATAATGGAGGATGCAAGCCAAAGAGACTATGGCAAACCAACGTGACATAAGCGATGCAGTCGGGCAGATGGTACTGATCACCGGTTCCTCGGCCGGCATCGGCAAGGAGACCGCGAAGAAGCTCCTGGAGGAGGGCTATACCGTCTATGCCGCGGCACGCCGGATCGAGAGGATGCAGGATCTCGAAGAGTTGGGGGCCGTTGCGCTCAAGATGGATGTCACCAAGGAAGAAGAGGTCGTTGCCGGCGTGGAGCGCATCAACGCGGAACGCGGAGGCACGGACATTCTTGTCAACAACGCCGGCTTCGGTCTGTACGGGGCGATGGAGGACCTGCCGCTCAACGACGCACGGTACCAATTTGAGGTGAACCTGTTCGGCTTGGCGCGGCTGTGACCCAGCTTGTTCTTCCTTCCATGCGTGCGCGGCGTGCCGGGAAGATTGTGAACATATCCTCGATCGGCGGGAACATCTATTCACCTCTGGGTTCTTGGTACCACGCCACGAAGCATGCGCTCGAAGGGTAGTCGGATTGCCTGCGGTTTGAGCTGAAGCAATTTGGCATTGACGTCATCATCATCGAGTCCGGCATCATCCGTACGGAATTCGGCGATGTAGCCCTTGGGCCGTTGCAGGAATAGTCGGAAGACTCGGCCTATGCCGGTATCGTCAAGCAAATGGCAGTCTCGATGGAGAACCTGGGAGCGGCCAGGTTCGGGTCGCCTCCATGGTTATTGCCAACGCAATCCTCAAGGTGCTCCGGGCCAAGTGGCCCAAGGCGCGCTATGTCGCCGGTCAGTATGCCAAGCCGCTCCTCTTCCTGCGCTGGGCTGCTCAGCGATCGGATGTTTGACCGGATCCTTAGCCGGATGGCTTCCTGACGGGGGGCATACCGGAGACTTCGGGGGCATCGCCGTAGGGCGCGGTTGGAGCGCGGGGTGGTTCGCGGTTGCCGGCCAAGGTGCCATGAATCCGAAAAAAATTCTTCACAGTTGGTCCGGGATGAGCCGTGCTCATCGCCACTCTTGGCCTGACCCCAGCGAATGTGCTGGTAGGGCCGGATTGCCGGCTGATCTGCTTTCCAGAGGATAGGATCGTTCCATGGGTGGCAGGTGGGTTTGGCAATCCGAGCCAGCTTGGACTCACGAGTATGATCGACCCAAAGTCGGTCTGGTGTTTGGCAAGGCCACCTTGGGGACAGAGTCGTTACCGTGCGAGCCTACCTTTACCTGCTTGTGTTCGGCGTTGGCACCGGTGTACTGGCAATTGAATTGGCTGCGGCCCGGCTCTTGGATCCGTGGTTTGGCAACAGCCAAATTGTCTGGGCAGCCCTGATTTCCTTGGTTCTGGCCTGCCTGGCCCTCGGGGCATGGATTGGCGGCCGCGTCGGAGACCGGTCCCCCAGACTACTGCCATTGCTGGCTGTGGTCATGGTCTCCGGGGTGGCAACAGCTGTCATACCGGTCATGGCCCAGCCGATCCTGCAACTGGCCATCCGCGACCTGCTGGAATTGGAGGCTGGACTGCTATTGGCCGCCATGTTGGCGGTTGCGATTCTGTTGACGTTTCCCTTGGTGCTGCTCGGCGCGATCACGCCCTGGGTCGTGCGGATTGCCCTATCCTCGGTCAACACCGGGGGACGCACGGCCGGTTCACTGTACGCGGTGGGCACGGTGGGCAGCATCTTGGGCACGTTGGCACCCGTCCTGTGGCTGGTGCCAAGTTACGGAACCCGCCGAACCTTTCTTCTGATAGGGCTGTGGCTCGTTCTGTTGGCGCTGTGCGGTAGCCCTTGGGTGGCAAGGAAGCAGCATGCCACCGGGTTGGCGGGAGTTCTGGTGATGACCGCGCTCCTTGGGTTTGATATGCTGTCTGGCTCTACGAGCATTCGTCCGGGGCCGGTTGCCGGCTCGGTTCCGAGCCGCCTCCTGCATGAAGAGGAGAGTCGCTACAACTACATCGCGGTCAGGGAGGCAGGCGGGGAACGCTGGCTGAAGCTCAACGAGGGGAACGGCATCCACAGTGTGTGGCATCCGGACCGCATCCTGAGCCACGGCATCTGGGACTATTTCCTGCTGGCCCCCTGGTTCTCTGCCAATCCGCCGGATCCCGCGACTGCCCGGGTGTTGGTCATCGGCTTGGCGGCCGGCACGGTCAGTTCGCTTTGGAGCGACGTGTACGGGCCGGCACCGATTACGGGGGTTGAGCTGGATCCGGCGATATTGGCAGTAGGGCGCGAATGGTTCGCCATGGACCGGCCGAACATCACCGCGGTTGCGGCGGACGGCCGCCAGTGGCTGTCACGTCAGGAGCCCTCCGAAATGTGGGATGTGGTGCTGGTGGATGCTTATCGGGTTCCCTACATCCCGTTTCACCTGACCACGGTGGAGTGGTTCGAACTGGTGGACAACCACTTGGAACCCAATGGTGTTGTGGCTGTGAACGTGGGGCGGACCGAGACCGACCTGAGTTTGGTTGAGGCCATGGTTACGACAATGTCGGCAGTTTGGCCTTACGTGTTGGTGTTGGAGGAGCCTGTTCCGAAGGGTGTCTTGGGTAATGTTTTGGTGATTGGCATGAGGGAGCCGGCCAGCATCGGAGTGTTTGCCGACAACATCGCAGGAATGCCCGGACACGTGTCCGAAGAGTTTCGTGCCTTCGCCGCAACGACCGTTGACCAAATCAGGGTGGAGAGGCCGGATCCAGGCCTGGAAATTTGGACCGATGACAAGGCACCAATCGAGAGGATTGTGCACAGGATCGTGTGGAACTGGCTAATTCAAACTTCCATTGTCGCGGAAGACGAAATGTGAAGATGAACAACGGGGCAACACCCATGGCAAACGCGAAGTCGCACTCAGAGTGTCTAGTCGTGCAACAAACCTTTGAGAAGTGGAAGCACAGTGTCGGGATGCCCTCCTGCTTCGAGACCATGGTGGCGGAACGACGGCTGGCCCTATCTCCAGAGTACTATAGCGTTAGCGGCGAATACCCAATCGAAGTGTTGCAGCATGGTGAGAGAGACTCTCCTTGCGGTACTTGTTGCTCTTGTAGGGACCGCGGAGTAGGTTACAGATGCTCCAGATGAAGCTTGCAAGTTCGATGTGCGTCCGGACATCCATTGTTTCTCCCTCTACCAGTTGGTACTGTAGGGTAAACGCAAAGTCGGGTTCAGGGCAGGCTTGGGGCCAGGATCCAGGGCTGGCGACCGATGCGGTCGCGCAGCAGGCCAATGGACACATAGGATCCGAGATTCTGTTGAACCGTGCGCACCCTGTTCAGGGCGGTCCGGCGCAGGAGGCCCATGACGGCGGGGGCGTGGCCGCGGCGGATGCGGCCGTCGTCCTCCCGGAACGGCACGTCCAGGGTGCGGTGCAGGCCGTTTTCCACTCCCCAGTGGCCGCGGACCAGCTCCCGCAGGGCGGTCGCGTCCACCGGTCGGCTGGCGATGGAGTAGCGCACGGAACGCTGCCGGCGGCCGCGGGGTCCGGTGCGCTCCGTCTGCACGCGGATCAGGCTGCGCAGGCCGGGCCCGGTTTCGGGGTCCGCCACCCACTCGCAGAGGCCGGGACCACCCAGCACCGTGCCGGTGCGCCGCTCACGGCGGCCGCCGTTGCGCTCGACGGTCTCGCAGCGGTCCTCCGCCTCGGGCGCGAAGGCCCCTCGGTCGGCATCGTCGAAGGCCGCCTTCACTTCCCGGTGGAGGTTGCGCTGGTTGCGCTTGAGAGCCAGCACGTAGTCGGCGCCGGCCTGCCGCAGGGCCTGCACGATGGCGGTCTGGCAGCCGGCGGCATCGATCGTGACCACGGCTCCCTCCCGCACCATGTGCTCGAGCAGGCGGGGGAGGGCCGTAATCTCGTTGCCCTTGGCCGCACACGGCTCCTGGGCCAGGGTCAGCCCCTCCCGCACCAGGAAGGCACTCACCAGGTGCCGGGCCCGCGTGCCCGCGGCCCGGTCGCCCGAGCGGCGAACCACCTTGCCGTCCAGGGCCAGGACCAGTGCCCGCAGGCCGGGCAGGCGGGTCCCGTCCAGCAGCCACAGGGCGGTCTTCACGGCCGTCTCCGGGTCCAGCCGCTGGACCAGCCGCAGGTAGGTGTCGCGGGAGGGCGTGGTTTCGCCCAGGGGCCGCCACAACCGGAACCAGGCCTGGTGGTCGTGCGTGAAGGCGGCCACGGCCGCCAGGCTGTTGGCGCCCCCGGCCAGTGCTACCAGCAGCGTGGCCAGGAGCACGGGCAGGGCGTGGCGCACGCCGCGCGGGTCGCGCGGATCGGGCAGTGTGGCCAGGTGGTCGGCGAAGGCGCACAGGGCCTCCAGGAGTTCCGGGTCGGGGCATGCGACAATGTATTGCATGAGGGCTGTAGCGTGTCCTGTGAGGTAGTGAGACACCCCATAAGACGCACGGCGGCCCTTTTTGTTGTGCTTGCGGCGACCGGAAACCGATCTCTGAATCGGATTGTCTGGGCTGGATTATTCTCAATCAACGACAGATTTGGGCCGGGCCCTGCGCTCACAGCCCACACCCCGGACCAACCCTTTACCGACCCGTTTCACCCTCGTCCCGCGACTTTGCGTTTACCCTGGTTGGTACTGTCATCCCGCGACACCGATGGCCGAGACTGTGTCACGCGGTCATACTCATCAGGGTCCGAGAGCTTCTGGACGAGGAATTTAACCCACGCTGCAGTGTAAATGTAATCCCCGTGCACGTTGTCGAACTGGCAATACTGCGTGCAGCACTTGTCCGGAGCCTGTCCGGGCCCCCGAACCTTGTAGTATTTCCACGCCTGCGTGTGATTGTAGATGCTAAAGCGTCGGCCGAGCTGTTCCGCGACGAGTTTAGCCACTGTTTTCGGCTTGTGCATTCCAGCGTTCGCTACAGGCACAGGACGGTCTCGGATCAGCGCGATTTGCTTTTCGAGGGCCTCCATCTCTTCTGGTCTCTCGGGATCGAACTTCACAAATTCGAGTGCAACATCCGACGAAGATTTTCGATTGCTAATCTTGGGTATAAGGTAAACGCGAAAGCTGTATGAAGAATCTGTATACACAGAGTCCGGGAGTTCACTGCGATATGACTCGATGTAATCCATCACCTCCTCGTAGTGATTTGCCTGCATCGATCTCATCGCGTTCGTGCGCACCTCGTTGCGCAATGTGGATGTCTGGAGCGGTATGCTTAGGGCATCTGTGATCGAATAGTCGAGACCGAATTCTTCTGCAATCAGACGTTCGAAGTTTAGCAAGAGTGCTTGACACTCACCGGCGACATGGGCATCGATCTCCGGCACATACCTGTGCTCGATCTCATTCCGCAGTCCGATGATGAACTCGATGTTTCGGCGAACGGGAGGATTGCCATCTCCAAAGTGTTGCCGTAGACAGTCGGTGATACCCCACGGCTTTGGCTTCCCGTCAATGAGGAGAGGATTTCCCTGCTTGTCCGTGTGGATGTAGTCCACGCCGTCGCGCTCGAAGATGGCATGGAGTGTTGCTGTCCAAGCTACGATCATCTGCATGATGTAACCCTCAGTGCGGAACTGTGTCGCCGGGCGGTTGTAAATGTCCAGTGCAAGGCTCGCCGACTGTCGGGCCTTCTGAACGAGTCGCTCGACACGTTCCGGGAAGGCGGTCTGTTCCGAACTAACGCTCACCTGGGACATGTGCCGACTGTATTCATCCTCACTGAGGCCAATCAAGCCGGAGACACGATAGCCGCCATCTTCCTTCACTATCCACTCAGACCATTTCTTGCTGAGATAGGAGCGCGGGGTACCGGGCTTCCAACCCGTAGCATCGCAGAGCTCATTGAGGGCAAACCGCTTGCCGGATCGTTCGTACCACACCAGAAAGTGGTAGGACTTGCCAATGGCATCCTGTTTGGGCACAGTTATCTCTCCACCTCAGCGTGACTATCCGACCGTGCGCGCGATTGCTTGGAGACTACGTTGCTTGTTGGTCACCAACCGTTTGCACAGCGCGGTGGTTCCAATCTTGTTGTGGGCCATGCGCTTCCCTGCCACCATCTTCAACATCTGCATATCCAATCAGTGCTTGGCGACATCAATGTCGACATTGGACATGGCGTGCTCCTCCTGTATGTTCCAGATGCAAAAGCTCGCCTACCGGGTCGGATCTATTCAGGTTTTAAGCCTCTGTATTTGCTCAGCGAAGATCGGTTTTGATGACGAAGCTGAACAACGGTCTCAGCAAGCGAGCCCCGAGCACCTTCACAGTCAATCATATCCCAACCATTGCCATCAGCGATCAGTCTACCAAGGGAGTCGCGTGGTAGGTCACAGAACAATCGCACTCTGTTTTGACTGGTGCATGAGCAGGGTTCCATCCCAGCCTGTGCGCGCGTAGCCGCTTTGCCCCAATTGGCGTGATCTCTCGGTACAGTGACGAGTTTCAGCCTTTCAGCACGCTGATCCCACACGCATGTGGAACCCAACTGGAGCGCGACTGTCCTGGTAGGTTGCAAGGCCTGATTCTGTCCCCGGAGCTCTGCCAAGGTCACTGTCGCATCCCCGGCTCCGCTGTTGACCTGTGAAGACCTGATCCTGCTCAAGCTTTTCCAGCACAGCCTGTCTGGACCTCATGGACATCGGCACGTTCCACTGAGTGCACTGGACACTCGGTACAGTGATCCTGACGGGATGCATCCTTCCAGTGTATGGTTAACTGAGATGGACACGGCTGGATTCGGATGCCATTGCAGGCCCAAGATGGCACCACCCGGTTTGAAGCATGGGAGTCAACTACCAACAAGGCGTACCGAGGTGCCTTCCTGATGGCTACCTTCAAAGTATTTCTCAGCAGTGTCCAAGGCGAGTTCGCAAGCGAGCGCGCATCTCTCAGGGAGTACTTCCAAACCGACCCGTTACTCAGGGACGCGTTCGAAATCCTCT
>JAAXGZ010000157.1 GCA_012271135.1 Caldilineales bacterium | reverse complement strand
CGACCGGCATGACCATGAACTCCTGGAAGTCGGTGCTGCCCTTGGCATGGGCACCCCCGTTCAGGATGTTCATCATCGGCACCGGCAGCACATGGGCATTCGCGCCGCCCAGGTACTGGTAGAGCGGCAGGCCCGCGCTGCTCGCCGCGGCCTTGGCGTTCGCCAGGCTGATGCCCAGGATGGCGTTGGCACCGAAGTTCCCCTTGTTGGATGTGCCGTCGAGATTGCACAGCTGACAGTCCAGTGCCACCTGTTCAAATGCATCCCGTCCTTCAAGCGCAGGCCCCAACACCGCGTTCACGTTCGTGACGGCCTTGCCAACACCCTTGCCCCCATACCAGTCTGCATCGCCGTCCCGCAATTCGACCGCCTCGTGCGCGCCTGTGCTGGCTCCGCTGGGAACCGCAGCCCGGCCCACATGGCCATCCGTCAGGTCAACGTCCACTTCCAGAGTGGGGTTGCCCCGGCTGTCGAGAACCTCGCGGGCAATCACGTTGCGAATCTTGCTCATGGCCGACAGCGCTCTCCGGAGTGGCGGGGATGGGGACCAGGTGCCTGTTCGACAATCCGAGGGCCGCTCTGCGGCGGCGCAACCCATGGGGCCCAGTCGAAACGACGGCGCGCATTATACCCACGATCGTGGCGGAATCCGCGGGCAGGCAGAGGTCTGGTTCCATCCGCAACAACCGGTGTCGGCACCGAAATCGTCGGCTCTGACGGGTGCTACAATCGGTCAGCCAAGCCCTTTCCGGACCCGATTCCATGCAGCCTGCCACCCGCGATCCCGTCTACCTGGATCACTCCGCCACCACGCCGGTGTGGCCCGAGGTGGTGGATGCCATGCAGGAATTCTTTGCCGACAGCTACGGCAATCCCTCCAGCATCCATGCAGCCGGCCGCAGCGCCTACGCCGGCCTTCAGAAGGCCCGCAGCTCGATCGCCGCGCACATTGGGGCCGGATCGTCGGAAATCATCTTTACCGGATGCGGCACCGAAGGCAACAACGCCGCCCTGCGCGGAATCGCGCTGGCCCGCCGCGCCGCCACGGGTGCCAACCGCATCGTGTCGACCGCCATCGAGCACCACGCCATCCTGGAGACGCTGGAGGACCTGGCCGAACTCCACGGCTTCGAACCGGTGCTCCTGCCGGTCGATTGCCAGGGACGGATCGATCCGTCCGATCTCAAAGAGGCCCTGCAGGAGCCCGCGGCCCTGGTGTCGTGCATGTATGCCAACAACGAAGTCGGAACCGTGCAGCCCCTGGCAGAGCTGGGAGAGATCTGTGAGGCCGCCGGAGTGCCTCTGCACACAGATGCAGTGCAGGCCCTAACCCGGGAGCCCGTCTCCGTGGATGCGCTGAAAGTGGCCGCCCTGAGCGTCTCCGCCCACAAGTTCCACGGCCCCAAGGGGGTGGGATTCCTGTATCTGCGTCGCAACACCCCGTTCCGGCCCTACATGACCGGCGGCGGCCACGAGGGCGGACGCCGGGCCGGCACGGAAAATGTGCCGCTGATTGTCGGTATGGCCAAGGCGCTTGACCTGTGCATGGCGAACGCCGCGGATGAAGCGACGCGGCTGCAGGAGTTACGCGATGAACTCATCACCAACCTGCTCGAGGAAATCGAAGGTGCGCACCTGACCGGTTCGCGACAGGATCGGCTGCCCCACCACGCGTCCTTCGTCCTTGACGGCCTGGAAGCAGAATCGATCCTGATTGGGCTGGACATGGCGGGGATCATGGCCAGCAGCGGCAGCGCCTGCACCAGCGGCGCCCACCAGCCCAGCCACGTTCTGTCGGCCATGGGCATTGACCCACCGGCCAGCTATGGAGCCATCCGCTTCAGCCTGGGCAGGGACACATCCGGGGCCGACGTGGAGTATGTAGTCCAACAAATGCAGCGAATCACCCAACAGCTGCACGCCGCGCAGGCCTTTGCCGTGTGACAGGCCCGGCATTCCTCGAATCCCAAACTTTGCAGCCCTACCGCCTTCAACCCACATTTGCGACAGGGATGGGCACGCCGCTGCACCCCTTCCGTTGATGCCTCGCGGCACAGTTTCCGTTTCGTTGGTCTTGGATTCGGGCCTGATATCGGCCAGCCTCCGGAGCCCCCATGTCCAGTTCGTATGCTTCAGGCCATGGCAGCCGCCATCCGATGCAGAAACGAGACCGACGCGGGGCCGGAGATCACGGTGCACGCCATCGCGGGCGCAGGTACCGAGTAGGGGCCGCGTTCCGGGGCCGCGCTTAAGGCAGGTCCCGGAGGGGATTGGGGATGTGCCTGACCGGATAGAATGGGCTCTCAAGCGGAGAGCCCAAGGCGGGAGACAAACAATGGCTGCGGCCGAAGTGCAGGGACGGGAAGCGGTACCGCCCCTCGCCCCGGATGAACTGCCGGAGGGAACGGTGCCGGGTACATGGGGTTGGCAGATCCCCCCCAGCCGCGGCGACATTGACGCGGCCACAGCGCGCGCGGTTCGGGAACAGCGGGTAGCCACCCGTCTGGACAACCTGGCGTTGTGGCGTGCCGGGCTTGCGCGTCTGTCCCATTACGACCCGGACTACGAATACGATGTGGTTCATGAATATGAGCATGACTGGACCACCGACCCGGACTATGGGTGCGATGGCATTTACCTGCTGGACTATGACGATGATGGCTTTGTGAGTCCCGAAGCATCCAGACACCTGTTGCTCATCGCAGCCATCGTTCACACTCTGTGTGATGCTCTCGGCAACCGTGCGGTGCACGAGATGGAAGTGCATTATTTGCCCGAGCTCGGAGAAGCTCTGGGCCTGCTCACTGGCGAGGGGAAGGGCAAATCCTATGTGAAACCGGACTTGACAGTACTGCCGCCAGAACATGCACTTCCTCCTGACTGGGAACGGGGGAAGTGGCGGCGAGCCCTCAATCTTGAGCTGGGAGACCCGATACCGGAACTGGTGGTGGAGATCGTGTCGCCGACCTCGGAGCGGCGGGACTCTGCAGACAAGGTGAGGTTGTACGCCGCCCTCGGTATTGCGGAGTACCTGGTGATTGAACCCGGAGAACCGCCGGACCCTGCCCATGACGAACCCGGGCGCACCCCGCTGATCTCTGGCTGTTCACTCCGGGTCCAGACGGTGCCTATCGACAAACGGGGGATTCGTCGAAGCCTTTCAGTGTCTGCGGAATACCCGTGCGCCTGTGGCGCCGGGAAGCAGATCAAATGCCTGTCTTCCAATGGAAGGATGAAGAACAGGGCCTCTGGCGCGATGCCGCAAGCGACCGCGAACGACTTGGTGAACGGCGAGGAGAGCAGCGTGGAGAACAACGCGGCATTCGCTTGGGCGAGGTGGCGACTGCTCTCAAGTTCCTGGATGCGGCGCTGCCCAACCTGCTCCGGCAAGACCGCGACCGCATTGAAGCACTTTGGCAGCAAGGAGGGGTGCCGGAGGATGTGGCGGAACGCCTCCTGGCAGTACCGCAAATCCCCGGCGAGTGGCATTCCCTGCTACCGGACAATGCGGAATTGGACAACGACAACACACCAGAACCCGACGGCGAAACCCGTCCCCCGCCACCGGGTGCCCTTTAGTCACCGCCGAGACCGGCCGAGCATGGTGCACAGCATCGACGGGCGGGGTTCATCTCTTTCGTTGGGCCGTCCGGCCGCGCTGTGCTTGGGAACAAGACACCGCAGCGGCGGACAGTTCCAAACTGGCCTCCGAGGCGGTCAATACCGGGTGGACTTCCAGCACCCTCTTTCCCAGTTCTTGGCATTTGGGAACCAGGGTTCCAGCCCGGCAACGCCTCCGGGCAGAACAGGCGGCATCGCTGAGCCCATTGATTAACCTTCTTCTTCAGATCCCGTGGCAAGAGGTTGGACAGGCGCAGGACCAGCTGCCACAGGAGATGCCGGATTTCCGCCAGACTCTGTCCCCGGCCAGACCGCGCGACCGCCTGAAGGCTGCAAGGCTGGCATTGTGACGGTTCTACAAACCGTCCTGACCAACAGCCAGCTGCGCGGGCCGGTGTTGTACCGGCCCGCGTTGCGAAGGATATGGATTGCGTTGTTGCCCGCCTCTATTCCTTATACTCGAAGTCAAGCGGGTTCTGCGCCAGCAGTTCCAGCCAGCCTTCCGCGACCCGATCCAGGGCTTCCTGGGGTGTAGCCTGATCCGACAGGGCCGACGACGCCCCTTCCGCCAGACCGATGAACATCTCAAGCCACTGCGGCACACCCGGTGTGAAGGGACGGCCGCGGGCCAATACCTCGCCGTAATCCGGCATGTAGGGCTTGGCTGCCGTCACATCCGGGTCGCTGAACACGCTCCTGCGGGCCGGCGTCATACCAAATTCGAGTGCTCCTTCCTTGGCCCGTTGCGGATTGCTGAGGGCAGCCATCAACTCAAAAGCCGCCTCTTTGTGCTCCGAGGTCTTCATCATCACAATGTTGTGCTGTACGAAGTTGCCGGTTCCGCCTTCCGGGTACGGGGCAATCGCCCAGTTGCCCACAACCTTGGACTTTTCCGGATCGTCAAGCGATGGCAGGATAAATCCGGCCCAGCCCTCATTGACCGCCACGTCCCCGGCCAAAAAGGCGTTGGCCGCATCGGGGTTGTCCCAGGCCAGCAGTCCTGGTGGTGCGTATTTTTCCCCGTGTTCCTTCAGCAAGGTCAGAGCTGCCACCCCGCTTTCCCCGTTGATAAGAGGTTGCCAGTCCGACGTCAGCAAGGGATCACCGGACGCCCAAAAGCGAGCCAAGAACAGCTTGACCAATTGGGCGGGCACACCGGCAAAGGAAAGCCCATACATGGATTCATTGGTGTGCGCCGCCAGCAACGCATCGTAGTCGGCCCACGTGGTGGGGAAGGAGTCGATCAGATCGGTTCGGTTAAACAGGACGGAGACACCGCACGTCACTGGCAGACCATAGCGGACACCGGTATTCCCGGCGATGCCTTCGCCATACCGGTACACGGGATCGAAGAAGCCTTCCATGTCGTACCCACTGGCGTCCAGGAAGTCATTGATGGGCTCCAGCTCGGGCCAAATGGTGTACTGGAACTCGATGTCGTTGCAGAACAAATCGAATTGGGGGGAGCCGGACGCCAAATCCGCCTGCACCTTGGGCATCAGGGATTCCCAGGGGGCAAACTCAAACTCAACCTGGGCTCCCGTTTCGGCCGTGAAATCTTCCGCCCAGGCACGGAAAGCGGGCTCATAATCCCCTCCGGCCTGAGTCAGCATGCGCAACGTAGCACCTTCGTATTTTCCACCGGTGGCCATGCTGTCCGCGGCCTCAGGTGCAGCTTCAGGTGCCGGTGGCGCTCCCGTCGGACCACAGGCCGCCAGCAGGGAGCCGGCCCCCATAATTCCCACTGCCTTGAGAAAGTCCCTGCGGTTGTATCGATGTGGATGTTTCATGTTGGTGCCTCCCAACAAATGAAAGGGAATGTCAGAGCCGGTTCGTGAACCGGTATGCCGACCTGGACGATGATCGAACTGCCTCTACTTTAATCGATGCGCGATATCGCATGGTGCCGTCAGGCATCTTCGGCAAGGTAATCGAGCACGACACGGCCGTAGGTCTCCGTGTAGCTGGCGATCTGGTAGAACGCAGCCACCTCGGCCACAGGCACAAAGGCCCGCAGATCGCTGTTGGCGGTACCGGCAAACGACACGGTGCCCTCACCGCGGTACAGCAAGTGGGTGGTCACATCCTCGGGGACAGCTTCCACCAATTGCCTGATGGCTTCGCCCGGTCCATCCGCACAGGGAATGGATTTCAGCCGGTAACTGGGAAACATCGGTATCAGATCCGCCATCTGTGCCGGTGCCCCCAGCGCAGTGGTCAGGGTCATGATCTCGACTCCGTCCTGGCAGGTGCGGCAGGTCAGTAGATTTTGGTTCTGATCCATGTGTACCTCGGCATATTCCTTGGGCGCTCCCCAACGCTCCCGGCCCGCACAAATGGCCCGTACGTTGTCCAGGTACAGGTGGGAATTGAAAAACACCGGCTGATCCCGGAACAGGGCCTGGATTTGGATACCGGATTCGTGAAAGTGACCATAGGATGAGGAGAACGGCACGTCAATGCCGAAAGCCACACAGAGGCCTGCAGGATGCGGAGTCAAGGGTGCCGGCAAAAACGGCTGCATGCGTGCCGGATCAACCTGAAAGAACACCGTCTGGAAGCGTACGTCCCGATATTGCGTGGGCAGGGGCGGAGCATAGGGACGATGGGCGGGCATGCCCGCGGCTGCAACCGCATTCGGGCCGGAATTCTGCATGAGGGTTGGGATCTGTCTATTTCGCGGCTGGAGCCTTCAAGCATCCTCTGCCATGACACGCAAGCCAGCGATCACTCCGGATCCACTGTTTCGCAGTTGGTTCCAACCCCAGCTGTTCGACTGGATGCGGCGGAGCCGCACCAGAGGGGTCCCGCATCTGCCGGGTGAAGCCATAATTCGATCCCATACCTCCTACTTGGAAACTGCAACAACCTTGTCTTCCAAACTGAGATCGGTCCAGACGAAGGTTTTGGAAACCCGTTTCGGCAGGTTTCTCCATTGTGGCACACCACCGGACAGCTATTGTTTGGCGGCCACCAAGGACGACACCGGCATTGCCAGGTGTGGTTGATAGGTGCGCCAAGGTCAGGGACCGACGCAAATGGCAGCCGGTCCGGGAATCCCGCGGCAGTCGTTGAGATACCGCCCGCCGCGGGACCAGGTGGAAAAGGGGCTGTCAATCGTAATTTACAATTGGCGTGTAGGATGCTTGCCGATTCTTTCACCAGTGTGCATGGCCCCAGTCCCTGAGCTGGGCACCGTGTGTCAGTCTCCGATTGCCTAGTCCATGTATCTCCGAGAGAGACCAAGGCGGATCGCCGCAGGGCAGGGACAGAAGCGTGTGGCGAACCATCCACCGTGGTCTCGGGGCGGTACGGAATCCTGCAGGTGCAAGGTGCAACTGGCGGCCCGGCACACCGCGAACGGACAGGCGATGAGGAAACGCCACGCATGACCAACCGTCTCGCTCCGTCTCACTCCGAGGGTACGGAGCCGTCGTCCGGCGGCCCGCGCATCCGGGCGACCTGGCGTGCTCTTGTGGGGCACACCGCCGCGGCCGGCGTGGTGGTGCAGGACCACCGACGCGAACGTCTCATGTCGTGGCTGTTCATTGCTCCGGCCCTGTTGTTTTTGCTTCTGACCTCCGTGTATCCCCTGCTCTACAGCCTGCGTCTCAGTTTCTTTTCCTGGAACATGAGCGTGCCCAACAGCCAGCCCGTTTTCGTTGGCCTCCGCAACTACACCCGACTCTTCTCCGATCCCGTCTTCCAGTCCAGCCTGAAAACGACGCTGATCTTTGTCGCGTCCGCCGTCACCCTCGAATTCCTGCTGGGGATGGCGCTGGCCCTGCTGGTGACCTCCCGCATCCGCGTTGTGGGCCTGATTCGAACCCTCCTGCTGGTGCCCCTGATGATGACGCCCGTTGTGGCCGGCGTACTGTGGCGGACCCTGTACCATTCCACCTATGGAGCCATCAACTACTTCATCGGCTTGGTTGGCATTCCGGCTCAGACCTGGACCGGAAACCCGGAACAGGCCCTGGCGGCGGTAATCACGGTCGAGATTTGGCAGCAGATGCCCGTGGTCATCTTCATCCTGGCTGCCGGCATCCAGTCCCTGCCCCTTGACTTCTACAAGGCGGCCCGCGTGGACGGTGCCTCGGCCTGGCAGGTCTTCCGCGAGATCACGCTGCCCCTACTCAAGCCGGTCATCCTGGTGGTCCTGCTCTTGCGCATCATGGACGCCTTTCGCATCTTTGACGTCATTTACACGTTGACGTTCGGGGGTCCGGGCCGTGTAACGGAAGTCCTCTCCATTCTGATCTACAAGAATGGCCTGCAATTCTTCCAGATTGGCAAGGCCAGTGCCATGTCCTGGCTCTTCCTGCTCTTCATTTTTGTGATCGCGATCTTCTTCATCCGGGAGCTGCAGGGACGCGAACAGGAAGGGACCTCCTGAATGGCTGCCGCACGCACCTTTGTTTCGCAGCAGCGCCTGGGCAGGCTGCTGTTGTATCTGGTCACGGCCGCAGTCCTGGTGGCCGTCGCGTTCCCGGCCTATTGGCTGGTAACCACGGCCTTCAAATACGAAGTCGACACCATCGTCTCGCCTCCAATCATCCTGCCCCTGCGCGGTACCCTGCGCAATTTCACGGATGTGCTTCGGGTGGAACACATCGGGCAGTTCTTCCTCAACAGTGCCCTCATTGCCCTGGTCAGTACCGGCTTGGGGGTGCTGCTCGGTTCCATGGCGGCCTACTCCCTGTCCAAGGTTTACATGGCCTATCGCATCCGGCAGGTCATCATGATCTGGATCCTGATTGTGCGCATCTTCCCGCCCATCACCACCGCCATTCCGTATTTCGTGATCATTCGCGGCCTGAACCTGTCCGACACCCATGTGGCCCTGATCCTGACCCACACCGCGTTCACGCTACCCTTCGTCATCTGGCTCATGCTGGGCTTTTTCCAGGATTTGCCCGATGCCATCGACAAGGCCGCGATCATGGACGGCTGCTCGCTGTGGCAGCGCTTTTGCCAGATCACGCTGCCGCTGGCCCTGCCCGGCATCGCTGTGACCGCGATATTCACGTTCATCTACTCCTGGAACGAATTCCTGTACGCCTCCATGCTGACCTCGCGCACGGCCAAGACCCTGCCGGTGGTCATCGCCGGCTACATGTCCGACAAGTTCCTGCGCTGGGGCGAGATGTCGGCCTTGGCGGCCATGATGGTGGTGCCGGTAATGATCTTCGCCGGGCTCACACAGCGTTATCTGGTCCGGGGCCTTACGTTCGGCGCCGTCAAGGAATAGACAGATCCGGGAATTCGGTCATGGCCCAAATCCGTTACCAACATGTCGGCAAGCGCTTTGGCGCCGTACAGGCGCTGGAGGACCTGAACCTGGTCGTCGCGGACCGGGAGTTTGTGACGCTGGTGGGGCCCAGTGGCTGTGGCAAATCCACCACCCTGAACCTGACCGCCGGCCTGGAGGATCCCAGTCGGGGCGAGATTTACATCGACGGCCAACTGGTCAATGCGGTGCCGCCGGGCAAGCGGGACATTGCCATGGTATTCCAGAGCTACGCGCTGTATCCCCACAAGACCGTGCGGGAGAACATTGGCTTTGGGCTCAAGGTGCGCAAGATGGCGCGGGCGGAAATCGAGAGCCGCGTGCAGCAGGCGGCACAGTCCCTGGAGATTGACCACCTGCTGGATCGGAAGCCGCGCCAGTTGAGCGGAGGCCAGCGGCAGCGGGTCGCGCTGGGGCGGGCGATCACCCGCAACCCCAAGGCGTTCCTGCTGGACGAACCGCTCAGCAACCTGGACGCCAAACTGCGTATCCAAATGCGGGCCGAACTGAAACTGCTCTTTGCACGGGTGGAGGGGACAGTGCTCTATGTCACCCATGATCAGGCCGAAGCCATGACGCTTAGCGATCGGGTGGTGGTCATGCATCATGGACAGGTGCAGCAGGTAGGGCCCCCACTGGAGGTATACAACCAGCCACGGAACCTTTTTGTGGCCGGCTTTCTGGGCAGTCCCAACATGAACTTCCTGGATTGCCACCTGCACGTCCAGGACGGGATGTGGCAGGTTCAGGGAGAGGACATGCCGGAAGGAGCGTTGACCCTGACTGAAGCCGATCTGGAGGCTATGGATCTACTGGCCCACCGGGACCGGCTCCACGGATCGGCCATCCTGGGCATTCGGCCGGAAGACATTGCCTTTAGCCCCCGGTCGGAAGCAGATGCAACAGACTCCCATCTGCCCTGCCAAGTGATCGTGGTGGAACCCATGGGTTCCATGAACATTCTGGTGGTGGCCGTGGGCCGGCAGCGTCTCATGATCAGCACGGGCCCTGATCAGGACATTCGGGCCGGGGAGCGGGGTTGGCTGACCTTCAACCGGGCCAAGCTACATTTTTTCCACGGGGAGACCGAACTCAACCTGCGGGCCTGACGTGGTATCAGGCCCGAGTACTGCTACAGGAACTCCGACATGCCAACAGCTACCCATCCCCACTTTCAACTCTGGTCCATCCCGTCCGCACCCGCCTCAACCTTCACCATAGTACCGCCTGTCAATGTCTTTGAGTGCCTGATCGTTCAAGGTCCAGGTGGCGGAAATGGGCAGCCAGCCACCACCGGTACAAGGTTGATCATCACGGTAAGGCATTGGGTATCCGCGAAGCCAGGCATCGGGACCCTCGCCATATCGCGCAGAGACCCGCAACTCGCGTCCCCAAGGGACATAACCGATCACCTTTCCTTGCCGGTTGGGTCTGTCGTATAGTGGGTGACCCTGCAACATGCCGGGACGGGGTTCGGTACTGGCTAAGACTTTCCTAATTGTCTCTCGATCTGGAAGCGTCCAGCCCTGTAGTTCCCGCATGCCGGCGGGGGGTGCCATCTGGATGTGAACCTGAGCTTCCTTGGTTTCGGCCGGTGCCAGTGTGATATGCGTATCGGACCCGGTGCGGATTGTCCACTTGTGTTCGGACCCGCAATCCCAACTTCTCAGAACATCGTAACGTACGCCTTCGGAGTCGGACGGAAAGCTCACCTGGGCGGTGTGCCGGGCAGTGACGATCACAGAACTGCCGATGCCGTGGTCCCGGATGTGGTTCCACACGGTGCCTGGAATCAGGGTCCCACGTTCGTCCATGAGCGAGTAGGGCAACTCCAAGTGCTGAAGGCTGGGGGTTTGGGCCAGGAAATCCGTGGGGAACGTCCTGAATGTATCGACAGGTGCCAAATTACCACTGGGTGCAAACACGGTGAAATGGGTGAGCCGAGGGGCATGATAAAGAAAGTCGAGCGGCAACTTCTGCAAGTGCCAGAATTGTGATTCAAAACGCTGCAGACGGGGGGCATGAGCCAGAAAACCGGGTGGCAACTCCTGTAAGCCCCTTGAGTGAAGGAGCAGATGGGTGAGGCGGGGAACATTAGCCAGAAATCCAGGCGGTAACGATGAACCCTTCAAATTCAACCTAAGGTGGGTCACGGAGGAGAGTGACAAAAGTGGCGCGTCCCACCAGTCAGTGTCCAGATAGACGAGCCGGGGAACGCTGGCAACGAAGTCGGCGGACTGGGGTGTTTGTCCGATCAGATGGGTGAGGTTGGGCACCGGGGTCAGGAAACCTGGTGGCAGCGAGCTTCCCGAGCCCAATCTCAGATGGGTGAGGTTGGGCACAGGGGCCAGAAAATCCACAGGCAATGAATCGCCCGTGCACAGATACAGAAACGTTAAATGGGGAACCGACACTAGGAATCGCCCCGAAAGGGGTGTGGTTGAAGAGCTGCATCGCAGGGTCAGGTGAGTGAGATTGGGAACTGAACTCAATAAATCCGCATCGTGAACCAATCTCCCGTGAATAGACCACAAATTCAGCTTGGTCAACCAAGGGGTGTGGCCGAGAAAATCAGGGGGTAGCCGGTGCAACGTCCGGCTCTCAAGCTCAATGTGGGTTAGGTTGGGGACCGGCTCCAGAAAACGTGGCGGAAGCGTGTCCGGAAACATCCCCGGAGGCATCTCATCCCAAGGAAGAACCTCTGCCGCCAGAATCAGGTGGGTCAACCTGGGCAAGGGAGGCAGGAAGCCCGGGGGCAACCCGGTAGGCTCCACCCCTCGTATCTCCAAGTGCGTAAGCCGGGAAGAGTTGTCGAGAAAGCCGGAGGGCAACCTGTTCAGTTCAACCGACCCCATGGGATCCACATCTTGTCTCAGGCGCAGACGCGTGAGGGCAGGGACCGGAGCCAGGAATTCAGACGGCAGCTCCAAGTGGTATTTTAGGCCGATGTCCAAATGGGTCAGTTGGGACACGTGGGTCAGGAAATCCGCCGGCGGTGTCTTACTCTCCACACCAACAACCAAGTGGGTCAACTGGGGCACCGGAGCCAGGAAATCAGATTCTTCTCCCTCATATGCAAATCGCAACGAGACGAGATTGGGGACATCGGCCATCAGTGAGGACGGCAACGGCTGGCCGGAATAGTTGACGTTGACCAGGTGGAGGTGGGTCAGTTGGGGGACATGGGCCAACAATGCGGACGGCAACGGCTGGTCGGAATAGGTGCCATGCAGGTGGAGGTGGGTCAGTTGGGGGACGGGAGCCAGGAATTCGGACGGCAGCAACTGAAACGTCATCCCGTTCAAGTACAGATGAGTCAGATTGGACACCGGGACCAGGAAGTCGGTTGGCAGCTCCAGCCGATGGACCTTGTCGGTCTTCCATATCTCGGCGGTAGGACCTGCGTTGCGCAATTCCAGGCGGCTCAGTTGGGGAATGGGAGACAGGAATTCGGGGGGCAGCAGCGTCGCATTCACACCCTGCAGGTTCAATTGGGAAAGGTGGGGGACCGGAGCCAGGAAATCGGGGGGCAGCTCAAATACACGAGGCCGCGACACCGTCGTCACGGTCAGATGGGTCAATCGGGGCACCGGAGTCAGGAAATCGGGGGGCAACTTTGTTATGTCGGAGCCGGACAGGTTCAGGGTCAGATGGGTCAATCGGGATACCGGAGTCAGGAAATCGGCTTTTACGTCGGCAGGCCCACCGAAATTCACCTCCAGGCGGGTCAACTGGGACACCGGAGCCAGCAAGTCGGACGACAGCGTCAGACCCTCAATGTGGATGGCCAGAGCCTCCAGACCGGTCAGCCCCACCAGATCCCGTGCAGACACAACGGGTATGGGCACCGGCAATCCCAGAAGGTCGTATCCGGAGGGGGTCTTCTTTGACGGAAAGGTGAACGGATACCTTGAGGCCATTGACAAGCGGTACATCGGTGGACCAGCCAACTGATCCAACAAATGCCTGGCGGCCACTTCGTCACCCGACAGCGTCGTACCCAACTCGCGGATCCCGGCCAGCTGCGTCCAGGTCACGTCCTCGCAGGCCGGCATCTCGCCTCCGGCCGGGGTCAGGGCATCCAGAATTGCCCCGCGCATGCCCACGCTGCGGGTGCAGACCTGTGGACTGTCACTGGCTGAACCCGGAAGTTGCGCACCAGCCGCAAATGATGCAGGACCCGGGACACCTCCAAGCAGGCACAAGCCCAGGAGCCACACACAGTAGAGCCACACTTTGGCTGGATGCTTTGCCACGTCAATCCTCCCAAGACGCTTCGCAGTCGCTTCAGCGATTCATTATGTCAGACCCGATGCTGACATAGAGCTGACGCGGACGTAACGCCGAGGCTATGGCGTGGTTGACCCGCAAGGACCAGGATACGGGCCATCACATTGGCTTTGTCTCCAAGGAGGGACCACCATGGGACACAACTTAGCACGCGGCGACCTGGCGCTGCCTTTCGCCTCAGGCGAGAACTGGACCATCTCCCAGGGTTTCGACAACAAACTCACTACGGTCATCATCCGTAAAGAGGTCATCAACGATGAAGAGGTCATCATCCGTGAAGAGGTACCCGTCTACTTTGACGGCGGCCATGAGGGCATCGACTGGAGTTGCTGCTCAGGCACTCCGATCCATGCCATGGCCTCAGGACGTGTGAGCAGGTTGGTTTCAGGCGAAACGGCTGGTGGTTTCAACGTTCCAGACAGCAAAGCCTACGGCAACCAAGTGCGCATCCGAACCGGTACCGGTACTACCGGCTTCGAGCTCACCTACGCCCATTTGGCAGACGTCTATGTGTGTCTGGGGCAGGAGGTGGTACAGGGCCAACTGTTGGGTTTGTCCGGCTACACAGGCCGTGGCACCGCACGACACCTGCACGTGCATCTGAAGCCATTCGGCGAGGTTGCGCCAACAGCCGACAATCCGCACGGTATGTCAAAAGAGACCTTCCTTGAGGGTGAGAAACAGCCAGTTTCTCAGGCCGAAAGAGAAAAAGGAGATGATGGAATACAACACAAAAAGCCGCTGCGCATGATTTTGGGGACGGTGGATTTCAGCACTTTTCTGCCGGAAACCGTGCCTTCGGCATTACCGGAACTTTGTCCCACGGCCACGGCAGAAGAAGCAGTCATGTTGAAAGCGGCTCCGCATTCTGAAGCCGACGATCAAACGGTGTCGACGGTCAATGGCACCGAGTATGACGTGATCGGCAAGGACGCGTCTCCGAATCCACAGTGGTGGCAGATCGTAGTACCCAATGGAGCTGTGGGTTGGGTGCCGAACGACTCGCGGACCACGGTCACGCACCCGGACCGAGTGTGGGTGACCAATCCACCTGCCGGTCAAGTAGGGGATCAGGAGCCGCAATCCAGCGTCCTGGACATAGAACTGCAAATCAATCTTACCGATTATCGAAAATATGCCCGTGTACGCAGTACCCCAACAACCAAAGAGGTAAACATATTAGGCGAACTCTGGGATGAGAACTGGCGAGTCGTGTCCCATTGGGCCTGCAACCACGAGGACAAGTACATTTGGTTCCGGATCACAGCAGAGGCCGGTGCGCTAAAAAATCCAGTCAACTCAAAATCGGTTACGGGATGGGTACGGCAAAGTGTGGCGAACATCCAATATCCACCGCCCAAAGTAAGCGCTGACACCACCATTCAGGTACGGGCCTGGCCCAACCTGGAGGCACCGAGCAAGGCGAATCTGGTTGTAGGCCGACGTTATGTCATTATCGGCAAGTCGGCTACCACCCCTGTGTGGTACCAGATCCGCCTCAGCCCCTCGCTAACCGGCTGGGTACACGGCGGCAATGTGCAGATCCACGGCGACCAGAACGACGTACCCGTCATGTGGCCACCCCGGGCGCGCATCGTGCCTGAGGCGGATGTATCTGCACATGCGGGACCTTCGGCAACGCATGAGGTAGTGAAATCCCTGTCCAGGAATGACGCAGGCAGGCGGGAGATTTTGGGAAGGCACACGGCCAGTCCCACCTGGTGGTTGGTGAGCCTGGACGATGAAAGTCGCGGCTGGGTGCACGAGGACGGTGTGCAAATTGTGGGTGACATCAGCGGAGTGCCTGTCATGTGGCCACCCCAACTGAGTCTCAAAGTCACCACTACAGACGGCCTCAATGTCCGCTTAGGACCTGGCACCGGACACAACATCGTGGCCTCGATTGCCGGCGGTTCCACCGACCGCTACGGCATTCTGGGCAAGGACGCGGCCACGGCCGTCTGGTACAGGATTCAGTTCAGCGAGACGGTTTCGGGCTGGGTGCATGCCGACTATGTCCAGACCCATGGAGAATTGAGTCACCTGCCTGTCGTTGGCACGGTACCAACGGGTATACGCAACTTGACTATAGCGGTGAACGGATCCACGTCGTTGCACATCAACTGGCAGACACCAACTGGGACTGGTGATGCCACCCATTATGACGTGCAGTACAGGGTACAGGGTACTGCGGCTTGGATCTCCCACACCCATATCGGTACGGTTACCGCGGCCATTCTGTCGGGCCTCATACCGGGCTCTGCCTATCAGGTGCAGGTGCGGGCCACAAACGCGGCGGGTCCCGGCCCCTGGACTTCAGTCCAGGCCTCTACCGACGCAGCCAGACCACAGTTGAGTCTCCTGGCCACCACCACGGACGGCCTCAACGTCCGCTCCGGGCCCAGCACTGGCCATGTGATCGTGGCTTCGATCGCCGGCGGCTCTACAACCCGCTACGACATTCTGGGCAAGGATGCGGCCACGGCCACCTGGTACCAGATCCGCTTCAGTCCTACGCTCATCGGCTGGGTGCACAGTGGCTACACCCAAACAGATGGCGACCTCACAGAGCTGACCGTAACCTGGAACCCGCCCCAATTGAGCCTCTTGGCCACCACCACGGACGGCCTCAATGTGCGTTTGGGACCGGACAGGGATCACAACATTGTGGCCTCGATCGCTGGCGGCTCAACAACCCGCTACGCCATTCTGGGCAAGGACGCGGCCACGGCTACCTGGTACCAGATCCGCTTCAGCAACGCGGTAACCGGCTGGGTATCTGCCAGCTACATCCAAACCCACGGCGACCTCTCAGGCCTGATTGTGACCTGGAACCCGACCTCGCAACTCAGCCTCAAAGCCACGACCACACTGAACCTCAATGTCCGTTCGGGACCGGGTTCATCCCACAGCATTGTGGGCAGTATCACCGGTGGTTCCACCACCCGCTACAACATCCTGGGCAAGGACGACGCCAACCCCACCTGGTACCAGATCCAGTTCAGCAGCACCGTGATCGGCTGGGTATCTGCCAGCTACATCCAGACCCACGGCGATCTATCAAGGGTCACCATGACTTGGAACCCACCCCAACTGAGTCTCAAAGCCACCACCACTGACGGACTGAATGTTCGCTCCACACCCAGCACTGGCAACGCCAGAGTTGGCTTCATCCAGGGTGGCACGACCGCGCGTTATGCCATTCTGGGCAAGGATACGGCCACGGCCACCTGGTACCAGATCCAGTTCAGCAATACCGTGATCGGCTGGGTGCATGCCAACTATATCCAGACCCACGGCGACCTCTCAGGCCTGACTGTGACCTGGAATCCCCCGCAGCTGAGCCTCAAGGCCACGACCACAGCCAACCTGAACGTCCGTTCGGGACCGGGTACGTCCCACAGCATCGTGGGCAGCATCACTGGTGGTTCCACCACCCGCTACAACATCCTGGGCAAGGACGCGGCCACGGCCACCTGGTACCAGATCCAGTTCAGCAGCACCGTAACCGGCTGGGTATCTGCCAGCTACATCCAAACCCACGGCAACCTCTCAGGAGTCACCGTGACTTGGAACCCGACACCGCAGCTGAGCCTCAAGGCCACCACCACAGCCAACCTGAACGTCCGTTCGGGACCGGGCGCGTCCCACAGCATTGTTGGCAGCATTACCGGTGGTTCCACCACCCGCTACAACATCCTGGGAAAGAACGCGGCCACGGCCACCTGGTACCAGATCCGGTTCAGCGATACGGTGGCTGGATGGGTATACGTCAACCTGGTCCAGACCCACGGTGACC
>JAAXGZ010000115.1 GCA_012271135.1 Caldilineales bacterium | reverse complement strand
TTCAACGAAAGTGAAACAGTGCCGGGCAATGCCGGTGCGCCCGGCCGCCTGTGCTAGACTGCCGACTCGCCTTTGGCGTCGATCGCGGCGCGGGCAAATATCACGGTGCCGGACCGGAGCAAGGGTGTCCTGCGGGATGTAGTTCCGGGTTGAACGTGCCGGTCGCACAACCCGAAAACAGGAGCAACCGGATGTCGGAGCGGAAGCGAATCGACCGCAGCAAACTCAAGCCGGTGGTGTTGGACCTGCTTAAGACAGGCGCCCACTTCGGGCACGCCACCCACAGCTGGAACCCCAAGATGACCCCCTACATCTTCACGGAGAAGGAGGGCCAGCACGTCATCGACCTGGAGATCACGGCCGAAGCCATCTTCGTGACGATGCAACGGGTCAGCGACTTGGTCGCCAATGACGGCAAAATCATCTTCGTAGGGACCAAGCGGCAGGCGGTCAAGTCGATCGAGGATGCTGCCAAGGCCTGCGGCCAGCACTACATCAACATCCGCTGGCTGGGCGGCACCCTGACCAACTGGCAGACCATTTCGGAGCGCATCAAGTACCTCAACGAACGGGAAGCCCAGTTCGAAGCGGGGGAGTTCAACGCCCTCAACAAGAAGGAACAACTCGACATCCAAAAGGAGATCGACAAGCTGAACCGGCGCCTGGGTGGCATCAAGGAACTGACGGCACTCCCGGACCTGCTATTCGTCGTCGACACCCAGCGCGAGAGCCTGGCCATCAAGGAGGCCGAACGCGTTGGCATTCCCGTAATCGCCCTGGTCGACACCAACTGCGACCCGGATCCCATCGAGCTGGTCATCCCCTGCAACGACGATTCGCACCGGCCCATCCGCTACATCGCCTCCCTGGTCGCCAGCGCTGCCAATGAAGGACGCGAGCGGCACCTGAAGGACTTGGCCAAGGGTCCGTCAGACGAGGAGATCGAGGCGGAGGTCGCGCGGGAGTACATCGACGACATCGCCGGGGAAGTGGAAACCGCGGACGAAGAGGACCTGCTCGGGCCCGGCGCGCTCAAACTCATCGCCGAGATGGGCGATGCCGAGGAAACCGAGACCGGGGAACAGACTACAGCCAGCCCCGAGGACCAAACCTGAACATCCCGGCCGATAGGGGCCGCCAATTTATCGAAGTCACCGAAACCGAGCCAATCATCTGAAGCGGGACAACGCACCAACCATGGCCGAAATCACTACTGCGATGATCAAGGCGCTGCGCGACGCCACCGGCGCCGGAATCCTGGACTGCAAGAAAGCGCTCACCGAAACCAACGGCGATCCCGAGCAGGCCACCGACCTGCTGCGCACACAGGGACTGGCGTCCGCGGCCAAGAAGGCCGGCCGCGACACGTCGGAAGGCCTAGTCGGCTCCTACGTGCACGCGGGAGCCAAGGTGGCCGGCATTGTCGAGGTCAACTGCGAAACGGACTTCGTGGCCAACACGGATCAGTTCAAGACCTTGGCCCGCGACCTGGCCATGCAGGTGGTGGCGGAGAATCCACTGTACGTCTCAAGGGAGGAGGTGCCCGCGGAGGTGTCCGACCGCGAAGCGGCCATCTACCGCGAGCAGTCCCTGCAGGAAGGCAAGCCGAAACACATCGTGGACCGCATCGTAAGTGGCCGCATGGACAAGTACTACGGCCAAATCTGCCTCTTGGAACAGTCCTTCATCAAGGATTCCGAGTTGACGATCGAGGACCTGCTCAAGGACAACATTGCTCGACTGGGGGAGAACATCCGGGTCAACCGGTTCAGCCGCATCGCCGTCGGCGACTGAGTCCGGGGGCGTCCGAGCCACCCGGCCCGAATCGAGCGGGCCGGCAGCAGGATTATGGACAACCGGATCATCGTCAAAATCGGCGGGGAGGCCCTTAGCGGCGAAGGTCACATCGGTATCGACCCGGACGAGGCCCGCGCCATCGCGCTCAAGATTCGCGCGGTGCACGCCCTCGGTATCCAGATCGGGTTGGTGATTGGGGGCGGCAACCTCTTCCGCGGACAGGCTCTCGTCGATGCCGGCATGTCCGAGGTTCCAGCCCACCACATGGGCATGATGGCCACCATCATCAACGCCCTGGCCCTGCAGGATGCCCTTGAGCGCCTGGATGTGCCCGTGCGGGTGATGACCGGCTTCGAGGTACGCACGATGGCCGAGCCCTACATTGTGCGCCGGGCCGTGCGCCACCTGGAAAAGGGCCGGCTCGTAATCTTGGCCGGCGGCACCGGCAACCCGTTCTTCTCGACCGACACAACCGCGGCATTGCGGGGTAGTGAGATTCAGGCCCGGCTCATCATCAAGGCGACGAAGGTTGACGGGGTCTACGATCAGGATCCCAAGCTGGATCGCAACGCCCGCGCTTTCCGTCATCTGTCCTTCAACGATGCAATCAACCGTCAAGTGGGCGTCATGGACGGTACAGCGTTGACCATGTGCCGAGACGGCAACCTGCCGATCGCGGTGGTCAACCTGTGGCACGCCGACAGCTTGCTGCGAGCGGTCCGGGGCGAAGAAGTAGGCACCCTGATTTCCTAAGGCCCGGTCCTGCAGCTCCCGGGCGCGATTGTCCCGGATTCAGTTACAATGCGGATTCGGGCTGCTCCGAACCCCGTAGCCCGGAACCGGGCCAGCCGACTGGCCTCGCACCCCAACGCCAAAGGAAACCCTCATGGTCGACGAACTTCTGTCCGACATGCGGGAGCGCATGGAGCAATCCATCAAGGCCCTGCAGAACGATTTTGACACGATCCGCACCGGACGGGCCAACTCGGCCCTGGTGGAGCGCATGCCGGTCGAGTGCTACGGCGCCTTCAGTCCCCTGGTCCAGATTGCCTCCATCAGTGTGCCGGATGCCCAGGCCATCCTGATCCGACCCTACAACCCCGACGACCTGACCGCCATCGAAAGAGCCATCTCCACATCCGAACTGGGCATCAATCCACAGAACGACGGTAAGCAGATACGCCTCTTGATTCCGCCACTGACCGAGGAGCGGCGCCGAGACCTGACCAAACAGGTCGGCGCGCGCGCCGAGCAGGGCCGGGTGGCCATCCGCAACATTCGGCGGGACGTGATTTCCGACCTGCGCGACATGGAAAGCGAGGGCATGATCACAGAAGACGATCTCCACACTTCGCGGACCGACGTACAGAAGGGAACCGAGGAATTCATCGATACGATCGAAGGCCTGGCGGGCGCCAAGGTCGACGACATCATGACCCTATAGTCCGCGGCGCGGACCCTTCAGACCGCGTGTCGGCACCATGAGCCAACAGGAACCGCCCCCCCCCGCCCATATCGGCATCATCATGGACGGCAACGGCCGGTGGGCCCGGGCCCGCGGCCGACCGCGCATGGCCGGTCACAAGGCCGGAGTTGACAACATCAGGCCCATTCTGGAAGCCTGCGTGGAGATCGGGGTTCCCTATCTGTCGCTGTTTGCCTTCTCCACCGAAAACTGGAGCCGACCCGACAACGAAGTCTCCGGGCTGCTGAACCTCCTGGGCAGCGCCATCCGCACGCAGCTGGACGAATTGAACGCCAACGGCGTCCAGATTCGCCACAGCGGCAACCTGGACCGGGTCAACCCCCATCTCCAAGCGGAGATGCAGCGGGCCGTGCACGAGACCCGCAGCAACAACCGCATCACGCTCAACGTGGCATTCAACTACGGTGGGCGGGCCGAAATCCTAGCGGCCGTCCGCAGCATTATCCGGGCCGGCGTGCAGCCTGAAAATTTGGACGAGGAACGTTTTCAAGGCTTCCTGGACCAGCCGGACCTGCCTGACCTCGACCTGATCATTCGCACGGGCGGGGAGTTTCGCCTCAGCAATTTCATGCTTTGGCAGGCCACCTACGCCGAGTACTACAGCACCGAAACCTTCTGGCCGGCCTTCGGCCCGGACGAACTCAGGGCCGCCCTCAGCGAGTATGCCCGGAGGGAACGCCGCTTCGGCGGCGTCTGTCCGACCTGATGACCCGACCCGAGCGCAAGCGCAGGCGCATCCAAATCCCGGCACTCGGGGTGCGTCTGCTTACGCTGGCGCTGGTGGTGCCGCTCTACATGTCCCTGATCTGGATGGGGGACCTGATCTGGGTGGCGGTTGTGGTGTGGTCGGCCATGCTGGCCTGCTACGAATACTTTGGCCTGTGCCGACAGGGCGGCTATCCCACCAATCACAAGTTTGGCTTGCTCTGGTGCGCCGTCCTGATCATCCGATTCAGCGGCGCCTTCAGTGGCGTGCCATTGAGCCTGGTCATTACCTGGGGCATGATCGTGCTGCTGGCCTCGGCCCTGTTTTCGCGGCGGACCCCTTTCCTGACCTGGCTGACCACGGCCAGCGGCCCGATGTACATCGGCACCTGTCTGGCATTGCTGGTGCCAATACGCCAAGTCGACAGCGGCTTCTGGTGGCTGGTGCTGCTCATGTGGACCACCTACATGGCCGATTCGGGCGCCTATTTCGTGGGATCGCTGTGGGGTCGCCACAAGCTGGCACCCGAAATCTCACCCCGCAAGAGCTGGGAAGGCCTGGGGGGAGCCTTGGTGTTCGGGTCCCTGATGGCGATGATTATCGTGCTCCTGTCCCAGCACCCGGGTTGGCTGTCCATACCGCAAACCCTGCCGGACTGGCCGATCGTGCGCACCGACTGGTTTCGTAGCCTGACTTCGCTGGAGGCCCAGTACTTCAAGCCCCTGCCCATCAACCTATGGGCCGGTTTGGGGGTTGGCTTCCTGATTGCAGTCCTGGGTCAACTGGGAGACCTGACCATCAGCGTGTGGAAGCGCCACGTGGGCACCAAGGACTCGGGCACTCTGTTCCGCGGCCACGGTGGCATGCTGGACCGCATTGATTCACTGCTCTTCACCTCGCCCTTGATCTACAGCCTTATCTTGATCCTGCTCTGACCGGCGACGCATGGGCACCGCCCTCAAGAGAGCGGGACGGGCAGAACATCCGGAGTGCAGCCGGGTGTCCAGGGCCGCAGTGCGGCACTTGTTTGGGCAAGACAGGCCGCAACCGCGGAGTCCTTCCGCACCGCGGGCCGAACTCAACTTGAGCGAGCGTACAGAACCCAGCAGGCCATGGTGTATTGATCCGGTTCCGGCACGGATACCACCGGCTCGAACTGCTTCATGAAGTCCTCATGGTAGAAAGGCGTCAGATCCAACTGCCGATACTCATACCAGGCGCGCCGTACACCGTCCATGGCCGCCAGCAGCAGGGCTGCCCTGACTTCGGGTGTCAACCCCTCCTCGATGCGTGTAACCGCTACGTCACAGGCGATGTTCTCCCGATCGGCATCCTCGAACCAGGTGCAGAGAGCACTGCCTTCGTTCGGTACCGGATCGTTGACCGGATCCTCGATCGCGGGCAACTGATAACTTACGGGTCCTTGGTGGTCGGAGAGTATGTCGAGCAATCTGAACTCATAGACATCGACCAGAAGTTCCTGGTCTGTGAAGAAAGTATCGAGGTCGGCCAGGCATGCAGCACTTGGTACGCTCCAGTTGAAATCGTCGCTCTCGTCCAGCATCCTTACCAGAGCACCTGATGCGGGCAGTTGCGCGAGATATTCGCAGACTCCGTTCAGGCATCGTTCGAACGATGCCGGCCCGTCCGCGTGATCCGGACCCGCGTCCGCCGCCTCCGGTGCGGATGTGGGCATTGGCATTATCTCAGGCACCGGCTCGGGTACGGGCTCCCCAACCGGACGCGTCAGGAAGAACAGGATGAACAGCCCGACGACACCAGCCGCGATGACGAAGAAGGCAATACCCGGTCGCAGTTTCTTCATGCAAGCGCTTCCCGGAGAACCTTGACACTGTCTGGCACGGACCGTTGACTGTTGTAGATGCTTGATCCGGCCACCACGTAACGAGCACCTGCATCAACCACGGCACGGATCGTGGACCCGTCCACCCCGCCGTCCACTTGGATGGACGGCGGAGCCTCGAGCCCCGCTGTGGCAATGAGTGAGCCGAGCCGACGGATCCTGGCCGGCGAGCCGACGATGAACGGAGCGCCTCCGAAACCAGGCGGGACGGTCATAACTAGGACACGATCCACATACGGCAGCAATTCCCGCACGGCCTCCGGCGGAGTTCCGGGGTTCAGGGCAATGCCGGCCAAACAGCCAACACGTCGGATTTCGTCCACCGCCCGGTAAGGATCGCGACATGCCTCCACGTGCACGGTGACCATTTCAACCCCGGTGGACAGAAAGGCCGGCAACAGGCGCAAGGGTTCCTCCACCATCAGGTGTACATCAAGGGGAAGCGTGGTGGCCTGCCGGACGGCTTCAATGGTCGAAACCCCAAACGTGATGTTGGGAACAAATTTCCCATCCATGACATCCAGGTGAAAACCGTCCACTCCGGCCGCCTCGGCCTCGGCAATCGATGCGGCGAGACGGCCAAAGTCGGCGGTTAGGATGGAGGGTAGCAGGTGGATTGCAGCCATCGCTTGTGCGACCAGCCTGGCGGAACGGAACAGCGTCGTCTGCAAATTGTGGCAGACCGTGCCGCGAAACCGACAACCGAACCCAACCTGCAGGTGGCCGCGGTCGGTAGGCGCCGCAGGGCATGCTGTTGGATATTGAGCCTGTCTGTCAATCGCGTACCATGATCATCCCGCCGGGGCGGGCCCGGACAACTGCATTCAAAAGGAAATTTGGACATGACCACAACCAAGGAACTGGCGACTGCTGCCGGCAACGGCGATCTCGACACCATGCGGTCCATACTTGCCGCGGACGGCGCGCTGGCCACCGCCTGGCAACCCGTGATGGAAGCCTGTTTCAGGGGCCGGCCGGAAGCCTTGCAGCTACTGCTTGAGCATGGCGCGGATCCGAACGTGAAGTCGCGCTCCTCGCACCACTATCGGCCCCTGCATCGAACCGTCGAACACAAGAAGTCGATGCCCAAGCACGAAGGCCACATGCAGGTGGTGGAGATTCTGCTCGATGCCGGTGCCGATCCCCTCCTGCCGGGCAGTTCCTGGCTCATCAGCGCGGTTGCCCTTTGCGCTACGGGTGATTCGACCGAATTCCTGCCCCTCCTGCTGGACCGGATCCCAGCCGACCTCGATATCTTCCACGCTGCGTTGCTGGGACACCCCCAAAGAGTCGAGGAACTGCTCGCGGACAACCCTTCCCTGGCCGCGTCACACGACCCGGACACCCGGATCTGGACGGACCGGCATGGTTGGTCCGCCCTCCTCTATTGCACCCGATCCTGTCTGGGCAGGAACGACAAGGCCAAAGCCAAGGAGTTGGCCGCCACAGCCCGATGCCTGCTAACACACGGGGCAGACCCCAGCGGCTGCATTGAGCACGCCATCCACAGCGGTAACTTCGAGATCATGGAGACGTTGCTTGAAGCAGGGGCATCCGTGGTTGACGACGACACACTCAACCACGCCGCCTGCGACGGCCAGTTCGAAATGCTGGCACTACTCCTGAAGCACGGCACACGGCTCGACGGCACGCGCGGCACGGAACATCATGGCGGCTATACCCCGCTGGGTTGCGCCGTATCGTGCCGCAGCCTTCAGGGCGCCCGATGGTTCCTGGAGCAGGGCCAGGATCCCAATCACATCAAGAGCCAGGCCAACGAAAACTGCCTGCACGTGGCCGTGCACCACGGTGCCAGTAACAAAATGCTCCAGCTTCTGCTCGACTTCGGAACCCGGCTCGACCAGAAGGATGCATCCGGTTTCACTCCGCTGGACCGGGCACGGGCGAAAAAGCGAACCAAGGCGATCCCGTTTCTCGAGGCGGCCGCTGTCGGGACCCCATAACTGCCGGGACTGCGGGATGCGTCCCGGCAACACCTGAGCTGCCCGGACCGACCCAAAAACCAAACCGTACAACAATTTCACCAATTGTTTCAAAAGCGCCTTAACCAGGTTCAGGCAGCTAGAAGCCGGATTCTGCCCAGAGGCATCGCGTATTAAACACGGTTGGTGAAACCGGAATTCTTTCAGATGTGCAAAATGTTGTAAACCCGCCGGCACTTGCATGCCGTGCGGCCGGAGCACTTAGTCGGCATCCGTCCCGTCTGCCCGGGTCCGATGCTCCCACAGCCAGGAGAACGCGTAGATCCCCGTGTCATGGCCATCGTCCCAAGTAATGCGCACCGCGTATCCGCCCACCAGCTCGACGGCCTCCACCCGATCGCTTGGCATGGGGCCGCTGGACAGGGCCAAGGGATCAACCTCCGCGCCGGATTCGCCGCGCACCGCCCGGCAGGATGCACAAGGACAGTTGCTGCGCAGCCACGTCAGCGACAACTCGCTGACGGAATCGTCCTGCCACTCGATGCACATGAGATTCTGCGCACGCAGCACTCGGATCCTGCGAGGAGAAAGGTGGGGATCTTGCTGGACTGCCATCGTGCGGAACCATCCCGAATGTTCGTATGTCTGCTACGCGATGTCCTTGCCTGCCGCGCCAGCACTTCCAGGCGGCCGGCGGTGCGTTGCCGATACGGACCCCGCATTCTCGTCAGATCCTCAAGGCCTGGATTTGGTGCGGATGGCCAAAGATGCTCCGCGCGGCCTCGGAGAACGGCTGCCGCGTATCCCACATGGTGACTCGAATGCCGCCGCGCAGCAGCCGGCCGGTGAGATGGGTCCGCTCCAAGGCAGCCAGTCGACCCGCCAATTCCCGCTCCTCGTCGTCCTCCAACAGTGACTCCTCAAAGGCGATCGGGTCCGGACTCACCACAATAACCTGATACCCGCGCGCCCTCAGCTTCAGCAGTTCGGCGTGGTCGTCGGGGTGCAGCGGACTGATGAGCAGCAGCAGGGACCGGTGAGGGAACAGGCGCGCCGGCACATGGTCGAGCCGATTGAAGATCTGGCTGGTCTCCACCTTGGCCCGGGCCAGAGTGCGCAGTATCTTTTCGTACTGTTGTTTGCCGGAGCCGGGGAACGTCCAGTCGATGGAACCGCCGTAGAGGAACAGTCCCACGCGGTTGCCGTAGGCCAACAGGGTGTCCGCCAGGCTCGCGGCAGCCTGGATGCTGAACTCCAGAATGCTCCGGTCACCGGTGAAGACGTTGGTCACCGCCCGGATGTCGAGAATCAAACCGATGTCGATGGCCCGTTCCAGCTGGAACTCGTTGACAACGAGGGTTGTGTCGGATCGGGCCGTGGCCCGGTGGTTCAGCCATCGCCAGCTGTCTCCGGCCTGATATTCCCTCAGGCCAAAGAACTCGACTCCGGGGCCACCCTTGCGGGCCGGGATGAGGCCGGGATACACCCGTGTGCGCCGGGCCTGGATAGCCATCGTCGGAATCTTGATGGCGCGCGGCAGGACAAACAGCCGATTGAGCGGATCATATGTTTCGGTGACGTTGAACAAACCGAAGGGATCACTGGCCGCAATCCGCAGCGGGGGCAGGACGTAATAGCCTCGGGCCCCTTCCAGGCGATGCTCGAGCCGGCTCGCCCGACCGGGTTCCAGCCTGAGCCAACCCTCGTGTTCGCCGTCGTGCTTCCCCAAGCCGGCCGGAAACGGCTGCTCCACCAGGACATGCTCTAGGACCTCCTCCCGATCCTCCACCATCAGCACGGTGCGGATGTGTTCGCCCTGGGCCACCCGATCCTGATCCAGGTGCCGCCGCACGTCGAGGTCCAATCGGCGCGGAGCCTGCCACAAGGCCCATCCCGCCAACACCAGGGGCGGGATGGCCAAGGCCAACACGAACCCCTGAACCGTGGCCAAGCCGGCCAGCAGGGCTGCCGTGGCCACTACGACCACGGCGAAGAGTCGGGGTAGCCCCTGGTCTTCAGGCACCGGACACGAGGGGTACGGGCACGGAGTCGAGAATGCCGTCCAGGATTTGGGCGGCGGCGCCTTGCCGGAGCCATAGGTCCGGCGACAGGATCAAACGGTGGATCAGCGCTTGGTGCACATAAGCCTTGACATCGTCGGGAAGCACAAAGTCCCGTTCGTCCATGGCAGCGTTGGCCCGTGCCAGACGGAACAGGGCCAGGGAGCCACGGGGGCTGGCGCCGACGGCCACGCGGTTGTCCTGACGGGTTGCGGTGATCAGCCTCACGATGTAGTCGGCCAAGTCGTCATGGAGGTGGATATCCTCGATTGCGGCCCGCATTGCCAACAGGGTTTCGGCATCGGCCCGGGGAGTCATGGCTACGTCGTCCTGTCTGCGATCGCGGCGATTGGTCAGGATCTGGGCCTCCTCCTCGGCGGAGGGATAGCCAACGCTGAGCCGCACCAGGAACCGGTCCAGCTGCGCCTCCGGCAGCGGAAAGGTTCCCTCGTACTCGATGGGGTTCTGGGTGGCAATCACGATGAACGGATCCGGCAGCGCCATGGTCTCCCCTTCCAGCGAAACCTGGCGCTCCTGCATGGCCTCAAGCAGGGCGGACTGGGTCTTGGGGGAAGCCCGGTTGATTTCGTCCGCGAGCACGATGTTGCTGAAGATGGGACCCCGGTGGAGTTCAAAACTGCCACTGTTCCGGTTGTAGATGTAGCCGCCCAGAATATCGCCCGGCAGCAGGTCCGGCGTGAATTGAATCCGCCGGAAGGTCAACCCGAGCACATTGGCAAAACTGTGGGCTGTCAGTGTCTTGGCCAGTCCCGGGTAGTCCTCCAACAGGATGTGGCCGTCCGCCAGCAACGCCACCATGATGCGGCGCAGCAGTTCGTCCTTGCCCACAATGGCGCGGGCGACCTCCGCGGTCACGGCCCGTGCCCTGTGGGCCACTTGGTTGAGTTCCATCAGCCTTTTTCTGAATACCTCCCGGCCATGCCCAATCGATTTTCCAAGTACTGTGCAACGGCTTCCGGCGCGCGTCGATACTCTGCCTGTGCCGCGCGCGGTTTCGGAACCAGGTCAAGCAGACGATCCGCCAAACTGCGCCGTCCGAATTCTTCGTCCCCGCGCACAATCAGCAGGGACCGCAGTTCGTCTGGAACATCCGGCTCGCGCGGGGACTCGCCCATCGCCGGGCCGGACAGATCCTCCTCGGCCTCTGTAATCGTCAAGTCCAGAACCAGTTTGCGAAGCGAACGATTCAGATTGAACCGCCCGTAGTCCAGCACCCGGGCCCGGCGCAGCTGTCCCTGCCACCGGGCCACCGGACCCTGCTGGCCGATCGATACCGTACGCATGCGGGGACGCCGGGGCGCGCGAAACCGTATCAGACGCAGACCCCAGATCGCGGCCACGAGCACAAACAGACCCCAAAACAGATACTGGGGCAGGCTGCGCACGAACAGTTCAGCCACCCAGGCCGTGTACATCATGGGCCGAATCAGGATGTCACGGACGAAGTCCTCGATGAAGAACACGGCAAACAGCAAGCTGGCGGCCAGCCATATCGCCATCACCAGCCCGCGCTTTTGGAGGTCAGACATCGAGGGCTGCCGCCGGGCCGGATCCGCGTGGCAGGGACGCCCCCGCCTGCGGCGGTCGGGAATCCCTGATTTGCTGCAGGCAATCGGACGCCTCCTGCCGATCGCGAGCACTGGCCGGCCGGTCCCCGAAGCGAACCCGCTCAAACAGCGCCGAAAGCCGACGCACCGGCCTTGAATGCATGCCCAATTC
>JAAXGZ010000104.1:54696-56748 GCA_012271135.1 Caldilineales bacterium | reverse complement strand
TGCGCCTGGCGGCGCAACGGCACCTACCCCCGCCACCTGGTCGTCCTCGGCCGCCTGTGCGTCCAGCGCTGGCAGTGCAAGGCCTGTTTGGGCAGCGCCTCGCCCCTGCCGCCGGGTGTGACCTCCCGCCAGCGGCCGCAGACCTTCCGGGAGCTGGTGACCGACCTGTACGTGCACGGTGTCAGTTTGCGGGGCCTGTCCCGGCTCTTGGCCCTGCTGGGCTGCGGGGTGGGCGCGGCCACGCTGTGGCGGGACGTGCAGGCGGTGGCCCCCAGTCTGGCGCCCGACCCGCAGGCGAAGCGGCCGCTGTGGGTGGAGGTGGACGAAACCTGGCTGTCCCTCGGCGGTGTCAAGCGCCCGGTGGCCGTCGTCCTGGGGCCCAAGGGCGAACGGCTGGACCTGCGCCTGAGTGGTCCCGGCTTCGACGGGGCCGACTGGTTCACGAGCCTGGCCGCGCGCAAGGTGCAGGGCGTGACGACCGACGACGACCCGGTCTACGGGCCGGCCCCGGGGCGGCGGGCCTGGACCGGCAACCGTGCGCCGTGCACATGCAACGCACCGTGGGGCGGCACATCCGGGGCCTCGACGAGGACGACCTGACCCACCTAGTATGTTAGCCACCTTCAGTATGCACGGGCGGCCGCCCGTGCATACTGACAGGGCGTGACAGGCCGTGACTCACCTGGGTCCGGCCAGCCGAGACCGTGGTCCAGTTTGGTCATCACGCCCTGCCTTCGCAGCAACCCGAACGGTGACCCGGACTTGAAGTCCGCATCCACCAGGCTGGGACCGCGAAGGATGTAACCGTAGCATACGGGAGCGTGCCACCATGGCCAACACCCATGTGGGGATTGACATCTCCAAACACCAACTCGATGTGGCCGTCCGGGGTGAGGAAGCATGCGACCGCATGGCCCACGACCAAGAGACGATCGATGCCCTTTGCCGGCGCTTGTGTGAGCGGGCCCCGGACCGTGTCGTGCTGGCAGCGACCGGAGGTCTGGAAATGCCTCTGGCCACCACCCTGCAGGCGGCCGGTCTGCCCGTGGTCGTGGTCAATCCGCGTCAGGCCCGTGCCTTCGGGCGCGCCTCAGGCCAGTTGGCCAAGACCGACCGCATCGATGCCCGGTGGCTGGCCGAGATGGCGGCCCGGATGCGACCGCCGGTGCGCACCCTGCCCGAAGCCGAGCGGCGAGACGTGCGTGCGCTCGTCGTGCGACGGCGGCAGCTGACCGCCATGTCGGCCCCAGAGAAAACACGTCTGCACAGCACACCCGCCATCGCGCGGCCCTCCATCCAGGCCCTCCTGGACTACCTGCAGACCGAATTGGCACGCTTGGACCAGGCCCTCGAAGACCATCTGCAGAACCACCAAACCTGGTGCCGCCACGCCGAACTGCTGCGCAGCGTACCCGGTGTCGGTCCTGTCACGGCGGCCGTACTGGTGGCCGACCTGCCCGAGCTGGGACAGCTCAGCCGCCGCACCCTGGCCTCCCTGGTCGGTGTCGCACCCCTGAACCAGGACAGTGGCCAACTCCGGGGCAAGCGCCGTATCTGGGGAGGGCGCGCCGGCGTGCGCCGGATCCTCTACATGGCCACCGTGTCTGCGGTCCGGCACAACCCCGCCATCCGGGCTTTCTACACACGCCTGTGCGACAAGGGCAAACCCAGGAAGGTGGCCCTTGTCGCCGCCATGCGCAAGCTGCTGGTCATGTTGAACGCCATCATGCGGGACCAGGTGCCGTGGCAAAAAGAACCCGTCACAAAGCCGCTCCATACTTGACATTCAACACGGTTACTGGACCGGGTCCTGCTGCCCATCCTGCGACGTCTGGCCCGAGAGCGACCGCCGGAGGCGGGGCCCGTCCTGCTGGGGCTCTGGGAAGCGGTGACGCAGGGCCGCGTGCGCCTGCGGCCGGAGGTGCGCAAGCTGCTCTGGCACCTCGTGGAACGCTGGCACGAGCTGGTGCGAAGCCAGGAGAACCCCAAGGTGCCCGCCTCCACCCACCGGCTGGAGGGCTGGTTTGGCCGCTTCAAGCCCCGGGCCCGCCT
>JAAXGZ010000104.1:0-54669 GCA_012271135.1 Caldilineales bacterium | reverse complement strand
CCCGCAGCATGGCCTGAAGCGACGCACGGAGTCCACTTGTACGGAGGACAGGCCCCTGACAGCCCGCCACCAATCTCGTTGCTGTTGTTTCCGGTTCGTCATGGGCGCCCCCCACAAGTGAAGTCCATGTGTTGGTTCAGTCCAAGCCATGGGCCATCAGACGCACCCAGTGGTGGGCACCCACCTCTGTTTTCAGTCCCCGTGCCAGGCAGGTGCTGGGCCTGAAGCGCGCCCGGAGGGCACCCGACCAGACTTCCCCGCGATGCCGCAGCAGTTCCCGCACTTCCGGTGCCAGCGTTTGCCAGAGCGCCAACAAGACAGGGTCGGCCTCCTCCGGCCGCGTCTGCGCCCTCCGTTGCAGGACCGGCAGCAGGAGCCGGAGGTGGGTCAGGGAGTCCTTAGTCCATACACCGAAGGTGCCGTCCAACGGTGCACTGCCGAGGCACGGCGCACGACCGTTGGTCCAGGCCCATGGCCTTCAAGGCCAGCCCATGGATGGGGTTGTCGTCAGTCATCATCCCCGCGCCGCGCTGCCCCGGGGGCTGTAACCAGCTGCCCCCGTCGAGGCCGGAACCACTCAGCCGTAGGCCCAGCCGTTCGCCCTTCGGCCTGGGGCCTCCCCCCGGACGGTGGTCGTCGCCGATGGGCAGCCAGATCTCGTCCACCGCCAACGACGGCGGCAGTCCGGCCCGCAGGCCGGACGCCAGGCGGCCGGGGCATCGGGCAGAACCCGTTGGCATTCGGGACGGGCAGCAGCCAGGATGAAGTCCACGATGAGGGGGTCCCAACGATAGTGCTGTCACGACAACCGAAGAGGACCCCTCTTCTTCTGTACGCCCGAAACCAATCTCAACGAGATTGAAACAGGGCCGTGCGTTGCCAAGAGGTGATCCCTTGAGGGGGACGGTGTAATGTCCGTACTGGTCCCAGACGCCGCCGCCGACAACTGTGGTACCAGGACGACCAATCTGTGAACTCGAGGACTTCGTGTGTATATAATTACGCATGGAACGAAACAGTAGAGCGATTGTCAAACACTTGCTGGCTGAAGGGTTTGAACTCGTGAAAGTATCGGGATCGCACCACAAGTTCCGCAAGGGGGTGAACACGGTGATCGTGCCGCACCTGAAGAAGGATCTTCCAACGGGAACCGCCCGTGCCATCGCCAAGTTAGCCGGCTGGATGTGAGGAGAGTTGAACCATGCACTATATTGCCGTGATCGACAAGAATGAGGGAAGTGTCTATGGGGTCCGCTTCCCCGACGTACCCGGCTGTTTTTCGGCGGCCGACACGGTCGATGAAATCGTTCCGAACGCGATCCAAGCCTTGGCCTTGTTTTTCGAGAACAGGGAAACCATCCCGGCGCGTGGCATCGAGGCGGTCCGGGAGGAAGTAGCCGAAGACCTCGCCGCTGGTGCTGTTTTAATGATGATTCCTCACATTTCCGATCTCCGGCGGGTTGTGCGGGTCAATTTGAGCCTTAACAAGGGCCTCTTGGATACGCTGGACGAGGCTGCGCGAGCACGTGGCATGACACGTTCGGCCTTTGTTGCGAAAGCTGCAACAAGGGAGATCCGTGATCCTGGTTGACGAGGGCTCTGCTCCAACATGACGCTCGATGGTTGTGGCAGAGGTCTTTCGCTATCCACTCGGTCCCCTGACCGGCTCCCGTCGAACCGACGGTCATTGCCAACGGTGCTTCCCGATGACTATGGTCAATATGAAGCCAGGTCGCACTGCAACAGAGAAGTGACCATTCGCGGTCAGTCCCCATCACTTTGCATCTGAAGGCACAGGTTGGGTACGAAGTAAGGTTTTTTACTCTCTTGGCGCTTGTTGACGCTCACGTCCAAGGTGCGGCCACTGTCATGGGTTTTCCGGGATTCCCGGTCCCATACTCATCAAGCAGTACTTTCTGGTGTCGGTGTTGGGACTTTCGCTTTCGGGCATCATGTATTCAATCGTCATCGGCCAGGAGCGTGCGGAGTACCTTATTGAACTGACCGGAAATGCGCTTCTGTCCCAGGTTGCGGGACGGGTTCGCCTTTGACATCGGCCCACGCGCCAATTGCCGGAGGCCTCTGGCTGTGTCGATGTACCTCGTGCAGTCGCAAGGGTTGGGGAGCGGATTTCTTGGCCTTCATCGCCGGAAGGAAGTTCACCTACCGTCCAACGAAACCGGACACATTCAAGCCGGCACGTCATACCGGCTTCACTAGTCCGAATGTTATGACTTGGCTATCTGGGGCGGATCGCGGCGCAATACCAGAGTGTCGATCGTGAGGGTTGTGGAGGCTCCGGTCACAGCCAGTCTGAACGCCTCCCGTACCACGGGAAGGGGTTCCACCAAGCCTACGGCAAAGGCCTTAACGGCATTACTGGTCAGGGCATCGTAGGCCAAGGGACTGCCCGTTTCGCGGATTGCCTCCAACGGCACAGAGGGATTTAACACCTGTATTCACCATCATCCACAGAGCTGGTGCATTCAACGCCCTGCAAGCGCCGTCCAGTCCCACCGGTTCTTCCGAATGGAGTCCGGCCGCCGCGCCAATATGCTTGGCCGTATGCACGTAACCTCCCCCCGGCACCACACCGTCCCTCAAGGCAACAACAGGGGCTTGGCCCTACGGGCTGGACGAACCGGAAAATACATTGGCGAGATCCCGATCGAAGGTCTTCATTTCCCTGACACCATGGCGTCTGCAACTCGCCATGTGACAAAGGTCCCGGGGGTGAAGTGTGGGGTGGAGTTCATGGAGTCGTCGGGCAAATTCGACATCAGCCCCTTCCAAAGGCCAAACTTCGATGCCGAAGCTGGATATCAGCGCCAGTGCTGCATCGAATACGCGCGGCCTCCCAACGGGCAGGTATGCGTGTACCAATTCCTGGAGGACTTCAGCGGAAGTGCAAAGTGGTATTCGGTTCTGTTGCGCCTCGAAGAAGAAGTTCCTGGCTGGCTGTTTGAGAGTGTGGGGTCGCCCGACCGCATACATGAAGACGTTTGTGTCAACGAAGATCATGTACCGGATGCTCCTGTGGCTCGCGACTCATTGATAACACGCAGGTGCTCCTCCCAGTCGGGTTCCCTCTCGGGGCCTTCCAGTGCATCACACATCTTGAAAAATTCCTTGACATCTTCAGGGGACTCGAAAGGCTTGAGGCGCTGGCGTTCCTCAAGGCGTGTGTGGGCGGCAGCACGCAGCCAAGCGCTTAGGGACATTCCCTCGCGCCGAGCCTGAACAACGAAACGGTCACGGTCGACATCGGGAATCACGAGCTGAACTCGGGCCATGAAACGCTCACCTTCTTTTCCTAGTGTGTAAACATGTTACACATTGACTTCTGTTACCGCAACGCTGTCGGCAGCGTCCGTGGTCGTGCGCGTGGCTGAGCCAGCGGCCGGCTTCACCATCCCCGACAGTGTGCGCCTAGACGGTACCCGTCTGTATGTGCCGAAGGTCGGCTGGGTGCGGCTGGCCGGCAACCACGGCCGCTACCTGGGCTGCCTGGCCAAGCAGGTTCGATTGCGGAAGGAAGGCGACGAACATTGGGAGATCTTCCTGTCAGCAAGGACATTGTGGTTGCAACACCGGACGAAATAGCGAGTCGGGGTCAGGTTGTGGGCACTTTCCTCCATACGGCACTTCGGGAAGGGAGGGTTATCTATGAGCAGCCTTGATCCTGTCGTGACCGAAGCACTTCGCTGGCTGCAGTACTGCAATGACGACCTTGATGCTGCTTCGCGTCTCATGGCAGGGACTCCGACTTCCCCTCGACACGCCTGCTGGCTATCACAGCAAGCTGGTGAGAAGGCACGGAAAGCAGCCTTGATCCCAGAGGAGTAGATTTCCCGTTAACCCACGATCTGGACCGTCCGCGCAACCTCCTCCCTGGTGGGTGGTCTGTGCACGATATGCACAGTGACTTGGCGGAGTTGACGGAGTAGGCCGTGGAGTCGAGGTATCGGGGCGGTTGGCCTGAACCAACCGATGACGATGTGAGTCGGGCGATGTCCCAGGCCCGTTTGGTCCATGAATCCATCGTGGCTGAGTTCAAGAGTCTAGGTATACGGGTCGAATAGGACTTGAGGAAGAGGTGTACGGCTGAAAAAATAGGGAACGGGTGGGCAGTGCCATGGACGCGCTCAAGGCGGGGCTTGCGCCTTTCGTCTCGCGCGAGTTCGTCAATCACCACAAGGGACGCTCATCGATGGAACTGAGGCGAGTCCTGGGGGAGCCTATTAGGGACGCCAAACAGGACTTCTCCAACATGGATGTTGCAGGGCCCTTGCGGGTCATGTGGAGTTCTTGGAACGAGATCTACAGGAATACCCTGGGACATGCAGAGCGGAGCTTGGTGAGCGAATTGCGGCGCTGGGCGCATCAGGAGCAGTTTTCCAGTGACGATGCGTACCGTGCCCTTGATTCGATGCATCGCCTTATGACAGCAGTCTCTGCACCTGAGACTCCCAACGTTGAGCGTATGAAGTTGGAACTCCTGCGGGTGCGATTTGACGAGCAGGCTCGGGCGCAGCGACGTAGGTCTGTCGGCATCCCCATTGAGAGTCAGGCGTCGGGTGGGTCTCGTTCCTTGGCGTGAGGTGGTGAGTCCGCATCACGATGTGGCCAGCGGCCGGTACCAGCAGGCGGAGTTTGCAGCGGATCTCTGGCAGGTTCACTTGGGAGAAGGGTTTCCTGAATACCTCAACCCCTCGGAATTCTTCCGCCGTACTTATCTAACGGACAGTCTGAAGCGGTTGCTGAGCGGTGCCGTGCAGCGGTTGGCAGGCCACGGTGGTGATCCTGTGGTGCAACTTCAGACCAACTTCGGTGGCGGCAAGACACACTCGATGCTAGCCCTCTACTACCTCTTCTCAGGTGCGCGGATCAGTGAACTGTCCGAAATGGACACGGTATTGCTCGATACAGGGGTTTCTTCTCTCCCTTCAGTAAATCGGATCGTATTGGTCGGCAACCGGATTTCACCGGGCAGTCCCAGCACCAAGGATGGCCGTCCTGGAGTGCGAACGCTATGGGGTGAACTTGCTTGGCAACTCGGATTTGACGCAGGAGGCGAGGGAGAGGCTCGACGAGCCTACGAGTGGGTCCGGGAAGACGACCAACACTCAACCAATCCTGGAGACGTGCTACGGGATCTCTTGAAGTTGAGCTGACCAGAACTGCGCTTCTGTCCCAGGTTGCGGGACAGGTTCGCCTTTGACAGTGGCCCATGTGTTGATTGCCGGAGGACTCTGGCCGTGACTCTGGCTGCGTCGATGTACCTCGTGCAGCCGCAAGGGTTGGGGTGCGGGTTCCCCCTGGCCTTCATCGCCGGAGGGAGGTTCACCTACCGTCCAACGAAACCGGAACAGTGCCGATCCGGCACGTCGCGCTGGCTTCATCAGTCCGAAGGCTAAGGCTTGGCCATCTTGGGTGGGTTGCGCCGCAATACCAGGGTATCAACCGTAAGGGCCGTGACGGCACCGGTTACAGCCATCTTGAATGCCTCCTGCGCCACAGGAAGCGGATCCACCAAACCTTTGGCAAAGGAATCAACACAGGTACCGGTCAGGACATCGTAGGCAAAGGGATTGCACATTGCGCGGATTGCATCCAGCTTCACCCGGGGGGCTTGAACACCTGCATTCGCCATGATCCGCAGAGCCGGTGCGTCCAACGCCCTGCAAGCGCAGTCCAGTCCCATCTGCTCTTCCGGATGGAGGCCGGTCACTTCGCGGAAGTCCTTGGCCGCATGCACGTAACCGAACCCTCCGCCGGGCACTACACCGTCCCTCAAGGCATGACCCACCGAGCGGATTCCCCGTTCCAAAATCCGTTTCAGCCACTCCCGCTCCACATCCGTATCGGCTCCCACGCGGATCTGGCCCGATCCCAGGTCCATGGCGGCAATGCGTCGCCGCAGCCAATCGGCTGATGGATCCTCCGCATCCAGAAGATCGCGCTTGACCCGCAGTTGGCGTGCGCATTCATGGATCCTCGCTACCCGGTGGGAGGCGGGCTCGATCCGGATCTCTTCTCGGGATACATCCACGGTGACCGCGTGCCCCAGGTCGTCGGGTTGTACCTTGCCCACGGGTTTCGTGAAAGGCAAACCCAGGATGGTGGCTCCCGTGAGGCAGGTCAGGTCCTCATAGGGATAATCCGCGGCCGAAGATGTGGGTTCGAATACGACCCCGGACACCGCTACGGGACTGTCGGAGTTCCGGTCGTTCAGGGTCAGCCACGCCACGATGGTCTCGCTGAAACCCCGCGCCAAAATCAACAGGTTGCCTTTTCGGGCATGCAACGCGGCGGTCATCAGGGCGAGCATATCGTCGTCGACGGCCAGTTCGCTGTCGACCGCCGCCACTAGGCAGTCGTTCAATCGTAGGCGGTCCGCGTGGCCTTCCGGGTGGCTCCAATGCACCGGCGACGCCTTGAAGGCGGCGCCAACCGTGTAGCGACTCTCCAGCACTCGGCCAAAGTGCTCTTCAACGTCGATGATTGCATCGGGACCCATTACATAGAGCATTTCACCAATCAGTGCCGCGGCTGCGTTGTGTCCCGTCACGGTTCTGGCAGTCAGTGCCAATTGGTCTTCGTCGCATACGGGCCGGGCGAGGGAGGCGAGCGCTTCCCCCACCACGTCCACGGCGCGATGCAGTCCGGCACCCAGGCGCGTCGGCGACACCCCGCCTTCCACAAGCCGCAGGGTGTCGCGCACCAGGGCCTGGGTGAGCACGGCAACCATGGCCCCGCCGTCTCCCAGGTTTTCCTCCATCTGCCAGACCAGATTGCGGAGCAGCATGGCGGAGACATCCACCTTTCGATCCCCCAAACTGACGATGCGGCGCACCGTGGTGGGAGCGTCGTCCAGCGCATCCAATCCGTAGCCGGCATGGGCCTGATCCATGGTCACTGCCGGCATGGGACCCAACATGCCGCCCAGCAGGTCCGCAATGACGTCGATGCCCTCCCGCAGCACCCGGGACGTTTCCGGAGCTTGCACCACCCGTGGTTGGGGCACGGCCCGGCCTCCAATGGATAGTTGCGGCAAGTGTCAGCCTTTGATGCCGGTCAGGGCCATGCCGCGGATGAAATACTTGGAGGCAAAGGCGTAGACCAAAATGATCGGCACGGTGGTCATGACGGAACCGGCCGACCACATGTCGTACCGGGCCCAGTAGATGCTGCGGAGACCCGCCAGCAACAGGGGCAGGGTCTGCTTGTCGGGGGTGTTGAGGACCACCAGGGGCCACAGGAAACTGTCCCAGTTGGCCAGGAACGCGAAGATGCCCAAGGCCGCCATGGGCGATGTCGACAGGGGAATGATGATGGTGAAGAAAATCCGCCATTCCGATGCCCCGTCGATCCGTGCCGCATCCAGGTATTCGTACGGGATGACCTCCATGAACTGCCGCATCAGGAACACGCCGAAGGTGGACCACAACCCGGTGATGATGAAGCCCCACAGCTTGTTGACCAGGTTCAGGTCGCCGATCGTGATGTAAAGCGGCACCAGCACCACCGCGAACGGCACCATCATGGTGGACAGCAACAGGATGAAGAGGTACTCCTTTCCCCAGAACCGATACTTGGCGAAAATAAAGCCCAGGGCCGACGAGGTCAGGAGGGTTATCACGGTGACGGTCACTGCCGAATAGATGCTGTTGGCGACCGCCACCTCGAAGTTGACCCGCGTGAGGATCTCGGTGTAGTTCTCCGTGGTCCAGTTGATGGGCAACAGCGCCTTGGATTGCACCAGCTCCTTGAAGGGCTTGAAGGAGGCGAACACCATCCACACGAAGGGAAACAGGGCCACGAGCGCCATGAATCCCAGGAAAACATGGAGAATGCCCTGTCGCAGATTGCGCCAAGGGGCCGTTATGTGGGGTGCGGGTTTGAGGGCGGGTGCGGGGCCGGTCATGGCCCGGATTCTCAATACGACCAGTTGGGCCGCAGCACGCGGATCTGGATCAGGCTGGCAATCAGGATGAACACGAACTGGAACAGGGCGGCCACCGTGGCCGTGCCGAACCGGATGTGCGTGAAGGCTTCCTCGTAGATGAGCAGGTTGTACAGGTAGGTGGCGGTTCCGGGTCCCCCTTCGGTCATGACGTAGGGCAACGTGAATTCCTGCAGTGAGCCGACCGTGAGCAGGACCACGACCAGAATGATGGTGTGGGACAGCAGCGGGATGGTCACGCGCCAGAAACGCTGCCACTCGTTGGCGCCGTCCACCCGGGAGGCGTCGATGACCTCCTCCGAGATGTTCAGCATGCCGGCCGTGAGCAGCACGATGTAGAACCCCATGCTTTTCCATACCGCGATGCCCGAGATGGCCGCGAGGGCGGAACGGGTGGAGGACATCCACTTGAAGGGGGGAATGCCCAGGAAGTCCAGCATGCGGTTCAGCTGGCCCACTTCGGGATCCATCACCATGCGAAACAGCAGGGACACGGCCACCAGGGACACTACCACCGGGATGAAGATCACCGCCTGATACAGATTCCGCAGCCGCCGCACATTTGACAGGGTGGTGGCTATCAGCATCGAAATCGGCAACATGAAGAGGAAGATGTACAGGGTCCAGGTGAACGTGTTCTTGATGGACACCAGAAACAGGGGATTCAGGAGCAGTTTCTGATAGTTGCCCAGGCCGATGAAGGGACTGTTCTGGGGATCCAGGATCTTGTAGTCCACCATGGCGATGCGAAACGCCTGGAAGATCGGATGGAACATGAACACGAAGTACCAAATCAGCGTGGGGACGATGACCGCCACACCGAAGTGGAACTGGGATTTTCTCAACACCCGGCGGATGCGGGCCCAGTCCCATACGGGACCCCGGCGGGAGCCGCCGCTGAAACGTGCCGTGGTGGTCATGGTGTCAAGACTGCGTCCTCGAAGGAGGGCATTCGAGGCCGAGGATGGAGATTGGCCGCAACCGGCCCAAACCGATAAACCTGTGGGGGGTGCGCCGGGGCCTGTCCGTCCGACAGGCCCCGGCGCACCCCATTCAGTTCCCTGCCTGCCGTTCAGGCGGGGGTGTAGGTAGACATGTCGCTCTGGAACTGGGCGTACACCGCGTCCAGCCGTTCCTGCAACGCCGCGGCGCCTTCCGCCGCCGTCAGGTTCTGCTGCCGGACTTCGGAGCAGACCTGGGCCACGGCCCCGTCCACGGAAGAAGGACTGCCGAAGCCCTGTCCGTAGTATCCGGTGGTGGTGGCCAGAATCTGGAGCAGCTTGGCCGCCTTGACGGCCGGGCTGGTGTCCGATGAATCCTCGAAGTGGTCGTAGACCCCAACGAGTTCACTCCAAGCCGTGTGGGCGGCACCACCGTAGATCCGGGCATACTCGGTCTGCCCTTCGAGCGAGGCCACCAGGCGCAGGAAGTCGATGGACACTTCCGGTTGCTTGGACTGCTTCGGAGCCACGAAGCCCCAGCCGCCTTCGCCCACGAACAGGGGCAGGTCGGGCGGGGTTACCATCGGGGCGCCCGTGATCTCATAGGCATAGCCGTGCTTGTGGCCTTCGATCATCGGTGTGCCGTTGCCACGGGCAATGGCCACCTTGCCGGCCAACGCCGCATCCACGTGGTTCTGGTCCAATTCGGTTTCGATGCCCATTGCCACCGGGGTGGCCACGAACATCTCCATGGCCTGCACGCCGGCATCCGTGTCGATGTTGAAGTTCTTGTTGTCGTTGTCCCACCAGTCGGTGCCTTCCGTTGCCAACAGGCTGCGTGCGATGCCCAGGTAGCTTTGGGCGTCCCAGCCCTTGCTGCTGAGGCCCCAGCGAACGACCGTGCCGTCCTCTTCCACCTGCAGGGACTTGGCGAGTTCCCACATGGAGTTGTAGGAGGCGAAATACGACTCGCCGTTGGTGGGCGGGAACGCGTCGGCCATGCCCATGGCCTCGACCTCGTCTACGGGCACGTTGACCATGTTGCCCACACCGTTCATTTCCGTGGGCACACCGAAGATGTCGTCGCCCCACTGGTAGGCTTCCACCGAGTCGCCGTTGAAGTTCTCGTCCACGTCCAGGCCGTTGTGGTTGTAGACCGACTCCCGCAAGGGCATCAGGGCGTTCTGGATGTGGAGAGGCACCAAAACCTTGCCCATGATGCAGGCCGCTTCGGGCTGGGTGCCTGCGGACAGCGCGGCGATGAGCTTGGTTTCGATGGGCCATGGCTGGGGAGCCACGGTCAGTTCCACCCCGGACTTTTCCAGGTAGAGGTCCGAGAGCCGCTCGTAGGCCCCGATGTGGTGGTCGTACTGCAATCCCCACAGCACCCCCGCCGTGGGCATGGGCGCGCCGCCGTCGGCGGCGGGAGCGACGACGGTACATGCCGCCAAAGCTGAGACCCCCAGGGCCATGGCCGATCCCTTGAGAAACACGCGGCGATTGATGGTCCGATTCTGCATCTCGCTGACTCCTGTTGGATTGTGTCCGCAGCGCCAACACTCCAAGCGGCGCCGCATTCCGGCCGTCGCCAAGACGAAACAGCCTGTGGCGGAATCCGGCCATGACTGCATTCGGACACCGAAGCTGCGCTTGGGAGGCAACCGGGAATGACCGGATTCTAGCAAAGCCCTCAGGGTGTCGGAAACGGCATTTTTGACGGGGCCGGTTGCCATGCGCGCGGTTTCCCGCGGCAAGGCCGGCGTGATGTGCCGGTACCCGTCGGGCCTTGCATCCGTCCCACTTCCTGCTTGACGGTCTCGAAGTTGCTCTCCATTGCTCCCCACGCGTGCCGGCTGCCCAAGAGCTTCAAGGAAACAACGGGTGCCTGCCCCTACGGGCTTGACGAGCCGGAGAATACCGCGGCGAGAGTCTGATCGAAGGTCTTCATTTCCCTGACCCCACGTTGGCCACAACTTGCCATGCGACAGGGATCGCGGGCTTGGAACGTACGTGGGGTGGAGTTCGTGGAGCCGCCGGGCCAATTCGACATCGGCTTCTTCCCAAGGCCAAACTTCGACGCCGATGTTGGACATCAGCACCAGTGCCGCATCGAATACGCGCGGCCTTCCGCGGCCGGATATGCGTGTGCCGAGTCCCGGAGGACTGTCACCCAAGTGCCAAGTGACATACGGCACCGGTGCGCCTCGATGAAGAAGTTCCTGGCAGGTGGTTTGAGGGTGCGCGGTAGTCCCGCTGCATGTTTAACACATTACATATCGGCGAAACTCACGTATCGGTGGCTCCTGCTGCTCGCGACTCGCTGATGGCACGCAGGTGTTCCTCCCAGTCGGGTTCAGTTTCGGGACCTTCCAGGGCATCGCGCATCTTGAAAAATCCCTTGACATCTTCAGGGGACTTGAAGGGTTTGGAGCGTTGCCGTTCCTTAAGGCGCGTGTGGGCAGCAACAAACAGCCAGGCACTCAAGGACATTCCCTCTCACCGCGCCTGACGAACGAAACGGTCGCGGTCGGCATCAGGAATCGCCAATTGAACCCCGGCCATGGAAAGTGCCTGCCGCTACTTCCAATGTGTACCCGCATTACCGACTTGTAATTGTCGCGCCGATGCTGTACGCGAGGGACTATTGCGATGAGCGCGGCCGGGCTGGCGGCTGGTTTTCATGTCGCAGGCCCCGGATGTCCAACCGGACCTACGTCACGGCTTCGGCCACGAACAGCTGCGAAGTCAAGGGGTTGTCGAGCCGGACAGGTATCCCGACATACTTCAGGTGGTAACCATCCATGACCGCCTCGGTGTCCTCGTTGTCGAACCTCACGGAGTAGCGCGTACCCGGATCCACACCTTTGAACCGCATGTGGTACACCGGTTCCGCCGGGTCCTGGAGCCGAAACACACCGGCCATGGAGCGGGATCGGTCCCGATGCGCCAACTCCAGGGCACCCCAGCCCGAGGGTTCCAGCCCGTCGTGCGTAGGGGTGTGGTGATAGATCCGACTCTCACCGTGCATGGGACGGGCCACCTCCTTGTACAGGTTCACGAACCGTTCGACATGGGGTCGCTGCGCCAAGTTGGGTTTGGCGCCAATCAGGTGGTACCACCCCATGGTGGCATGCGTGAACAGGGCCAGTCGGCCCTGAAAGTCGATGTCCGCGGTGCGCCCGCAGTACTGGCCATACCCGATCAACCTGTCCATGCGTTCGGGCGGCAGGGCCATGGACATGCCGCTGGTGATGGAAAACGACCGGGGCGCGATCTGGTGATCCGTGACCCAGGTGTGGTCGAAATAACGCAGGAACCCCAAATCCGTACGGGCTCCGCCACTGGCGCAATTCTGAAATATGACATCGGGAAACTTGCGGGTGAGACGATCGAAGAGGCCGTACAGGTTCTCGCACTGCCGCCAATAGCGGTTTTCGAGCCATCCGTGCCGTTCGGAGTAGCCTGCCGCCTCCAGAAAACCGACGTTGTAGTCGAGCCGGAAGCAATCCAGGCCGTAGGTCTCGATGAGACGCGTGATGTTGGCCTCGACCCATGCCGCCACTTCCGGGTTGGTGAGATCGATCAGGCCGGTTTCGTAGGGCGTGTCGTCGTAGCGGCGGGCAACCCATTCGGGATGTGCCTTGCGGGTTTGGCTCGCGGTGCCCAATCTTTCGGGCTCCATCCACAGACCGAAGAGCAGGCCCCGCTCGTGGGCACTTTCCACAAAATGTTCGATGCCCTTGGGAAACCGCCGGCGATTTACTTCCCAGTCGCCCGCAGTGGCGAACCAGTCGCCGTAAGGTTCCGCATACCATGATGCGTCGAGAATGAACAGTTCAACCCCCATTTGGGCGGCCATCTCGATTTCATGCATCACGGCCTCTTCCGTAACCTCCATTTCGGGACCGATGCCGCTGGTGATCAGGCCGCTCTTGCCGGGCATCCAGGGCCGGAACACACTGCGGCGGGTATGGTCGTGCAAGGCATTGATGCAGTCGTCGAGATCCCCAATCACCAAGCCAAGATGCAGCGGGGGCGTGGCCACTGTTTCTCCGGGATCCAGCACCCGCAAGGGGGCCGGGCCGGTGGGACCCGCCTTGAACGACATGCGGGACGTGCCGCGGGCGGCTCCATCGTCCAGATCGAACTCGAAGCTGTATCCGCCCGAAAACGCCAAGGTGCCGATCAGGTTCTCTCCCGTCTCCCGGTTGTTCAGGATGAACATGGGATGGCGATGGCGGTCCCGGCGAAAGTATCCGTCGATCCTGTAGCCCGCGTACGGCACTTCCTGCCAGTCGAAATCGCCGCAGTTGCCCCAATGGGAATCCTGGAAGTATCCGAGTCGATACGGGCCGGGTACGCCAAAGGTCCTCTCCGAGATGGATTGGAACACCCCGGACCAGGAACCGGCGGCCGACAGCGGCACGGCTGCTTCCGAATGGTTGGAAACCTCCAACCACCTCTTCATGAAGCAGGTTCCGTCCAACTGCGTGTGCACTTTGACCGAAACGGGACGGTGGGTGTGTGTCAGCGACATGACGAACTCGATCCCGGTTTCGACGGGTACAACCGCTTCGGACGCCAAGGACCAGTGGGAACGCAGGGACTGCCCGTCGATCTCCAGTGTGAAAGCCTGGGACTCGGCATGTTGACTTGTGTCGATGCGCTGACTTTCCGGTGCCATGAACCCTGCTCCGTTCCAGCCCCGGCCGACCAGTTGGCCACCAATCAGCGATTCCTGATAGGCCACCAGGCCCGTGCGGAATGTCCAGGTCGGGTGCGGATCATCCTGTCTGTCCACGTCGGTGAACATGGGTGAAGGCTCAGGCCTCATGTCATCGCTCCTCGTTGAACGGCGATGGGCAATGGTCAGGCGAGGCATGCACGAGCGCACCTGAAGCGCCAGTATTGAGCCCGGCCTGTTGCAGGGCAGGTTATCACCAACAGGTTTGTGCCTTGCGAGGGGGTGCCGATCGGCCCGAAAGCGACCGGGGTGGCCGGTGCCACTGTCACATTCCACTCGGATTTCACTCTGTCGGCGGACCAAACAGGTGGCGGGACACATGGCCGTTCGGGATGCTGTTGTTGGGATGGGCCGGGTTCCAACAACGTGCCTGGGTTCGGTGACGATGATTCCGTGTGGTTACGCCTGGACCCGGTCGAAGGACCGGAGCCTGTCTTGATTGACGTCGGTCAACAGTGGGCGATCCCATCCGCTACAATGCGACACCCGGCCCTTTCCGGGTGGAAATTGCCGCCAGCCTTTGGGAACCGTGAAGTTCCATGATCCTTGAACAGTTCGACCTCAGCGGCATGGCAGCCGTGGTGTCGGGCGCCGCCAGCGGTTTGGGCAAGGCCATCTCCATTGCCGTGGCCGAGGCCGGCGCCGATGTGACATTGGCGGATCGCAACGGGGCAGGCATGGACGAAACCGCCCACGTCATTTCGACATTGGGTCGTACCGTGGTGCCTCAGGTCTGCGACGTATCGGAACCGGAACAGATCGAAGCCCTGTTTCAGCTTCATGACCGTGAGTTGGGTCATATGGATTTTCTGGGCAACGTGGCGGGAGACGGTTTATTGGCCCAGCCGGAAGACATTGCAATCGATGACGTGAAACAGGTTCTGCAGAACTTGGTGGTGGGTCGGTTCGCCATGTGCCAGCAGGCCGGACGGCGCATGCTGGCCCGGCAGTCGGGCAGCATCGTCAACATCGGATCCCTGGCCAGCATCACCGCCTTGGGCAGGGGCCATATCGCCTACAGCATGGCCATGGGAGCGGTGGTGCAGATGACCCGTGAACTCAGTACGGCCTGGAGCGGTCGGGGCGTGCGGGTGAACGCCATCCTGCCCGCCCAGGTGCTCAATCCCGGCCTGAGGGAGCGCATCGCTTCCGATCCCGGTCTGGAGGCGCAATACCTCTCCGGAATACCCAGGGGCAGACTGGGTCATCCGCGGGACATCAAGGGATTGGCCGTGTTGCTGGCATCCCCCGCCAGTTCATGGATCACTGGGACCCTGATCCCCATGGACGGCGGCAATCTGGCCATGAATGCCGGAGGCACGCCGGGAACCGGAGTGTTTTGAGGCAGAAGACGATGTCCGTCGCACAGACCGTCCACGCTGCTGCCGTTTCGGATCATCCGGATCGGGAGCTTCATCTCTACAAGGAGATGCTCAAAATTCGGGAAACGGAATTGCAGCTCGCCCGCGCGTACCGGGACGGCCACGTCATGGGGGCCTGTCACACCTATGTCGGTCAGGAGGCCGTTGCGGTGGGAGTCTGCGCTCATCTCCAGGTCGAGGACGCTGTCTTTTCAACACATCGGGGGCATGGCCACGCCCTTGCCAAGGGCGTGGCGGCTACGGAGGTCGCAGCGGAACTGTTCGGACGGGCCACCGGTTGTTCGGGAGGCAGGGGCGGCAGCATGCATCTCTTCTCTCCGGAAGTGGGCATGATGGGTACCACCGGTATCGTGGGCCCCAACATCCTCCAGGCCGTGGGTGCGGGCTATGCCTTTCAGTTGAATGGCGAGGACCGGGTCGCCGTGGCCTTCTTTGGGGACGGTGCCGTCAACAACGGCGCCTTTCACGAAGGTCTCAACCTGGCTTCCATCTGGGATCTGCCGGTTGTCTTCGTCTGCGAGAACAACCTGTATGCCACTGAAGTGCCGTTCGCCTACGCCGCCGGCAACCCGGAAGTTGCCATGCGGGCCGAGGGGTACGGTTGTCCGGGGCGGGCGGTGGACGGCAACAATGTGATGGAAGTGGACACCGTGGCCGAGGAGGCGGTGGCCCGGGCCCGCCGGGGGGACGGGCCCACCCTGCTGGAATGCAAGACCTATCGCACGCGGGCCCATGCCGAGGGCATGCCGGAGGTTGGCTACCGCACGCAGGAGGAAGTCGACTCCTGGAGGGCGCGGGATCCGATTGCCTTGCTGCGCAGCCATCTCGTGGGCACGGGGCGCGTTGCGGCGGACGAAATCTCGGCGTGGGAGGACAAGGCCCGAACGGAGGCGTTGGCAGCCATCGAGTTCGCCAAGGCGAGCCCCTGGCCCGATCCCCGCACCGTCTTCGACTTCGTGGATTCCTCCGACTCCGCCGAGGCGGCGCGGCGCTCATGAGTGCCGCGTCGCAGACACTGACGTTTACCGAAGCCGCCCGCGAGGGTCTGGCGGAGGAGATGGAGCGCGACGCCTCCGTTTTCGTGGTGGGGGAAGGCATCGGCGAAAGGGGCGGCAACTTCAACACCACCTTGGGCCTGTTCGACCGATTCGGTCCCAGTCGGATTCGCGACACCCCCATCACCGAAAGAGGCTTTGTGGGCATGTGCACCGGTGCTGCCATGGCGGGCGCGCGGCCGGTGGTGGACTTCATGTTTCTGGATTTCATCCTGGATGCCTTCGGGGAATTGGTCAACCAGGTGGCCAAGATCCAGTACATGAGCAGCGGACGACTGCGCATGCCCATGGTACTGAGAGGGTGCATCGGGGTTGGCGGCTCCGCGGCCACCCACCATTCGGGCAACTACTACCCTTTCTTCCTGCACCAGCCCGGGTTCAAGGTCGTCGTGCCTTCGACCCCGCGCGATGCCAAGGGCCTGCTCAAGACAGCCATTCGCAGCGACGATCCCGTGCTGTTCCTGGAACACAAGCTGCTGCTGGCAACCCGGGGTGAAGTACCGTCCGAACCGTACCTGGAACCCTTGGGAAGGGCCCGGGTCAGGCGTACCGGCCGGCACGCCACCGTCGTGGCCGTCGGCGTGATGACCCCCAAGGCCCTTGCGGCAGCCGACAGCCTGGCCGGGTCCGGCCATGACATCGAAGTGATTGACCTGGTGAGCATCGCGCCGTTGGATACGGCCACCATTCTGGAATCGGTGGCCAAGACCGGTCGGCTGCTGATTGCCGACGAGGACTACCAGCCATGCGGTGTGGGCGCGGAAATCAGCGCTAGGGTTTGTACGGACGGCTTCGACCTGTTGGATGCGCCCGTTGCCCGGTTGAACGGCGCCTACGTACCCATTCCCTACAGTCCTTCGTTGGAGCAGGCGGTGGTTCCTTCCCAGGATGCGGTCGTCCAAGCTCTCCGCGACCTGCTGGCCGAATAACCGGACGATTCATGGCGGGTGGTGGGTATCGATGGCAGTGGAAGTGGTGATGCCCCGTCTGGGCTGGACCGCCACCGAAGGGGTGCTGAAGGAATGGCTGATGCCCAGCGGCGCGTCGGTGAAGCCGGGAGATGTGTTGTTCGCGGTGGAGGGGGACAAGGCGGTCGAGGAGATCGAGTCGCTGGACGGGGGCATCCTGCACATTCCGCCGGACGCGCCGCAACCGGGTGACACCGTGCCGGTGGGCCAACTGCTGGCCTACATTCTGGAAGACGGGGAAGATCCGCCTGCAGTTTCGGCGGACCGTGCTTTCACCCGACAGGTCGCCACCGAGGCCGACATGCCCGCCCCTGGGACCGTTTCCACCGGAGCCGATCGCAGTTCCGCCGGCCAGGCGCGTCCGGCAATCAGTCCCCGAGCCCGAAAGGCGGCGTTGGAATTGGGGGTGGACTGGACTGTCCTGCAGGGCAGCGGCCGCACTGGACGCATTGTTGAACGCGACGTACGGGCTGCCGCAGCAGTCCGTACGTCCGGCATCCAGTCCATTTCGCCCGTGGCCCGAAGGTTGGCCCGCGAACTGGGTGTGGGCATGGATGAACTGGCCAAGGCTTTCCCGAAAGTTCGCATCACCGTGGACATGGTGCAGCAGCTTGGTGCCGCCGCCAAGCTTCAAGAGGACGCGATACCGTTCACCCCCACCCGTCAGGCCATCGCCGCCAATCTGACCCAAAGCCTGGCCCGGTCCGCACCGGTGACCCTGACGACGGAATTGAACGCCACCGAGCTGGTGCGGCTGCGGGATCATTTGAAGGCGGATGCTCGCGCCGATGTTCCCACCTACAACGATCTGTTTCTCAAAATCTCGGCGCATGTCCTTTTGGACCACCCCGTTATGAACGCCACCGTGCTAGAAGGCGGGGTGCGCATGAATGAACAGGTGGACATCGGGCTGGCGGTCCACACCGACCGGGGGCTGTTGGTTCCGGTGGTTCGGCATGTCCACCAAAAGAACCTTGGTCAGATCCATGCGGACACCACCGACCTGATCGACCGGGCCCGGACCGGCCACCTGAAGGGCCGGGACATGCAGGGGAGCACCTTCACCCTGACGAACCTGGGAGCCATGGATGTGGACCACTTCACCCCGATTCTCCCGGTGGGGCACACGGCCATCCTGGGCCTGGGCCGCATCACCGTCAAGCCGATGGTGATGGACGAGGCACGGCAGGACATCGGTGTGGGGCATGCCATGGCCTTGAGTCTGGTGTTCGACCACAAGGCGGTGGACGGCGCGCCGGCCGCCAGATTCCTGCAACGCATCAAACAGTTCGCGGAACGACCCTACCTTTGGTTGACGCTTTGACCTGGCGGCGGCGATTTCGGCGAGGAACCCCTCGCCGCGGGTGTGGGCCCCAACAGGGACCGCCGTTGCTGCCGTAGTCAGGTTTGTCGGATACCAGCAGCGAATACCACTCGTGCGGTGCCTGATGCACTGCCAGAACGCGGGCAACCGCGTCCGCTGGCGTTCCGTCCGAATTTCCCCCGGTTCTCGCGCATGCCGGCGGCGCGTCTCCTGCTCCGCTTGTTCCCGCTCGCCTTCCGCATCGGTCCGGTGGTCGCGCCTGCGGCCCTGTCCCTCGTCCCACCACTGGAAGCGGGGTGCCGGCCGCTGCTGTTCCGGCTGGGAACTGAACCCTTCCCGCGGATCTGATTGCATGCGAATGTTTGTGCCAAACACATCCTCTCCAGTGCACTTCCGGGCCAGATGCGGATGCCTTTTTCAGGGGCTCGGCCTGCTCGTAGGCTCCGGCTTCCAGGCGGTACAACAACAGCTCCCGCGGCGATCCCTTCCGGCGCTTGCCCCTGAGGTCGTACATCAGGTACTCGCGGACTCCCAGATCCGTATACAGCCACAGTCTATCTCCCAGATCCCGTTGTGCACCACCGTGCGACAGTAACTCCAACACCAATGACGGAGGGGGATTCCCCTGGTGGAACCGAAGGGCGCGATCCGGTTCGGACGCCATGCCCAGCATGTTCACCCGTGGCAGCACCATCAGGTCCGGGAAGACCGGGCGCACCACACTGTTCGTTTTCATGTAGTGGACGCCCACTTCGAGTTCCACGTGGTCGTCCAGCTTGTCGAAGTCCGTGTCGCCCGCGGCGCGCTGGATTCTCCGCGTCCGGATGTCGACCATGAGTTCGATGCCGGCCGCGTCGAACTTGCAGGGATGGATGCCCTCGATGCCGTAGTCGGGGTCGGTGGTCCGGTCTGCTTCATATCCGTGTCCGGAAGTACGGGTATTTGGCGGTGTAGTGGTACCGAGCCTCGAGGTCGAACCGCCACGCTTCAGGTACCGCCCGCCGCGCGGTTCGGCGTACCGTTCCTGCACGCGCCCGTTGGGACTTGCCGATGTCTGTTCCCGCACCTCCACCGCAGCCATCTTCGCCTCCCGTTCCTGGCTGCACCGCACGACCCCTTTCTACCTGCTGAATGGTTTGCGGACAGGGGGCACGGCATCCGCCGCCCACCGGGCGTAGGCCGGGAAGACGTTGCCGGCGGACACGGACCGAAACCCTTCCCCTTTCCGCATTGAAGCCCCGCCGTGTTTCAGACGGGTACGCGATGTAGGGTCCAATCCCAGGCCATCGTCCATCGGCAAGGTCCCGCACCGCGCGGCCTCCCTGACGAGCCGGGACGGCAGCCAGGCTTGCAGTGGCTTGGCTCGTGCAGCCTGAATCTGACGATTTGCCTACGCGGGGGCCACAATGCTCCCGCGACTCCTGCCAGACAGCTCCGGGAATCGTTGTCGTATACCAACCCGGCGGGATGGTTCGACCGTGGATCGTTAAAATTCATCGCCCGTGTTCCGGTGTACAATCGACGCGGCACGTCATTCGTGTCGGCAGACATCGAGTGCCTCCGTTCCATTTCCAAACTTGGGAGAGCGCAATGCGCAAACTCACTTTGCTGTCCGCCTTGGCGTTGGCAGCCTTGATTCTGCTCCTGGCCCCTTCGGCTGCCTTGGCCGACGGCCATTTGGCCGGCGAAATCGAAATTCCGGCCGGCTACCGCACGGTGACGGTGTCCTTCGACGGCATCGATCCGGTGAGCATGGACGACGGCGTTCTCAACATGCGGATCAACGGAACCGTCGATCTCAACGATGTGGTCAAGTTGATCGACGATCAGTTGGCGTACGGCGGCTCCGTCGAGGAGTCCTGCGAAGTTCGCATGCGCTGGGTCCCGGCATCCACCGTCATTACAAGCGGTGCCGACAATGTCATGAACCTCCGCTCCCGGATGCAGTTGTCCCAGCGCACGTGTGAGCCGAACATGTCGCTCTACACCAGCAGCGTACACAACGTGGACTACACGGTTGCGGTGACCGAGGGCGGCATCGACGAGCTGGGCGTGTCCCTGGTCGTCAACTCCATTTCCGGCCTGGGTGAGGACTCCACCATGTCCGCGGCCCGGCTTAACCAGATCTCAGATGCCAACGTTACGCCGGTGACCGCGTGGCTGCGTCAGGTGGCAGCGCTCTACCAGACCGGCTGCCTGGCTACGGCCGATGCGTCCATCAGCCCTGTGTCGTTCAGTAGCAGCGGTCGGGTCTCGGTCGGTATCAATGCCAGTGGCAACCTCCAGGCCATGTCGGCTTGTGTCGTGCTTGACGACTCCATGCGCGACCTTGTGGCAGGCACGGGTGTGGCAGCACTGATCCTGGGCGATCTCAGCCCTGGGACAGTCGCCGGCATCGTGAACGGCGTCCTGATGGGCCAGATGATGTCTACCGCCGACTACATCACCATGGTCGCCGACGACCTGGCCGATGAGACGTGGCGCGGAATCGTGCAGGAGGCCCTGCGCGCGCCGTTTGTCCAAGACACCGTCGCGGCCGGCATGGGCGACATGCTGCCTGGAGGACTGGCCGACCGTCTCTTCTCCGATGCGGCCATCGAACAGGTCTGGGGCGGCATTTTGCTCCGGGACATCAACCCCGACACGCTGCAGGAACTCGTGCTCGCGGTCGCTACCGGCATGGGTGACATCAACGCGTTGACAGGCGAGCTCGTCGGTCAAATTCAACCTGCGTCGCTGGCCTTGGCGCTGGCCAGGCTGCTGACCCTCGGCTAGATCCCGAAACTTCGGACTGAAGATGCGAGGTTGATTCCTATCGCGGAGCCCAAGGGTCAGAGTCCGGTTTGAACGCGGAGAGCGTGGAATTGCTCCACGCTCTCCGTGTGTTGCGGCATTGATCCTGCGGTCCGAGCCACGGAAACATCCATGGAACACGCCCTTACCAGGCAAACCCAAGGGCGTGCCGGACGATCAATGCCGTACTGATTGATGGCTGTGCTGGGACGGTTGAACTGCCACCAACTTTGATCAGGCCCTACCGTCGGCTCGCGTCATCCCGTGCAGGACCCATCGGAAAGGCAGAGTACGCGGCCGTTCGATCGCCGCGTGCTCTGGCGCGTACCGCTATCAGAGATTCACCCATTCCGGATCAGGTGTGATGTCGTCACTGGGACGACTGCCCGGATCAGGTCGGCCAGAACCCTCCAGGCGATTCAAAATCTCGACCTGCATGCCGTCCGCCGCCTGAATCTGGCACGACAGGCGGACGCCGCTCAATCCCCGCTCCGCAAGCTTGGCCTGTTCGGCGGCCGTGGTGACGGTGGGCTCGCCCTCCACGAAACTGACGGCACAGGTGGTGCACATGCAGTTGCCACCGCAGGCGTGTAGTTGGTCAATGCCGCACTCGTCCACCAGCGCGAGCACCAGGCGCTTGCCTTCTGGGACGGAGAAGGTGCCTTCTCCCTTGACGGTAATGTTGACACTGCTCATATGTGGTGCTCCTTGTGTTGGGCGGTGCCGCCGAGTGGATCGGCGAAACTGCGCGAACCCGAATCTTACGGGCCCGACCGCCTATTCAAAAACGAACAGGGCCATCAAATCGTTGACATTGGTCATCGTGGGTCCGGTGACCAGCATGTCACCGGCCGCGGTCAGCCACGGGTAGGCATTGTGTCCGGTGAGGTGCCGATGGGGATTCAAACCGGCCGCCATGCCCCGCTGCAGGGATCCTGCGTCCGCCAGCGCGCCCGCGCTGTCCGTGGGGCCATCTGTTCCATCAGTGGCCAGTGAGGCCAGGACCGTGCAGGGCTGGTCTGCCAATTCAAAGGCTGCCGCGAGCGCGAGTTCCTGATTGCGTCCCCCCTGTCCGCTATTATCGCCAAGGGTTACCGTTGTTTCCCCCCCGAACAGAAGACAGGCCGGGGTGGACACGGGCAGGCCGTATCCGGCAACCTCACGTCCGAAGCCACACAACACCTTCGCAACTTCGGACGCTTCGCCTTCCACGTACGAGGACATCCATACCGTGTTGAAGCCCAATTCGCGCGCCCGGGTTTCGGCCGCGGCCATGGCCATGCGGTTGTCCGCCACCACAAGCGTGGGATTGCCCGCGAAGAGAGGATCGTCGGCGTTCGGAGTATCGGGAAGTTCGCCGCGCCAGCCCGCTTCCAGGCGAGCGCGGACTGGCGACGGCAGCGACGGCATCAACTGGAATTTTTCCACGATGCTCCGGGTTTCCTGCCAGTCACCGCTGTCGGGGACTGTGGGACCACTGGCAATCACGTCCAATGGACTGCCGATGACGTCGCTCACGGCCAGGGTGGCGAAGCGAGCCGGGTGGATGGAGCGGGCCAGCTGCCCGCCCTTGACCTGGCTGCAGTGCTTGCGCAGGCAATTGATCTCATTGATCGTTGCCCCGGCCCCAAGCAGGCTGGCTGTCATGGCCTGCAGATCGGCCAGGGTCAGGCCTTCGGCCGGAGCCACCAGCAACGCGGAACCACCGCCGGACAGGAGGTTGATCACCAAGTCCCGTTCCGTGGTGTCCGCCAGCAGTTCAAGGATGCGGCGGCCCGCCGTCACACCGGCCTCGTTGGGTACGGGATGGCGGGCCTCGCAGATTTCGATGATCTCCGTTGATGCCCGATGGCCGTCCTTGACCACCACCAAGCCCGCGGTTATCCGGTCCCCCAGGATGGCCTCCAACGCTTGGCTCATCAATGCTCCGGCCTTGCCCGCCCCGGTCACCAGGATGCGGTCCACGGCGGACAGGTCGATGGTTTGATCCGCCAGTCGCAGTTGGTCGCCGTCCAGCGACACGTGGTGCAGAACCGCACGGGCCGGATCCGCGGCCTCGAGCGCGGCCTCCAGCACTTGGAGTACTGTGTTTCTTCGTTCCGGGTCCGCGTCCAGGACGCGCGGGTCGAAGCGGCTGCTGTCGGATCCGGTCATTGGTCATTGCCCTCCACTGTGGTTAATTGGGGGGCACCGGCCAGGTTCGGCAGGTCTCCGGGTTCGAACTGGAGAGGCGGTTGTTCCTGCAGCAGTCGAAGTGCTTCGGCCACCGAGGTATCGAGTTGGGGATCGCGCTTTTCACGGAAGTCGTCCGGGGAAATCTCGATTTCAATGTCCGGGTCGGTACCGTGATTCTCGACTGTCCAGCCCACGTCCTTGAACCAGAAGCTGTACTCCGGCTGCGTGGTGACCGTGCCGTCCACCAGGGCATGGCGCGGCCAGATCCCGATCACGCCGCCCCAGGTCCGTGTGCCGATCAGCGTTCCCAGTCCCATCAACTTAAAGGCATGGCTGAATATGTCGCCGTCGCTGCCGGCGGCATCGTTGGTCAGGGCCACGATGGGGCCGGACACCGCCTCCTCCGGATAGGGTGCGACTCCCCCCCACCTGGTTTGGTCGAACCCAAGCTGGCGGCGCGCCAGCTTTTCGAGCAGCAGGGCACTCACATGGCCGCCGCCGTTGAAGCGCAAATCCACAACCAGGCCTTGCCGATGGAGTTCGCCCAGGAAGCCGCGGTGAAACTCCGCATAGCCCCACGGTCCCATGTCGGGAATGTGCAGGTAGCCGAGACGGCCGTCCGACGCCGCATGCACTTTCACCCGGTTGGCGTTCACCCAGGCGCGGTACAGCGCACGTTTGTCACCGGTCATGGTGCGGACCGTGACTTCCTTCAGCATGTCGGTTTCGGTCGGCGGCTTCTCATCGGCAGACTTGACTTGGGCACCGCGTCGGAAACCAAGCTGAACTTCCTGACCGGCCAGGTTGACCAACAGTCTGGCGGGAGGAACGCTTTCCGAAACGGGCTGTCCGTTGACGGAAACCAACAGGTCTCCCCTGGCCACGTCGACCCCGGCCTCGGCAAACGGGGAATGGACTTCGGGTTCCCACACGTCGCCTTCGATCCAGTCGTCGAGCCGCCATCCCGGCGGATCCGCCTGCCACTCGAACTCTGCGGCCAGGGTGCCGATTGGCCAACTCGGACCCGGTCGGTAGTCGCCTCCAAACTCGTAGCAGTGGCTCGTGCTCAGCTCGCCCTGCATTTCCCAGCACAGGTCGCTGAATTCGCGCCGGCTTGCGAGTCGTTGCACCAGGGGAGCGTACCGATCGTGGACGGCTTGCCAGTTCACGCCGGACATCTCGGGCGTCCAGAATTGGTCTCTTTGCAGTCGCCAGGCCTCCGCCAGCATCTGTTGCCATTCGGCCGGAGGCTCGATCGACAGACGAATGCGGTCGAGATCCAACCACCCGGTGACGTGGGGCGTGCCTTCATTGGTCAGGCTGTCGGTGTTTTCGCTGGCCTTAATGATCCGAAGGCGCTGATCAACCCGGTACAGCAGATGTTTGCGGTTGGCGGACAGGCTGATGTCGGACACATCCGTGGCCACCTCGCTCGGTTTGTGGTCCTTGAACACCCAGGCCTGGAGTGTGGCTCCGTGCGATGTTTCATCGTCCAACCACGGATCCTTCATGGTCTGCCTGGTTTCCGAAGCCAGCCAGAACACCCGATCCTCGGCCGCCGCCAGGCCGGTGAACAGACCTGCAGGCACCGGGAAGGGGAGAATCCGGTCCGCGATTCCGTCAACGTCGACCTGCAAGGGTTTGGGAGCAGGGTCCTTCGCCTTGTCCGGTCCGTCGGTGGCTTCCGCAGTCGAATCGCCGTTCGCCGCGGGCGTGCCGTTTTCGTCGGGCTTTGTCTGCTCCTGTTTTTCCTCTTCGTCTTCCTCGTCCGCATCCTCACCGGTGCGTGGGACGAACGGATTGGGAAGATCACGCTGCAGCGTGACCAGATAGGGCCGCATGGGGCCGGGGAACGACAGATTGAACTGAACGGTGTCGTAGACCGGATTGAGGATCCGGCTGCTGAGAAAGTAGAGATAGCGGCCCTTGGGATCGAACACCGGACAGTGGTCCTGTAATACGGGCGTTCCCAAGTCCACGGTCAGTGGCTGTTCCGAACCATTGGGTTCTTCGCCGTCGGGCACCGGCGATTCCCTGCGGTACAGGCGGATGGCATGGCTGTGGAGGGTGGGAGCCCTTTCCCAAGCCAGCCAGCGGCCGTCCGGAGACCAGTCGGCGTGTTCGATGTGGCCGTGCGGCGACCGGTCAATCAGCAGGTGTGTCTGGTCTTCCAGGTTGTACAGCCAGAGTTCGTAGCGGTGGTTTGTGATCGCCACAATGTCCACCGCCGGGTTGACGTACAGATTCATGGCCCGGCCGAAGGCAAATCCCTCGTGCAAGTCCGACTTGGCCGGCTCGCGGCCCGGTGTGAACACCTGGAGACGTTCTTCGCCAATGGCGTCGGTTACGGCCACGATGCGCTTGCCGTCCCGCAGCCAGGAAGGCAGGCGATAACGCACTCCCTGGGGTGTTCCCAGCTGCAGGACCCCGCCGGCATGGTTTCCGAATGCGAAGGCCTTGCCGCGCGCGGACAGGGCGACCGAATGACCTTCCGGATGCAGATTGGCCGATTCGAGATGCCCCGACGCCTCCGCGAACTTGCGGTTGCGCTGCACCCTCGGCGAGGACCAGGTCACATCCACCCGAACGGCGGTGTCGTTCAGGATGTCCAGCAGGTGGAGGTCGGCTCCCACATGGTAGGCAATGATGGGCCGGCCATCGCCGTCCAAGCCCCAGGATGGATAGCGTGCATAGAAGTCGTCATGGTGGGTGTGCCTGGTGAGATCTTCGCCGGAAGGCAGGCAACTGTAGATGTTCCCACAGCCTTCATGGTCGCTAACCAGGAAGATTCGTTCGTCTGCCAGCCCCTGGCCGGTCCCAATCCACATGGGCGAGGCCAAGTTGCCGTCCAGATCGGGAAGAATGCGGCTGAACTGCTCGCCTGCCCTGGGGGATACCCACAATCGGCCGGCGGTGCCGCCCCGGTACCGCTTCCAACGGGCCGGATCACCGGTGTTGCGACCCAGAACCACCGCGCCGTCGGGTCCGAAACCAATCGCTGAGGCCCGGCCCAATGGCACCTCCTCGGCAACAAACCGGGTGGGTGAACTTCGGACCCTGTTGAGAACCGTCGATCCGCGCACGGGCTGGCGGGCCGATGTAACGAAGTAAATCCACTCGCCGTTGGGGCTCCACGCAGCCGTTTGCATGGCATCTCCCTGCCACGTCAGGCGCTGGGCGGTGCCGCCACCGGCATCCATTACATAAATGTCAGGAGCGCCTTCATCACGGGCCACGAACGCAATTCGGGCTCCATTGGGAGACAGCAGGGGAAACTCGATTTCGCCAAGATTGCTGGTGAGACGCAGGGGAACTCCGCCCTGAAGACCAACGGACCATAAGTCGTCTTCACTGACGAAGACGATTCGGTCTCCTTGGACGGTCGGATGTCGGTAGTAGCCTTGCATGCGTGTTTCCTGGAAGCGAAGTGTTCGTTCGCGCCGACAGCGGCAAGCTGATCGCGGCGAGGCCGTACGAGAGCTGCCACCATCATGGTTTGGTGCGCGTGCGCCCGAAACGGACACACGGGTTTGCCGTTAACCGGAACTGAACCATTGTCGCAAAGACAGCGCCCAACCCGGACCTGAATTCGGTGCAGGTTCCTGATGGGGCGAGGAAGTGCCCGGCCCCCGGATTTCATCGGGAGGTCCAGCAAGGCGCATTCGCAATCGACCAAGTTTCCGATGGCGGTGCGCTTCAACACGGTCAGGTTGATTGTTGCCGTGTTGCCGCCCATTCCCGTTTTGGCTTGGTACTCTTTGGGTAGGGAGGCGGTGGGATTTCGGGGCGGTGGCCACGGCCGCCGCTCGTGTTCCCGGTACTTCAGGCTTCCTGCAAGTTGATGGCGCAACTCGCCAAACCTCCGCCATGCAATCTTCACTCCGCCACCACAAGTTGCATTCCAAAGCCGGGTTCGAGGGATGCCGCGCCGGTTCGCGCCCGAACACGGTTTCGGCCCGCGGGAACACGCGATCCGGCTCATGTTGGGAGTGGCGCGTCAGCCTGTTTTGGATCTTGGTTGGAATGGCGTTGGCAGCATCCGGCTGCATGTCGGTGATCACCAATCCCATTGAGATGGCGATGGCCGGGGGAGAGCCTCACCTTGGTCCTCCCCTGCCGCCCGGCCAAGGAATGTTGGCTGGTCAGGTCGTGTACGAGGGCAATCCCGTTGCCGATGCCGTGGTACTGGCGGCCCAGCCTGCGGGAACACCGCATGTCACGCACACGGACGCGGAGGGGCACTATCTGCTGACGGATCTGCCACAAGGCTCCTACGTGCCTATCGCCGGAGCTCCGGGTTTCGAGTACGGGATGCCGAGGTCGATGCTGGGATTGCCGGTCTCAATCACAGTCCAGGACAATGTGACTGCGGTTGCGCCCCTGATCGAACTGGAGTTGGAGCTTCGGGATGTTTTGGGCCCGATTGCCCCGGAGGCCTACAGTCTTGAACCGGCCGGCAGCTACGTTGTGGAAACCCCGTTCCCCAAGGGGGCCCGGGCCCAAGTGCACCGATGGACCTTCGAACGGGCGGAGGCGGTCAATGATTCGCTGTATCTATACCTGCCGCTCGACGCTGGCCCGGAAGACCAAATCCCGATGCTCCTGGCACTCTATCCCAGTGCCACCAGGAACTGGGAGGACATCAGTGTTGGATTTGCCAGTCAGGGTTTCGGCGTTGTGGCCATGTCCCCAATTGGTGCTCGGGGGCGCAATGTCACCGAACATGCCCTGGATGCGCGCCTGATCCTCCAGTTTGCCTCGCAAGGCCTCTTGGATCCCCGGTTGGACAGTTCAAGGCTTCTGGCCATCAGCGGCAGCTATGGCGCCGCCATCCTCAACAAACTGATCCGGATCTCGGACCGGGAGTTTGCCGCGGTGGTGACCCTGGGCGGAATCAGCAACGCGTTTACGGGCGCGGCGGCGTTTTATTCGGGTGAACTGGAGTGGCCGCCGGTCTTTCGCTACGCCTTGGCCATGCTGGGCACGGCCAACAAGCGGCCAGACAGCTACATGCAATATGCGCCGGTGTACTCGGCATCCGAGATGCCGCCCATTTTATTGGTTCACACACTGAAGGACGAAATGGTGCCGTTGTCCCAATCGCTTGAGTACGAATTGGCCCTGCGCGACGCCGGGGTGCCGGTGAAGACCATTTACTTCAAGGATGAGAGCCACTATCTTCAGCTAGGTGCCCGCACATCCGACACTACGCGCTATCTGTTCGCCAGCGTGCTCGACTTCCTTCACGGATGGCTGGAGCAGGAGCCTGACGCACAATAGGCGACGCACCGGTTCCGGTTTCCCGCGCTGCAACGTTCGATTGCCTTGGTTGTGCCTGGTCGTTGGTTACAAGGCACGATTCCATGGCCGACAAAGCGGCAGTCCGGTAGAGGAAGGTTTGCAGGGCCGCGATACCGGTCACGGATAGAGAACGACCTTGAGCAAGTATTGCCAGTCGGCCTGTTTACACTTGGCGACGATGTCTGGTGCCTGTACAGGCTGCAAGGTGTTGGTCAATCTCCGCAAAGGTGTCGAAAACGGGCTGTTCCAAGCGGATTCATCTGACCATGATGCAGACCACACTCATCCCGCCCACCAATACCACGACCCAATTCAGAATGCGTTTCGACAGTGTGGGGTTCAGTCCGGATGGGCGAACTCTGGCTGGTGGCAGTGATGACGACACTGTTCATTTGTGGGATGTGGCCACGGGCATTCATCGGTATGCCTTGAAAGGCCACAAGGATGGGGTCCACAGTGTGGCGTTCAGTCCGGACGGGAGGCTCCTCGCCAGCGGTGGCGGGGACAACACTGTTCGCCTGTGGGATGCGGACGCGGGTACCCTCCGGCACGTCCTGAAAGGCCACACGGATTACGTCCTCAGTGTGGCCTTCGAGCCGGACGGTCGGATTCTGGCTAGCAGTGGATGGGACGACACCGTCCGCCTGTGGGATGCCGCTACGGGTACCTTCCGCTGCGCCTTGGGCCACGCGGATGGAGTCTTCAGCGTGGCGTTCAGTCCGGATGGGCAAATCCTCGCCAGCGGCGGGTGGGACAACATAGTCCGCGTGTGGGACGCGGCCATAGGGGAGCTTCGCCACATCCTGCCGGGTCATACGGATGAGGTTCTCGGCGTAGCGTTCAGTCCGGATGGACGGATCCTGGCCAGTGGCGGCAAGGACTGCGCGATCCGCCTGTGGGACGCGGCCACAGGGACCCTCCTCCGCATTCTGGAGGGCCATGCGGATGTGGTCGCGAGTGTGAGTTTCAGTCCGGATGGGCTGATTCTGGCCAGTGGTGGTTGGGACGACACTATCCGTCTGTGGGATGTGGCCGCGGGTACCCTCCGCCACATCCTGAAGGGCCAGCGCGTGGTCAACAGCGTGGCGTTCAACCCGAACGGGCAGACCCTGGCCAGTGGCGGTGATGACGGCACGGTACGGGTGTGGCACCCAACGAAATCATGAATCGTGTCAGGGAGGGGACCTGCTTCGCCGCCTGGAATAACAACCTGCAATCCCCAGGAAGAAGAGTAAACTCAAACCCATTCCCTGCAGGACTGCCGTTGACTTGCATGCATTCGGAGCAGTAACCATGACCCATACCGGAGGACTCGAAATCGGCCGGGAACACGTGCCACAAGGAGCCTGCTTGCTGCCGGATCGCGGACCGAGGGTCCTGTGGATGAGCGGCGATGACAGTGAGGACTTTCTGCAGCGCATGACGACCAACGACATGCGCCTGCCGGTTGGGGGACATCGGCCAACGGCTCTCCTGACCGGCACAGGACGTATCCAGGCTGTGTTCAGCGTGATTCGGGATGATGAAGGATATTGGCTGATCGCACCGCCACACGGATCGGAGGCTTTGGGCAGCGTGTTGCAGGGCAACATTTTCTTCATGGATCAGGTCACTGTGGAGGATGTGAGTGACCAATGGGACTTCCTGTACCTGGTGGGCCACGGGGCGTCCGCGGTCGTGGAGTTGTTGGAGTTTGCCGCGTCGGAGCCGGCCATGGTCGTCCGTTCCGGCGCTCGGTTGTGCCTGTACGAGAACCTGCTCGAACTTCCCGGATTTGGACTGTTGATCCCCACGGCCGAGACGGATGGTGTCCGCCGGGGCGTGCAACAGGGCCACGGTACGCTATGGTCCGATTTGGACGAATACGACCATTTGCGCATCCGGTCCGTGCGGGGTGGCTACGGGTACGAGTACACGGAGGCTTTCAACCCCCTGGAAGTAGGCTTGGACACAATCTGCTCGGACAACAAGGGATGCTATCCCGGGCAGGAGGTGATCGCACGGCAGGTCAACTACGATCGCGTGGCCCGGGCGCTGGTGCTGCTGGAGTCCGATCAGCCACTGTCCGCGGGGGATCCTGTCAAATTGGAGGGGCGGCCGTTGGGGGAGGTCACCTCTGTCAGTTCGGTGTCGGTAGACCACACATGGTCGTCGCTGGTGGTTGTCCGTTCCCGGCAACTCGCACCAGGACAGATGGTAATGGCCGGAGACCGGCCTGCCGTTGTGGCGGCCATGCGCCAAGCGAGTTTGGTCTAGGGCGCGCTTGTGGACGCGTACCGTGGCATGTCGGGGGATGTTTCTGGATGGCCCCGTTCGGTGGCATCGGCGGCGGGTTCGGATTTGTCGGGTGCAGGTTGTCCGTGGCTGAAACCTGGCGCTTGATCATTGAGCCGCAGCCGCGGCGGGCCAGCGTCAACATGGCAATGGACGAAGCCTTGGCCGAATCCGTGGCATCCGGTTGTGCACCGCCGACCCTGCGCCTGTATCGGTGGTCTCCGGCCGCGGTCAGCATCGGCCGGTTTCAGTCCGTCGCCGACCTGGACTTGGAACGACTGGACGTTAGGGGCTTGGACTGGGTGCGTCGGCTCAGCGGCGGCCGGGCGCTCCTGCACGGAAACGAACTTACTTACGCGCTCCTGCTGCCTCTGGCACACCCCGTCGCACAACTGGGCATCCTGGATTCCTACCGCGCCCTGGCCGGATCCTTGCGGGCCGCCCTCGCGGCTCTGGGTGTCAACGCGGATCCGTTGAAGGCCCGTGCGCGCAGGATGGCGGCTGCTTCGGCTGCCTGTCTCGAACAGGTCAGTTCGTGGGAACTTGCCGTCGCGGGCCGCAAGCTGGTGGGCAGTGCCCAGTGCCGGCGACACGGTTACGTTCTGCAGCATGGCAGCCTGCCATTGGATGGGGATCCGGCTGCCTTGGCCGAAGTGTTGTGCCTGGACACCGGTGGCCGGGAGCGGCTGCGCGACAACCTGAGGGCAACGGCAACTACCTTGGCACGTGCAATGGACATGCCGGGCGTCGAAGGCGAATTGCCGGACTGGCAACCCCTGGCGCGCGCGTTTGCCTGTGGGTTCGGCAATCATGCTCAGGTGGACTGGATCGAAGACGGCAGCCGGCCGGCGGAACTGGAGGCGGCGGCCCGGCTGGCGAGGGTTCGTTATGCGGCCGGCGCCTGGCTCAATCTGCGGTGAGTTGTACGTCGAGCTTCTGCCGCACCCTTCGAGTGAATTGCATCGCTTTGGCGACGGACGCGAAACAGATGACGAGGACATTGTGTCGGTTGGATTGCTGACGCTCGAGCTCTATCTGGAGGGTGCCGCCTCCCTCAAGGAGAAGCGCAGTCGCATCGCTCCCGCCATCCGCCGCATCCGAACCAAGTTCAACGCCTCGGTCTGCGAATCGGATGCCCAGGATGTGCTGACTCGTGCGGAGATCTCCGTGGTGATCGTAAGCACCAACGACAGCCATGTCCACAGCCAATTGCAGGCTGTTCTCAACTGGATTCTGGATGCCCGGCTGGATGTCGAGGTGTTGGACAGCCACGTCGAACTGATTGCCTGAACGACAAGGACTTCGTGTCCGCCGCCGCTCGAACGATGCCGACCGAAATCCGCGCGCCAGGGATCGGCCGGGCCGGGAATTGCCGCCCTATGAGGAGGCAGCTACCGCCTTCGGATCGCTCATGCCGACCCACGAGTCCTTGGCTTCGGGATATCCGGGCCAGTCCACATGCCGGTACAGGAAGGCGGCTACCGTGACCACCACCGAAATCAGTGCGAACCATTGGGCGGCTGCCAGTGAACTGCCAATCATCCAGGCGTCGGGACGCAGGAACTCGACCAGGAAGCGGCCCACCGGGTAGAAGAAGAACAGCATCAGGACCCCGTCTCCGAAGCGCAGTCGCTGGCCGAAGCGCAGGAACAGCAGGTTGATGACAAGCACCGCCATCAGGTTCCAAAGCATCTCGTAGAAGAAGGTGGGATGGAATCCGTTCGTGGCGTACCAGTCGATGGCCTGCTGTGTAATGTTTGGATCGGAGCACACCCCCAAGGCGCCCTCCGGCACCTGACAGGGGTAGTCCGGATTGATGTGGAAAGCCCAGGGCAGGTCTGTGGCCGGGCCGTACAACTCCTGGTTGACGAAGTTCCCGAAACGGCCGACGGCTTGGGCCAGCGGGACGTTGACTGCAATGTAGTCCAGGTACTGCAGCACGTTGATTTTCGAGATCCAGGCATAGACGATGACGGCCAGAACTCCGCCAATCAGTCCGCCGTAGATGCCCAACCCCCTGAATCCCCCGGACCAGAAGTTGATGATGTCCATCGGATTTTCGCGGTAGTGGGACCAGCCGCCGCCGTCCGCCGGCGAACTGAGCACGTGGTAGACCCGTGCGCCCAGGATGCCGGCGATCAGGCACCAGGCCAGTAGATTCCAGATGTGGTCCGGATCCCCGCCTGAACGCTTGGCCCACAGGGTGCTTGAAAACGCGCTCAGCGTGGCGCCCCCGACAATCAGCAATCCGTACCAGTGCAGGGAAAAATTGCCGACTTCCAGCAGAATGGGATTCATGGGACGGGGATCCTAAAGGGAGATTGAGAGGACGAGAGACCGGATTGGCTGTAACATCGCAGGCCAACACTCGCCGGTTGGCGAGTCAGTATAGGTTAGGTGGGTGCCGTCGGTCGGAAGATTCGGCAAGGCCTCAAGGATGTCACGGCCTTGGTGGTCACAGGACAGCCACGCCGGAAAGCCACATTGTCACCGCCATGCGGCGCCTGCCTCCAGCCAGGTTTCCAGGACGGTGCCGACGCGCCAGAGACTGTCCGCGCTGACCTTGTCCATCGTGTCGCCGACGGTATGCCACCACGGGTAGTCGAAGTCGATGATGTCCACCGCCGGAATCCCGGCATTCAGGAATGGATGATGGTCATCGAGGATGGAGTAGCCCTGTACCGGCTGGAACCAGTCGTCCAGGCCCAGGTTGGCCGCCTGTTGCCAAATGGCGGCCTGCAGTTCCGGGGTACTGGTGCGCTCAAGGGGCAGTTCCTGTCGGCTGTCTCCAACCATGTCCACAATGACAACCGCCGTAGGGTCATTGCAGGCCGGCAACAGATCGAGGTCCGCCGCGAACGCCGCGGATCCCAGGATCCAGTGCCAGCCGGGGATGTTGCCGTTGTCCTCGGCGTCAAAGAAGGCCAGGCAAATCCGGTGGCCCGTCTTTTCGGTCTCCAGGGCCCGCGCCAGTTCCATCAGCACCGCCACGCCCGATGCTCCGTCATTGGCCCCGACTACCGGGCGCGTCCTGAGGTCCGGATCCGGATCTTCATCCGCAAACAAGCGGGTATCGAAGTGGGCACCCAGCAGCAGATCGGGTCCGGAGCCTTTCCAGGCGAGCAGGTTTTCGCCGCGATCACCGTTTGGCAATGCAAATGGGTGGGCGTATACCTGCCAGTCCAGGGCTTCCAGGTGCTGCCTGATCAAGACCCTGGTGCGGCGGTTGGCCAGGGAGCCCGTCGGGCGCGGCCCCAGGTCGACCTGGGCCTGCACGTGTTCCAAGGCTCTATCGCCGTCGAAGGGCGGCGGTCCGTACACGGCATGGGAGAAGTATCCCCATCCCAGGTGTCCACCGTAACCGAAGCAACCCAGGACCAGAATCCCGAGCAGCAGTTCGGAGCGGCGAACCCGCCATCGTTCAAGGAGTGTCTTCACGGCAACTTGGAGATCACGGTTCAGGAACGTGTGCGGAATTCGACGCGGATCGGCGTGCCAATGAAGGGGTGCTGCTCGCGGATCGCGTTCTCGATGTAGCGCGCATAGGTAAAGTGCACCAGTTTGCTGTTGTTCACGAAGAGAACGAACGTCGGTGGTGCCACGGCCACTTGGGTGCCATAGTAGATCCTGAGTGGCTGGCCGTTGCGCGACGGCGTGGCACCCTGGAAGTATGCCTGCTGGATCAGCTGGTTGAAGGAGCCGGTGCCAATCCTTTGCGTCCTTGCCGTGTGCACCTCCAGGGCCGTGGGCAGGATGCGATGCAGCCGCTGCCGGTCCAGGGCCGATATGAAGAGCAGTGGCGCGTAGGGCAGAAACTGCAGTTCCGATCGGATCTTCTTCTCGTATTCCAGGATGGTGTGCTCGTCCTTGGCCACCGCATCCCACTTGTTGGCAAGCAGAACCACCCCGGTTTTGCATTCCTCGATCATGCCGGCTACGTGCGCATCCTGTGCCGTAACCCCCTCGGTGGTGTCCAGCAACAGCAGGGCGACATCGGCCCGGTCGATGGCCTTGGCGCTGCGCAGCACGCTGTATTGTTCAATGCCGCGTTCGATTCGGCCTCGTCGACGAATCCCGGCGGTGTCGACCAGAGTCACGTCCCGACCATGCCAAGTGAGGCGGGAGTCGACAGGGTCGCGCGTGGTGCCCGGCACCTCGCTGGTGATGGCTCGTTCTTCGCCAATCAGGGCGTTGAGCAGGCTGCTCTTGCCGACATTCGGCCGCCCCACCAGGGCAATTCGGACCGAATCGTCCTCCTCGTCCTCAGCCGGTGTGCCGGCCAGGTTGAACAGCAGGCTGTCTAGAAGTTCCGCCACGCCGTCGCCGTGCAGGGCGGAGATGGCCATCGGTTCGCCCAAGCCCAGCTGCCAGAACTCGGCAGCATCCAGAACGCGGGCATCGGTCTCGGCCTTGTTGACCGCCAACACCACCGGCTTGTCGTGCTGGCGCAGAAACTCGGCCACATCCATGTCCTCGGCCACCACCCCGTCCTTGACATCGGTGAGCAGGATGACGGCATCCGCCTCGTCCAGGGCCACGGTGGCCTGTTCCAGGATCGACAGGGAGAATTCCTCGGACGAGTTGGCGGAACGCGAACGGGCCGTGGATGCACCGGGATCGCGGAAGCGCAGGCCTCCTGTATCAACCAGTGCGAACCGCTGTCCTTGCCATTCCGCTGTGCCGTACAGACGGTCGCGGGTGGTTCCCGGCAGATCCTCCACAATCGCCGTGCGGACACCGGTCAGTCGATTGAACAGAGTGGACTTGCCTACGTTGGGGCGGCCCACTAGGGCTACGAGTGCGGGCGACATGCTGCAGATGGTCCCGGGGATTCAGGAGGACGGGACCAGAGCGGACTGCAGGCTCGCGACGACCTCCGCCTGGGCGGGATCGTGGCTCACCAGCGTGATGAGGCTGGATGACTCAACGGCCGGATCCGCAAAGACAAACCGGACCGGGACAAGTTCCCATGTGCCCTGTTCGGCCGGGCAGTCGAAGAGGGCCAACCAGGCAAATTCGCCCGCGGCTTCCATGGCGTACAACTGTTCGAAGGCTTCAAACGGACCGCGCAGGTGCATGAACAGGGGCGTGAATTCGTAGACCAGGTCCGGGTGTTCCATTTGACAGGCCGCCCGGGCCTTTTGCGTATTGTCGAGGATGACGTGATCCACTTCAATTACGAAGGCGACTTCCGTCGTGGTGGTGGTCGCACCCTCCGGCACGTCCACGGACGCGACCACCGTGGTAGTGCGCGTGACGGGTTTGATGGGTTCTGCCGGATGCAGCGGCAGCGGGTCCGGCACGGAATCCAACACGTCCCGCGGTCCGCGCAGCAGCAAGAATTCCGGATCGGGACGCACCTCCGCCAGACTGTAGCCGCTGGGTACGGTCGCAGGCGGCTCCAGGACCACCCGTACGCGTCGGGTGTTGGGCAGGGACGAATAGCGCACCGTCGCCAACAAGATGCCCGGATCGGCGGTCAGCGCCGTCAGCGCGTTGCCGTTGCTGTCCACAGCCTGCACCGACAAGGGCAATTCGAACGAACCCGCGTTGGTGGTGAAGGCCGTGGAGTAGAACGGCAGATAGGCTACCGCACTGTCCAGTCGCGTCAGGTCCTCCTGTGGTCCTGTGATCACCGTGTGGGTGGTGTTCAGCGTCGTCCCTTCCAGCACATAGCCGTCCGGCAGGTCCCCCACCCGGACCAGGGTCACCGGGAGGAGCGAACTTTGTTCCTGCAGGGCCAGAGCCTCGGCCAACACTTCGGGCGAGGATTGCAGCGCGATGTCCACGGTGCAGGCCGCGCCGGCCGGCGCAGACGACGCCCGTACCGAGAGGACCTGGAGACTCGATTCGAGGGACGCGGCATCGCAGAGGAAGCGGGGAACACCGCTGGTCAGTTCGTGTTCCTCGTCCGCGGGTCGTAGTTGAACCTCCAGGTACTGGACATAGGGAGGTTGCAGGTTGGCCCAGTGGCTTTGCGGTGAACGCGCGCGGACCGTGAGTGTGGCATTGACGCTGGCGCACTGCAGGTCGGTGTCCTGCAGGTTCGGGCAGGGCACCGGCACGTTGGCGATGGTGCGCACGATCATCGGATCCTGTTGACTGATGATGATCAGCCAGACGAACACGGAAGCCAGTAGGGCCACCAGCATCCGGAGCAGCCGCAGGACCCACCGGGACGCAATCGGTCTCAAGGCCGGGCCTCCACTGCCGGGGAAGGTCCGGGCCGGATGCCTCGCTCACTCAGGAACCGCAGTGCGCCAAACTCGTGCAGTACGGACAGGACATTCTCCGGCGATGTCTCCGTGAGCTGGCCGTCAATCGAATAGGCTATCCCACCCGTCTCTTCGGATACGACCAAGCACAGCGCGTCGTTGTGGGCGGTGATGTTCTGTGCCGCCAGGTGGCGGGTGCCCGTCTCCGCGCGGGCACTCAGCGTACGGCCCGCCTGATCACCGATGGAGAAGAGGACGTTGGCCCGTTGAATCCGGCCTTGCGCAATGATCACCGCGCCATCGTGCAGACTGGACTGCTTCTCGAAGACGGAGTTGAGCAGCTGCCGGGAGAGAACCGCGTCGAGGCGGATGCCGTCGCTGGCTGTGTTGGCCAACAGGTCCCGGCCGGTCAGCACGACCAGGGCTCCCAGACGGTTGCGGTGCAGATAGCGGACACTCTCCGCAATCTCCTGTATCCACTGTTCGTTGAGGTGCCCCTGGCTGCCGGCCTGTCGGATGCGATCCCAGAAGCCAACCCCGCGTCCGGCCTGGGACAGCATGTTGCGGATTTCGGACTGGAAGATGATGGGTATCGAGACTAGGACAACAAGGTAGCTGTTGCGGATGATGAGGTTGAGGGCGGTCAGTCCCTCGAATGCGGTGACGGCGGAAAACAGCACCAGGAGAAACAACAGGCCGTTGAGGAGCCTGCGCAACGGCGAACGCGCCAGCTGGCTCAGCAGGATGTAAAGGAACGCGCACAGGGCCGCCACATCAAGCAGATTGAGTGGTTCCAGCAGCCGCGGGAGGTGGGCGACCACGTTGCCCGCTGCGGAGTCCTCACGGAAGAGTTGGAACAGGAACTCCAGTCGCTCCATGAAGGCTAGTCCGGCAACGGCACCTGGCCCAGAAGGTGGGCCAACAGTGCCTTTTGCGCATGCAGGCGATTGTGGGCCTGCTGAAAGACCCGGCTGTGTCGACCGTCCATCACCGAGTCGGTGATCTCTTCGTTCCGGTGTGCGGGGAGGCAGTGCATCACAACCACGTCTGGGTTGCCGGTCCGGTCCAACAGGCCGGTGTTTACCTGGTAGTCGCGCAGGTCCGCCGTGCGCTGCGCGGATTCGGCCTCCTGGCCCATGCTGGTCCATACATCGGTGTACAGGACGTCGACGCCTTCAACCGCATCCAGCGAATCCGTAACGAGATCGGGCTCGCATGCGGAGTCCCATTCGTCGGGACGAGGTTGGTAGCCCTGGGGGGCAATCACCCGAATCTCCATGTTGGCTAGGCCGGCGGCCTCGATCAAGCTGCGGGCCGTGTTGTTGTCGCCGTCCCCCACGAAGGCAATGGTCAGTCCATGGCCGGCACCGGCAATCTGCTCGATCGTGTAGATGTCGGCCAGGGCCTGACACGGATGGGAGCGGTCGCTGAGCCCGTTGATGACCGGTATCGATGCATGACGTGCCAGATCGTCGATCGCCTCGTGTTCGAACACCCGGGCCATGATGCCGTCGGCCATGCCCGAGAGGACCCGCGCGACATCCGCCGCGGTCTCGCGCTCGCCCAGGCCGACTTCCGCGGGACTCAGGTAGAGCGCCCCGCCGCCCAGATGGCGCATGCCGACTTCAAAGGACACGCGTGTCCGCAGGCTGGCCTTCATGAACACCATGGCCAGACTGCGTCCGTCCAGCACCGGCTCGTTGCGTCCTTCGCGGACCCACTCGTCCTGGAGGTTGCGGGCCAGCTGCAGAAGTCCTCTGAACTTCTGTTGGGACAGACAGGAAATGTCCGTAAAGTGCTTCATGGCATCTGAGGGGGAGTGTGTGGCAGCCATTGCGGGATCTTGCCGATACGCCTGAGATGCGAACCTGAAAACGGTGCGGCCGACCGCTCCTGCAACGGCGAAACAATAAATATATCACTGGATTTGCCGGCCGGCCGCCGGTTTCTGACCAGGCTTGCGGGCAGGACGGTGAATTGGGTCAGGCGCGTGGCGGTCGGTCCTCGCGGCCGGTAAAGATACGCACATCCCGGGCCGGCACATGCACCGACTCGAACCGTCCGTCGATGCAGCGCAGAGCCGAACCGTCCCGGGCATCCGTGAGGGCGAAATGCTCGACGGTTCCGCCGACATTGGTCAATTGAACGCGGGTGTCGTTGCGGCCGGCATTGAATACAACGAGCGCGATCCTCCCATGCCACGTCCGCTTGAATGCAAACACAGCGTCTCGAGCGCGCAACTGGATACAGTATCCGCGTCGCAAAACCTCATGTTGGCGGCGCAGTTGCGCCAGCCATCGGACATGCGACAAGAGGTTGTGATCCCAGGTTTCGGGCCGGTGCCAGGGAAACGCCTTGCGGCACTCCGGGTCTCCGGCGCCGGTGATGCCCACTTCGGTGCCGTAGTAGATGATCGGGGCGCCGGGCATGGTCATTTGGAAGGCCAGCATCAGCCGCACCGCGCCGGTATCGCCTCCGGCCAGATGGTGGATGCGGGGCATGTCGTGGCTGTCGAGGTAGTTGAGGTTGGCCAACGCATGTGCCCAGGGGTGGGTCTTCAGCATTTTCTCCACGCGTCCGGCAAAGGCCGCCGTCTCCAAACCCGGCACTGCGTATCCGGAAATCGAGATGCCCTCGGCCGGTAGGGAATCGCGGGCGAAAAATCCCAGGGCCAGGCGGCCCAGTTCGTAGTTGGTGATTCCGTCGCAGCGGTCGCCATCCAGCCATCCGCGTCCCGTGTCCCACAGTTCACCCACGATGTAGGCGTCGTTCGAGGCGCCCTTCACCACCATGCGGAACCGTTCCCAAAATCCCGGGGTGCCGATTTCCTCCGGCACGTCCAGCCGCCAGCCGTCGATGCCGAAGTCAATCCAGTGGCGGGCCACATCCAGCAGGTAGTTCTGGACAACCGGATTGTCCACGTTCAGCTTGGGCAGTTCCGGCAATCCCCACCATGCCTCGTAGTTGCAGTTCCCGGCCTCGGGCGTGGTGTAGGGGCGCAGGGGATACCCGCGGATCTGGAACCAGTCGCGGTACGGCGACTGGTCCATGGATTCACAGACGTGGTGAAATGCCCAGAACCCCCTTCCCACATGGTTGAAGACGCCGTCCAGGATTAGCCGCATGCCCCGGGTATGGACATCGTCCAGGAGTCGTCGCAGGGCATCGTTGCCGCCCAGCAAGGGATCGACCGCGTAGTAATCGTATGTGTGGTACCGGTGGTTGGCGGCGGAGGCGAAGACCGGGTTCAGGTACAGGGCGGTGACACCTAGTTCCTGGAGATAGTCCAGCTTCTCGCGGATTCCGTCCAGGTCACCGCCCTGGAAGCCCGTACGTGAAGGTGGCGAGCCCCAAGGTTGAAAGGGGTGCTCCTTCCGGGCAAGGCTGCCCTCGCTGCGGCGGAATCGGTCGGGGAAAATCTGGTAAAAGACTGCGTCCTGGACCCAGTTGGGCGGCCGCTGAGAACCGGAGACCAAACTGGTCGAAACGTTGTCCGTAACAAGCATCGCATTCTCCATGGTTGCAGCGGATGAGCCGACCTACAGGCATTTCCAGACTGGTGTCTGGCTACCGACGCGCAGTCCGTGCGGCCCCGGTGTGGCGAGCCGCGGCCTGAAGCCGCGGCATCCCGGTCCGGCAGTTGGCTCGGACCAGTGGCTTGTCCGGCCTGGATTGGTTCGGTGTGTCTTGGCCACTCCATGTAGACCCATGGGAGTTTCCTTGCCGATGCCGATCAGGTCCATTATGCGCATTCCCCTTGCACGATATCTTCGGACACATCTTCACGCAGCTGCGCGTTCCCGGTTTCCAACTCTCCCGTGACCGGACCAGTCCCGCCACCAAGGGACAATCAGCCAGCGCGGGATCAGCGGCCAGTTCCCGGGAGGCAGGACGCTGCGCCAACGACCAGCGCGGTATGACATGCAACACGGTTGCTGAATGCACTGCAACGAGAAGTCAGGGTGGCTGTTCCAGCAGGGCGCGTCCGTCCCATCGCAGGCTGCGAAACAGGGCCAGCACGGCATCCAGGGCCTCCGCCACCTGGTACAGCGTCAGGTCGGGCTGTTTTTTTGAGCGCCAGCTTGCCTCGCGGCAGAAAGAAGTGCAGGAGCAGGCACAGGGTCATGTGGCGTAGCCAGCCCTGCTGGCTGCGACCTTCGTAATCGCCCAGGCCGAGCCGCGGCTTGCCTTCCCGGAAGCAGGTCTCGATGGCCCAGCGCGCGCCGGTCAGGTACGCTAGGCGGGCCGAAGGGATGCTGCGGGGAGCATGGCAGAGGAACACCCGAACCGGATCCGTCTCGGGCGGGCGGCGCAGCACGAGCCAGATCTCGGGGCCCGGCAGGCGGCCGCGGAGAGCGACCACCCGCCGGATGGCGAAGTCGGCATGCTCGGGGCCGCGGCTGTTTCCTGGCACCCGATGCCGCGCCCAAGCGCCCGCGGGCAGTTGCGCCGCCAGCGCCCGCGCCGGCCAGAGCCGCGTGTCGACCGGCACCTCCGCCATGTAACTCAGGCCCGGCGCGGCCACCCCGTCCAGGAAGTCGACCAACCGGCCGTAGCCCTCGTCGCAGCTCACCCAGCGTTCCGGCAGCGAGCCTTCGGCCACCAGTCCGGTCAGTATCCCGAGGGCCAGTTGTGGCTTGGTGCGGAAGGTCGCGGCCTCCTCGGGCACACTGCATCGTTGCCGCCGCTCCCCATAGGCCGCGTCCCCGGCCCGGGCCTCGGTCGGGAACAGCCGCCGGTGGACCAGCGTGGCCCCGCCCGTCCCGGCGCAGGCCGCGAACACCCCCGCCCGACAGTTGGCCACCCGGCCCAGCCGACCGCAGTACTGTCGGGCTCCGTCCGCCGAATGCACCCCCTGCTTGGGCATGTCGGTCGTGTCCACCGGGAAGACGCCCTCGCGCGTGCCCGGCTCGGACCCCACCGCCTGCCGGTGGCGTTCCGGGAACGGTTGGTCGGACCAGGCACTGTCCGCCGCAACGTACTGCAGGCGGCGCACCTGGTTCATATCGCCGTCCCGTTGGCGCAGGACCATGCGCGCGACCGACTGGAGCCGCTCCTCGGACAGCAGCCCCTCGGCGCAGGCGGCGAAGGAGGCCACCTGGTCGCGGCGCGTGCACAGGGGTCGAAAACGGTTCGGGCAGGCCTGCAGCGAGGGTTGGAGCCGGAGCAGGTCGTCGCAGGTCAACGGCGGAGCCGGGGAGGCGAGCGCGGCTATGGCGGAACTCCGGGAACTGAATCAGGCTCCTTCAACCTGCCACACGACTTCTCGTTGCAGTGCCAGTTACCAGTGTGGACCAAGGTGCCGCTCATCCCGATGCATGCACAGCTACCCGCCTTCTTTAACCGGGCTTCCATGTCTTAGTCTCCGGGCCACATGCCGCGGGCCCGTCCACACCGACCAGATAGTTGGGTTCGGCGTACCGCACCCGCGCGTCCGCCGCCAGCATCGCGATGGCCCCGGATAACGTAATCCGTGTGCCGTCAAAGCTAATCAGCATGATCTTGCCCCCGAAGTTCACCTGTATCACCCGTCCGCCGGGTAATTGCGATGCGATGCTGTCGAGATCGCCATAGTGGCCCGGAACCACGCTCGCCAACACTGTCTGAGCAACGACTGTGTGACCTTCCCAGCACTCCGTGCCGGGAGGAAGATGGGGAGCGGGCCGAGGAGGGGTGGGGGTGACCATGTCCCCCGTAACAGACCATATGATTTGAATTTGCCCATGGTCAGCGCGGGTGAAAGTTGATTTGCGCGGGTTGGCCCCCCAAGGGTCGATTGTGTAAGTTACGTCATGGCTGATTGCGATGCTGCCCGACACGTAGGACGGCAGGTCGTCCTGTATGCGCAGTTCGATGGAGACAGTTTCGCCATCGGGCCACGCCAGGGTGACCATCTGATTGGGAAGGACGGGTCCCAAGACGATGAAGACAGGCGTCCTGGTCGGTGCCGGCATTGGAACGGGAGTGCTGGGTGGTACTGGTGTAGGCACTACTTCGTCGCAGTAGGGCAAGTCGACGTGTTCCAAGTCGGTAGCTCGAACATCGCGGAGCGCTGCGGGTATGCGGCCGGCGAACTGGTTACCTTGGAGTATCAACATGTCCAAGGGGAGGTCGCCCAATTCAGCTGGAATGCTACCCGTGAAGTTGTTGTATCTAATCCTTAGTCTCTGCAGGTTGGTGAGGTTGCCTATTTCAGATGGAATCATGCCCGAAAGGTAGCCCACTACAGGCGGGTTGATAGACCCTGGGGGTCTTGCATTCAGATTTAATATTTTCAGATTGGCAATGGTAGTGTATTCGATGGGAAAGGAACCTGTGAACAGGTTGCCCGATAGGGTAAACTCCTGGAGATTGGGGATGAAAGCGTATTCGGTGGGAAGGGGGCCCGCAAAGAAGTTGTATCCCAGGTTCAACACAATCAGATTGGGCAGGTTGGCAAGGTGAGTTGGGAAAGAACCCGAGAGTCGGTTGGATGACAGGTCCAAATCCCGGAGCTTGGACAGCGTGCTGATTTCTGTGGGGACCCCGCCCGTGAACTCGTTGGCCCTTAGGGACAACGTCGACACATTGGGCAGAATGATGGGGATAGGGCCGGAGAGATTGTTAAAGTTGAGCCACAGTACATTGAGGTTGGACAGGTTAGCGAGTTCGGGTGGGATGGTGCCCGTAAGTTCATTGGAGTTGAAATACAAGGCCTTCAGAGCAGTCAGTCCGCCAAACGACGGGGGTATCTCGCCATGGAGCGTAATAGGTCCGTCATTCCCTACAATTGTCAGATTTTCCACCCTGGGTAAGTCATACACATTTACACCGTCCCAGTCGTTGATATAAATGCTGGGGGACCAGTTGAGGGGTGGATCTGCCTCGAGGGTGGCTTGTCCTTCCAGTAGGACGGCGCAGTCCTGTACCTGGCCAGGGTTGTTTTCCGGATCCGGAACAACGATTCCCTTCGAGCAAAGCTCAGTGTAGGACAGTCCAGTATTGTCCTGTGCACTCGCGGCACGTGGCTCCCGAAATGCCATCAGCAGCGTGGCAAACATGAGAATGGCAAACAGTACATAAGCCGCGCGATCAGTTGGCAGGTGACGGTCATGGATCAGCATGTCTGACCTCTCTCTAGGGGTTCAATAACCCGGAAGCAAGGTGCCAGTGTGTAAGTTGCGAATCCCGTGGCGAGGTCCGGGGTGGTTGTAGTGTAACGATTTTCCGGGGGGCAAATCGTTTCCCAGCGCCGCCATCCATGGCTTCCGCTTCTGCCCGTGAAACGCCAACGCGAACCCCGTCCACTGACGACCAGGCAGTGGTATCAACCCGTCGTCCCTATGTCCCACCTCCGTCGCGGGGGACGTCCCACCACCATCCACTGGCACGAGATTCTGCATGCCATGCAGGCGGAGGCCGGTAGCACGGACGCGCGTTCCCATTCGCCGACACCGGAACCTGCAGACACCTGATCGGGACCTGCACAGGGTGCGTTCCCAAAACCCATCCGCGGCATGACGGCGTTGAAGGAACCGGTACTGCTCCACAGCGATTTGGGCACAGCGTGGGGGGCTGGAACTGTCCGCTCTTTCGACTCGGGGACCGCGGCCATTGGTCCCCACGCGACTGCTCCCATAGGGGATTGCCTTTGCTCATCGAACCATTGAAGGCCAACGATGCTCAAGGGGACATGCGAGTCGATACCAGGCACGGAGGTTGTCCGACCAATCCCCTGATGGAAGACAACGGCCCGTGTGGCGAAGTCGCGGTCGCGGCCATGGTCCATGGACGGGAACCGACGATCCGGTCCATCTTCGACAAGCCGGATCCTTGGCGAGACCCTTCTTGGAGGAATCTACTTGTGTAACGTCCTCGTGCTTGGTTGTGAACATTCGGGCGGCAGTGTGCACCGATCCACGGGCCGGACTGCCGCGGCGCTTGGACCAGGGTTCGAGCCGGAGTACGTACGAGATGCGGATCAACCACTCCAAAGTTTGGTTTCCGGAACCGGACGACAGGTCGATCGGCGGCTTTTGTGTGCACATCCCGCACTGCGACACCGATATAGCCTTTGGAGGCGCTGATACGGCAACAAAGCCGCGGCTTGCCATTGCCCCTCAATCGGAAGGATCCATTGGGCCAAATCGTCATGATGAACCCGATCCCCCGCATCCGGGATTCCGGGCGCGGCAGACAGGACCCCTGCCGCCGAAACCGTTGACCAAGTGAACGATATGTGCAGTTTCTCCTCCTTGCCGGAAACCGCCTGCCGGTTTCCATCGGACGGGAACAGCTACCTCGGTTTCATCTTCGGCAACGCTCCGCATCCGCAGAGCAGGCCCTGCGCGTCGCGCGGGAGTGTCTGGACAACCGCATCGATCCGGAAATCCTACTGGTCGCAGCCTGAGCTGCAGACTCGACAGACCAAGTGGATTGGGCGCGGACGGCTCTGCGTCAGGCCGTCGAGAACAACCATCCGGCCCGCCAGTACCTTCCGACCGGACGGCAGCCAAGTGAGGATATGAGGTTCGCCCCGCGGCGGATCCAATTCCCTTTCGAGGCGACCCCGTGGGCTAAACGCCGGTTAGGAAGGGAAACCGTTGGTGTGCTGCGGGATGCCCGAGCCGGGTACTCCCTCGGACGTCCAACCCTCTGGCATGGGAGCATTCGGACCGAAGAAGAAGCCCTCCATCTGGGCCATCAGAAAGTCGTGTGCCTTGGGCTCGCCGAGGCTCAGTCCGTAATGGTTGATCAGGATCACCGACTGGGTTATCCACATCTGCCAGGCATCCTTCGAAATCTCTTTGTAAATACAGTTACGCAATCAAATTTGATGCCTGCGGGGGGTGCATCGCGTCGGTTTGGCGGCCCTCTCTGCGACGCGATCGAGCGTAGCGCCTGCCAAGGTTCCAAAGAAATCGACCAACCACCACAGCCAAGACTCCAACGGCTACGGCAATGCTCCAACTCGTGGTCGATTCCAAGAGACCTGCCGTAGCAAGGATCAACAAGACCATGACAAGCAACAACGCGACCACGAATGCCATCCACTGAACGCTCCGCACGAGCTGTTGCCGGGATTGCAAAAGTGCCATTGACTCCGTATGGTTTTGGTCCTGCGCGCGGCCCGCCTGGTGCAACCGTTCTTCGGCCAAGGCCAGGATCCGATCCGCGGCGCCCGGCAGAATGTCATCCGGTTCGCGCAGATCGGCCGGCGTGGGCAACCGATCTTGACGAAACTCGGCTTGCAGGTGCCGATGCGCCTGTGCCTGCTCCGGACCATCGGTTTCCGGTACATGGGGCAGGCTCCTTTCGCCTTCAGGATCCGGCAGCGGCCGGTCTTCTTGTGATAATGGCTGGTGCGTCATGAGGAGACGACCATCATGGGAACTCGGACGATTGCACCGCGATGGCTTCCTTGAAGGTCTACGCCGACCCAAACCTGAACCAAAGAGAGCGGTGCCGGTAGGGCTTCCCAAAGGCACCTTGGTATTTGGCCGCCGTCGCATCGCCAAGACTAACCTATTCGAAAAATGTCCGGACCTGGTTGACGTAGCGAACCGTCCTGGCTGGCGGGAGGTCGTTCAATATGCGAAAGCGATAGCCCTTGGTGGTCAGGCGCGAGTCCAGGATGGTGACGACTCCCCGATCCGAAGTGCGCCGTATCAGGCGCCCGAAGCCCTGCTTCAGGGACAGGCTCACCGCCGGCAGAGCGTAGTTGTTCCAGGCCCACCATTCGTTGCCTTCCCCGTACCGGTCGTTCAACAGCTCGGTTCGGTACTTGTACACGGGATCGTTGGGCGGCACGAAGGGAAGCTTGTCGATGATGACCGACACCACGGCATCGCCCGGTATGTCGATGCCCTCCCAGAAGCTGCGGGTTGCGCACAGCACGCTGTGCGGAGTTTCCCGCAACCACTGAATCAGCTCCCCGGGATTCCCATCCTCTTGGGAGCGTACCTGCCAGATTCCGTACCGCGCCTTGTCCCGGAGCTCGTCGTGCACTTCGCGCAGCGCGGCATAGCTGGTGAACAGGCAGAGCGTGTCGCCGTCGGTGATGTCGACCAACGCGGAGATGATGCGTTTGATGCTGTCGTACCAAGGAGCCCTCTGTCGGAAATCGAACGCATCCACCTTGGGCAGAAACAGCAGGGCCTGGCTGCGGTAGTCGAAGACGTGAGGCAGTTGGGTTTCCGCCACCGGGTGTTCGAGCAGTCCGGTGCGCAAACGGAAGTTGCCGAACGACTGGTCGACGGTCAATGTGGCACTGGTGCAGACGATGGTCTTGCCCAACGCGAACAGCAGTTCGTCCAGTGCCGACGCAGGATCCAGCGGCGCCCGGACAAGGGCGGCCTGACGCTTCTCCTGCTGCCGGTCGCCGGTGATGTAGCGAACATACAGAGGATTGGGTTCCGCCATGTCCCTGGCAGTCTTGGCCAACAGTTCCAGGGCCGCGACGGCCATGTCCTTGCGGGCCGATGCCTCCCGTTGGGAGTCGTTCACGGACTCCGACGCGGGGACCTTGTCTGTCAGTTCCTGGGCGGCGGCTTCGAGCTCCTCGGCCAGGTTCAACGCCTGTGCCAGGGGGCCGTGCACGACGCCGTCGCCGTCGGCGGCGCCTCCCGCCTCGAGGAGCAACAACCCACAGGTGTCCTCCAGCCGTCTTCGCTGGTCGCCGAGCCGCTGGTAGGTTCGGCGGAACATGCGGGAGTTCAACAGGGAGGAAATCTCGCCGACGGTCAATTCGGCGGCCAGCACCCGCGTGGCAATGTCCTCCAGATGATGGGCCTCGTCCAGGATGTAGACATCGGCTTCGGGCACCAGCTCGTGCAGGCCGGTGGCAACGGATTCCTTGAGGCTGTAGAGGAGGAGATCATGGTTCGTAATCACCAGATTGGCCTCCTGGGCCCTCCGTCGCATGGAATCGACGTAGCATGGTTCCTGGGCGTAGGTGCAGGCATACCCAAGACAGTCCACCGGCAGCGAGACGATGTCGCGCAGGGCCGGGCCGGATGGCCGGTGTTCCAGGTAGGCGATGTCCCCCGTGAACGTGCGATCGGACAGCTTCAGTTCGATTTCGTCAAAGGCCTGTGCGTCCTCGTTGTCTGACGGTTCCAACAGGGAATCCTGGTCGCGGAACATGTGCCATTTGTAGTGGCACACATAGTTGCTGCGGCCCTTGGCCACTTCGACCGACGTGTCCAGGCCCAAGGCGTCCAGCAGGAACGGTATGTCCTTGTCCATCAGCTGATCCTGGAGGGTGCGGTACGCGGTGGATACCACCACCTTGCGGCCACTCAGGATTGCCGGTACGAGATAGGCAAAGGACTTGCCCACACCGGTGGGCGCTTCGATTATCGAAATGCCGCCTTCGCAGATGGTCCGTGCAACCTCCGCCGCCATGCGGACCTGTGGCAGGCGGGCTGTGAAGTCCTGTAGCTTGGCGGCAAGCGGACCGGTGGCGCCGAAAACCGAAATCGTTTCGGCTACAGGATCCATGGCGTGGATTGTTGTGTACGGAGACGGCGTGGGGGCGGGGGAAACTGCCGGTGCCGGAACGGGACCGGCCCGCCGGGTCCGAGGTTGGGCAGGTCTCCGGCCCGGAGTGTCGTTTGGACGGATTAGCGAATGAGTGTGTCCAGAATGTGGATGGTCCCGTTCCTCGGTGTGGGCACCGTGGCAACCACCCTGGCGTTGCCAATCAGTGTCCGTCCCTGGTCGGTTTGGGTGACTGTCCACACCCGGCCGCTGATGGACGTTGCGGTCCCTGCATCCGCCAATTCGGCCAGACTCAGGTCACCTCTGAGCACATGGGACCGGTTGAAGGCGGCCAATGAGTCCAGCGAACTGAAAATGGACTTGATCGTGGCGGTGTTGGCGGCAACCCAGGCCGCATCGCTTGGCGCCAGCAGCGTATAGGGTCCATCCTGTCCCAACGTTGCCAGGACCGGGCTCAGGGTTAGCGCGTAGGCGTAGATTTCCAGTCGGAAATCCTGCTCGATGTACTCCGCGATCGTGAGCGATTCGGGATCGACAACGACGGGCGGCAGAGGCGTGGGGGATGGTGGCACCGGGGTCGGGGCTGCCTCGGGCGTCGGTTCGGCCGGCGGTGTCCCGGTACTGCCCTCGGCAGTTGCATCTTCGCTGTCTGCCGCCGGGGCCGCCGTTTCGGGGTCGGCATCCGTTGTTGGACTGTCCGTGGGGGCCACCGCTTCGGGTTCCGCTACCGTGCCGGTCTGGTCCGCCGCGGTCATCGAGTCCTGGGCGGGGGGCAGATACTGCAGGGGCGTGCCGAACAGCAGTTGCTCCATGGGCGGGATGAAAATGCGGATGCCCGGTTCGAGCTCCGAACAGTCGGGCAGCATGTTATAGGCGCAGAGGCGTCCGGCCACCGTGGCGTTGTTGTAGTTGGCGGCGGCCAAATCGGCGAGGGTGTCGCCGGCGGCGATGGCAATCAGTTGATCCTGCAGATCGGCCGGCAGTTGGGAAGCCGGGTCCGGTGCAGGTGTGGGCGTCGGGATGGACGTGGGTGTGGGCGTGATGGTCGGCAGCGGGATGTCCAGGGCCTCGGCCAATGCTTCCAGTGTCGGGATGTCGATCGTGGTGCCGACGCCGATGTTGTGACAGTCTTCTATCTCATTGAAGTCGCACAACGCTTGGTACAACTCGCCGTTGTTGTAGGCGTGGGCGGCCACGCGCGCCATAGTGTCGCCTGGCTGAATAACATAGGGGGTCCCCGCCTCGGGCAGAATGCGCGACTCGTCCTGCGCGTTGAGCGTCGAAAATGTCACCAGCATGAACGAAATTGCCAGCAGCACCAGCGACACCACTATGCGAATGGCTACATGACGACGCTTGAAGATGGCGTTCATGAAGGGAGGGTGCAAAGAGCCTAGCTGCCGGACGCGGAGCACGGGCACCACAACGAAACTTCGGTGGCCCGGTCACGGCTGCGACAGGAACGATACGTCAATTCTATCACCAGCGTCCGATTTGCGTTGCCGATTGGTCCGGATTGGATCCGGGAACGGCCCAAATGCCGAGGGTGCTGTTCAGTCAGTACCCTCGCTACATCGACTTGACTGGCATTCACTGGTGGGGAAAAGAGGCGACGGCCGGATTCGAACCGGCGAATGGAGGTTTTGCAGACCTCTGCCTTAAACCACTTGGCTACGTCGCCATCCAGGCATGAACAATGCCCAACGGGACCGACAGTTCCGTGACATCGCTGCGGCCGCCAGTCTATGCTATCAAAATTGTGTCCGCCTTGGCGGCGGTTGTCCACAAGAGACTCCTCCGCTTCCGTGCTAGTCACTGCCGTCCCGTGAGCCAACCGGCCCTCAGTTCATGTTCTGTTTGCGGTGCACCGTTCACCGATGCCCGTGACCACCGGTCCGTGGCGCGCGCACAGGCCGCCGCGTGCCATGTGTGCCGGCGGCACGCACCGGCGGCCGGCAGGGAGCGCGGCCTCGTGCTGGGGTTTAATCGCCGACGCCGATTCGGATTTCTGCGCGCGTCGGACGGACGGCGCGTGTTCTGCAGAGGTGCGGAGGTTGAGCAGGGCCGCCGCCTGCGCAAGGGGGATGTCGTGGCATTTCGGAGAGTTGCGGGCCACAGGGGTCCCGAAGCGCAGGAAGTAAGCGTGGAGGCGTCGACTGCCGACTTGAAGGCGTGGACGGCCCGGCTGGTCGCTTCTGTCGCCCCTGATCGGGGAGCCACTGCCGAATCCGACGGCAGGCGTGGTTCCCGGAAGAAGGCGGACTCGTTGTAGGCCTGGTTCCATACCGGACCCGCGTGCGGAATTCACAATGTGCCGGGGGGCCCGAGGTTGTCCAGCCACTCGTCGTAGGCGGCCGCAACCGACGGCCAGGAGAACTGGCGCCTGATGTGCTGGACCAAGGCTGCCGGTGCGCGGGTGTTGGTTTCCGCCAGTTTCCCGATCCGGTCATACAGGTCGTCCGCGTTCCGGTAGAGACAGGTTGCATGCCAACGTTCCGGAATCAGTTCCGGGTAGCTGAACCCGTGCGGCAGCAACGGCATGGCGCCGGACCCAAGTGCCTCCAGGACGCTCAGGCCAAAGAATTCGTGGTCGGTGGTGCTGACCACCAGATCGGCCCGGTACAACAGTTCCCAATAGTCGGCGCGGCTGTCCAGGTATCCCCAGTGGTCGATGTGCTTGTCAAGCCGCTCCTTGGCCGACACCATGGCGGGAGGTGTATGGGCACCTGGCTCGCCGGCAAACGAAACCTTGAATGGAATGCCGGAATCATGCAGGCGATGCAGCAAGGCACAGAATCTGTCCGGACGCTTGTCCTGCTCCCATCGGTGGTTCCACAGGATGTGCAAGGGACCGTCCTGCCGATCCGCGGAGGGAATTGCCGCCGGGAAGTCCAGTCCGATGGGCAGAACGGCGGACCGGACTTGCAGGGAAGGAACGGAGGCCGTCTCGGGCAAGTCGGGAACGTTGGCTAGTAGGTTGGGAAGATGTGTGAACCAGTCGTCGCGGTGAAAGGCGGAGTTGAATACGATGCGGTCGGCGGCCAGTTGGCTTAGCCAGTTGACGAGCGGTAGGGACCGGTCGGGTCGGCGGTGGCCGGGATAGGTAAGCTGGTTCTCGTGCATGTACAGGACGGTGTGCATCGACTCGGGCAGGGCATCCCGGGCCAAACCCAGCAGGGCCGCCAGGTTCACCATGTCCGTGGCCACGAGGACATCCGGGCGGAAGCCCGTTGCCGTAATGGCTCGCACCTGCCGCGCCAGTTCGACGGCACCGCCCTGCATGCGCCACTTCCAATAATGCCCCGGCAGCGTTGCCGCCCGGCACCGGTGCCGGGTGTGTCGCATGAATCCTTCCAGCCAGGCACGGTGGCTGCCCGCATGAAAGGCCGATGCCAACAGGATGTTGCGGGTGCGCGGGCGGTGGCTGGCCATGGTGTGAAACAACGTGATCGGAGGGTGCGGCTGTTGGCGTTTCAGACCGGCGGAAGGCGGGATTGGCGGCTTTCGCCAAACCTCTTCGGATAGGGTCGAAAGGCGGGAATCAAGCCAGTATTCCCTATGCTACAATCGCCCGCACCTGTTGATCCGCAGCCTCCCGAACAGTCCGTGCAGCAACCGGACAACCTTGGCTTCCCAACTGCTGCAGTTTGGGCTACCGTACAAGGAGTTACAGCATGAGCGACCGGTTGATCGAGGTCAAGATCGAAAGCGTCCGCGTGAGTCTCTTGTCTCAGCACCGGATCGCCGTCCTGCAGGAAAAGGACGGGGATCGATACCTGCCGATTTGGATTGGCCCCTTCGAGGCGGAAGCGATTGCCATGCAGTTGCGGAAGGAGAAGTCTCCCCGACCCCTGACCCACGATCTGCTGCATCAGGTCCTGTTGGAGGTCGCACACGACCCGGTGTACGTGGAAATCGCCAGCCTGATGGACGACGTGTACCTGGCCCGATTGGTCTTCAATGCGGAAGACAATCCCATCATGGACGAACTGGATTGCCGGGCGAGCGATGCCCTGGCGCTGGCGGTTCGATTCGGCTGTCCGATCTATGTGGATGAAGAGGTCATGAATGCGGCCGGCAAGGTACCGGACGAGGAAATTCCCCTGGATGAGGATGTCGAGGGCGAATCGCTCGGTGCAAGCAGCGAGGACCTTGAACTGTTCCGCGACGTGGTGGAGGGATTGGACCTCGGCAGTCTCAGCGACTAGCGCGTGGCGGCCCGGACAGGTGTGGTGCCTGCCTGCACTGTCCTGACAATGCCCGCAAGGCGTGGTGGGATCATCCAAGCGGACAGCGGTTGCGACGGTCTCCCATGGTGGCGTCCGCTCCGGTGCCCGTTGCCACATGGGATCGCAATCGGCGGTTCCCAAACATGTTCGAATTGAATTCCGGCCGCGTTCTTCAGACAGGCGGTGGCCGGTGCAGTTGATGCCGCGTTGCACCAAAAGGCGAGTTGGCCTTGCTTGAAATACCGCCCCAGGTCGACGTTGGAACCTCGGCCCAAAACCTGTTTAGCCCACAGGCGGAGCAAGCGGTCTTGGGTGCCCTGTTGCTGCGTCCGGCAGCTCTGATTGATGTCGGCACTCTGTTGCGGGACCGCTATTTCACGGTCGAAGCCCATCGGGCGATTTTCAATGCCATGCAGGCCCTCAGCGACCAGGGCCTCGAGCCGGATCCGGTTTCACTGGCCAACCGGCTCCGGGAAGAGGGCAGTCTGGAGGAACCTGTGGGGGGCACCGCCTACCTCCAGTACCTCATTGAGAGCTGTCCCACCTCTGTCAACCTGCTCACCTACGCCCGGATTGTCGAACGGAAGGCATTGCTGCGGCAGTTGAACCAGGCGTCCCTGGACATCCAGGACCTGATCACGACCGAGAAGGATGTGGAAGACATTATCTCGGACGCGGAAAAGGCGATCTACAACATCGGCCAGTCCCGCGCGGACCAGGATCTGACCGACATCCGGGACATCATGAGGGATGTGGTCCGCGACCTGGAAAAGGCCTTTCGGGACGAAGGCAACACGCCGGGCCTGCCTACCGGTTTCCGATTGCTGGATGACTTGCTCGGTGGATTCAACAAGAGCGACCTCATCGTGCTGGCCGGTCGCCCCGGCATGGGCAAGTCCAGTCTGGGCTTGACCATTGCCCTCAACGTCGCACAACACGTCCGGACCCCCTTGCAGGGCTTCAAGGTGGCCATCTTCAGTTTGGAAATGAGTGCGTCCCAGTTGGTTCAGCGTCTGCTGGCCATCGAGTCGACCACGGATCTGCAGGCCCTGCGCGTGGGGCGTTTTGACGATGACCACTGGGCAACCGTCCAACATGCCAGCACCAATTTGAGCAAGGCGCGGATTTTCATCGACGACACCCCGGGTGCTTCTGTAACGTCGGTGCGTTCCAAGGCCCTGCGCCTGCATGCGCGGGAGAACATCGATCTCATCATGGTTGACTACCTGCAACTGATGACGGCTGGGGAATCGGGGCTGAACCCGCGGCAGCAGAACCGGCAGCAGGAGATCACGTTCATCAGCGGGGCCATGAAGAACCTGGCGCGGGAACTCAATGTGCCGGTGCTGGCCCTGTCCCAACTGAGCCGGGGGGTCGAGGCGCGGCAGGACAAGCGTCCCATGCTCCAGGATCTGCGAGAAAGCGGCAGCATCGAGCAGGATGCTGATGTGGTCATGTTCCTGTACCGGGACAAGTACTACGACCCGGAAACCATCCATGACAAGGTGGCCGAACTGAACGTGGCCAAGCACCGGAACGGTGCTACGGGAACCGTGCGCCTGGCCTTTGAGGAAACGTTGACCCAGTTCAAACCCGCTCCCGCTTACGCCCCAGATTCGATGGGTCGAACATGAACCCCGGGAAGCGATCCGCCGGGCCGACCGATGCCTTCGTCGGATTTCCGGCCGGCGACTTGGAGGAAGTTCTGATTCCCGCCCGTTTGCTGACCGACCTGCTGAGCCGGATTGACGGCCTGGCCGAGACCCGGCTGATCCTCTACTGCTACCAGCAAATCGGCCGCCTGTCCGGACAGGCGGCCTG